>NZ_JAQFIL010000001.1:6079285-6397857 GCF_029504655.1 Catalinimonas alkaloidigena
TGGGACTGGATAAAGGACAGAGCTATGAAGGAAAAAGCGTTTTCAAATAAGAACCTGGTTCACTATGTCTTTCCTGAGGGAAAAGCTGACTTCAGAGACTTGAGAGTGGGTATTTTTAAAGATACTACCAACTACCTCAGCATGTATGAAGATGAGCTTACGCATGACAGCAAAACCTATGGCCTGAGAGAAGTAGATACCCCTCCAATTCCTAAAAGAGGTATGGCCTATTTTCATGAGGTCATCAGAAAGTTTCTGGAAGATAAACTCGTCTACTTCAACTTCTACAGCATGGAAGGACTAGTGAAGGCAGAATTTACCATTGGCGGAAAAGCTGACTCTCCGCAGATCATTGAAGGCTTCAGCACCCGGGAAAGTGAGCTGGAAGAAGCCTATAAACTGGATGGCCTGATCGTCAAAGCACTGAATGATCCAAAAGTACGCTGGAAGTCAGGCGTAATAAATGGCAAAAAAGTAAATACCCGGGTAAGCATGGACTTTCACTTCGCATTTAATGAGGAAGGGAACTTAACACTGAGCATGTCAGACCTGTACCCGGCAACTAAAACTTTTTGAAATACTAAATCATACCGATATGAATCATCTGCTAATCTATTTGCTGGAAAGCAGCATTTGCCTGGGGGTATTCTATCTCTTTTATATAATGGTGCTGCACGACCAGCCCAGCCATCAATATAATCGTTTTTACCTCCTGGCTACTTCTCTACTGTCACTTGTGCTACCGCTGCTGGAGATCCCTATTTTGGTATCTGAGAGCGTAGGAAAAGTAGCAGGCAATTACCAGAATTTCATTTTGCTCAACCCCGCTCTTCTAACAGAAACCCAAGCCGAAACCAGTATGCTGGAAAAACTACTCAACTGGCAAAATGCCCTGCTCTTGTTGTATGGCTTTGGCGTCTTACTTACTCTAACCCTTTTTATAAAGCAAAGCAGCCAACTGATCATAACAGTGAGAAAAAATCAGAGCATGCCTCGTAAGAAATACCGGCTGATCTATACTGAGGGCAAACTCCCCACCTCTTCCTGCTTCAGTTTCTTGTTCTGGGATAACACGCAGAAGTTAACGCAGAAAGAAGCCGCGCAGATTATCGCCCACGAAGAGGCGCATATACAGCAGAAACATAGTTATGATGTATTTTATATGGCAGTACTCAAGATATTCTTCTGGTTTCATCCGCTGGTATATCTCTATGAAAGAGCGTTGATAGATGTACACGAATTTGCTGCCGATGCTACTGCTATTGAACATCAAAATCCCGGTAGCTACGCGAAACTCCTAACCCGCAAGCTGTTTGACGGACTACAATTGTCACTAGTGAACCACTTTTATAAATCAAGAACTTTAAAACGAATCAAAATGATGCATTTAAAGAATCAACAAACACCACGATATAAACTACTACTGGTAATCCCTTTATTTCTGGCGGTATTTTTCACCTTCTCCTGCCAGACAGAAGAAGAGTTAGAGCAGGAAGCCATTGCTACAACTTATGAAGATGTGCAGGCGCAACTTCAGCAGATAGAAGGTCAGATAAATACGCTGACTTTAGAATATTTTGATGATTATTCATCAGTACGTAATGAAAAGGCGAAATTGTTTAAAGAAAGGGGAGAAACTATTAACCCAAAGACTTTTGAATTAGAGTTATGGGAAGAAACGGCTTCCCTTTCTACTTATAGAAAAGTTGAAACACTATTTTCCCGCCGAGATGCTCTGAGAGAAAAACTGGCAACGCTTCCCGATCCTGATGGAATATATACAGTGGTAGAAAACCAGCCGGAGCCGGAAGGAGGCATCAAAGAGTTTTATCAGCACATTGGCCAGAACCTGAAATATCCTGCTCAGGCTCGTCGTATGGGCATAGAGGGCAAAGTATTTGTACAGTTTGTCGTCAATGAATATGGCGAGCTTTCAGAGTTTCAAACCCTCAAAGGCATAGGTGCCGGCTGTGATAATGCAGCGATTGAAGCACTTCAATCAGCTCCCGCATGGAACCCCGGTACTACCCAAGGAAAACCGGTTAAAGTACGTATGGTCATGCCAATCACTTTCAAGTTGGATCATGGAGATAACAGCAGTACCAGAAAGGTTGAAGAAGCCTCAAAGGAATTAAGCAAGCTTGAAAACAGCGAGAATAACCTGGAAGAAATTGTAGCAGTTGGGTACACGAAATAGCAGTGCGATAACTTTACAAATATTGAAGCCAGGCCAACGACGGTTTGGCTTTTTATATATTTTTTTACCTACACATATAGCATTAACTATCTTTGAGCTTTCAACTGGCTCAACATGACTTTCGTTAACTATCTCAGAACGCTTAGCATACTCCGCTTCAAGAAATCTCTTCAGCTTCTTCCCCTGGGCAGGCATCGTGAGTACACCCCTTTCATTATTCTTTGTCACGGTCGTACCGGCTCCACACTACTGCATACCTATCTGAATTCGCACCCTGCTATTGTATCTTCAGGAGAATATGCCGGAGATTACATCAAAAAAGCCAAGGGTGAAATGGAAACTCATTATTTCAAAAATCATATTTTCAATGCCCACCCAAAGCCAATCAAAGCAGTAGGGCTCAAATTCTTTTTCAGATACAGTGATTATGCACGAGGAGAAACCTGTATTCGGGAACTACGGGAAATGTCATCATTGAAAGTGATCGTGTTGAGCCGAAAAAACATGATACGAACTGTTATTTCTTCTCTTATCGCTGACAAAACCGGGGCCTTGAGCTACTGGGGCGACAAGCATCAGCTTGACACAAAAGACAAGCGACTTTATGTAGATACTGATGAATGCATCAGGGAGTTAAAAAAGATGGAAGAAGAACGAAACAGATTTGATGAAATATTTCAAAATCATCAACGTCTGTACCTGAGCTATGAAGAATTATTGTCTGAGAAAGGTTTAACGCTAAACAAAGTACAGCGCTTTTTGAATGTAAAACCTCGTATACTTTTCACACTATTAAAGAAGCAAAACCCGGAACCATTATCCCAATTAATTATCAATTTCAACGAATTAGAAAAAGCACTAAATGACACTCCCTGGCAATCCATGCTATATCAGCCATGAAGAAAACAGTAAGCTCAACAATAAATTTCTAAGCGACAAAGCCTGTTTGATAAAGTATTGTTTTTCAATATATTAGTAAGCATAGCAGGATCATTAAAATCCGGGGCATGCCATATAAAAAACTACTACAACCTAAGCTTTTTTTACTACTACTCTCAACTCTATTTCTGAGCTTCCTCATCTATAGTTTCTACCCTCAAAACACACTTAGCGAAGAAGAAGCCGAACTGCTTTTTGCCCACGAGGTATACCCTATTTTACAGGAAAAATGCTTTGCCTGCCACGGAGATGAGAATCATAAGCTGGAAGGTAATTTTGACATACGCACATTAGCCTCCGCCCTGAAAGGTGGGGAGTCCGGGCAAGCCGCGCTAAAACCTGGTGATGCTGAAGGGAGCCTGATATATAAGGCCGTTACCTGGATGAATAGCGAACTGGAAATGCCTCCCAAGGAGAATGATCGCCTGAACGAAAATCAGATTGCGCTACTCCGCTCCTGGATTGAGGCAGGCGCTCCCTGGCCGGAAGCAGAAAGGCGTACTTTTCTGGTAGAAAATACCGAGTGGAATTACTCTGATGGCATCAAAGTGAAGACCAGCAAAGCACTTTCTCCTAGCTGGCAAAACCGCCGATACAAAGCCGAAGACCTCTGGGCTTTTCAGCCTATCCAAGTTGTTGAAATACCAGAAGATTATCTATCCGAAAACACTAACCCTATTGATGCTTTCATCAACCGAAAGCTGGCAGAAAACGACCTGGAAGCTGCGCCATCAGCAGATAAACTCACGCTCATCCGCCGACTGAGCTTTGACCTAAGCGGCCTGCCCCCCACTCCCGAAGAGGTGCAGGCCTTCCTACATGATACATCTCCTGACGCCTATGTAAAGCTAGTGGAAAGGCTGCTTGCCTCTCCTCGTTACGGTGAGCACTGGGCGCGCCACTGGCTGGACGTGGTACGCTATGCCGATACCGATGGCTATTCCAATGACTTTGAACGTCCCAATGCCTGGCGCTATCGCGACTATGTCATTCGCTCATTTAACCAAGATAAGCCTTACGACCAGTTTATCATGGAGCAGGTTGCGGGAGATGAACTGGATGCTGATGATCCTGAAATGCTGGTGGCAGTGGGTTATCTGCGCATGGGGCCCTGGGAACATACTGCCATGAGCGTAGCTGCCGAAACCCGCCAGTTGTTTCTGGATGATGCCACCAACAGCATCGGAGAAACTTTCCTCTCTCTTCCTTTGCGCTGCGCCAGTTGCCACGACCATAAGTTTGACCCCATTCCCACGCGAGATTATTACCGCATACAGGCAAGCCTCGCCCCGGTGCAGTTTGCCGAGCGTCATGCCCCCTACCTACCTGAAGAAAATCAGGAGGGTTTTGAAGAAGGAAGGGCAAGGTTAAAACAACTGATTAAAGAGGCTAAGGATGAGCAGCAAAAAATTCTTAATAAAGAAGAAGAAGCTGCCAAGCGCTGGATGCAGCAAAAAGGCTTGAAGTATCTTTCTCCTAAAGAAAGAAGAAAGCTTCCCGAAGATCAGCAGCCTCCCCGTTTTTATGGACTCAGCAATCAAGAGTTAGGTTACCAGAAAGTGCTTAACAAGCGTCTGCAAGTGATCAATCATCAGCTAGGACGCTACGAGCCACTGGCTTATTCGGTATACAATGGCCCTGTGATAGAAAACCCTCATAGCGGAAGAAAAATGCAGATGCCAGCTGAGGTAGGCGATACCATCCAATCTACTTTTATCTTAGGCGGCGGCTCGGTTTATGCCCAGCAGGAAGAAGTAACTCCAGGCGTACTGAGTGCCATCAGCACCTTCACTGAGGAAGCAGAATCTCCACTGCCTGACGCTATTCCGCAGGTAAAAAATGGCAGAAGGCTGGCTCTTGCCCGTTGGCTTGCCAGCCCGGAAAACCCACTGACTACCCGTTCTATCGTCAACCGCATCTGGCAATATCATTTTGGCAAAGGTATAGCCGGTACTGCCAACAACTTTGGCGTAATGGGTAAAAAGCCTACTCATCCTGAGCTTCTGGATTGGTTGACAACTTACTTTATTGATCATGGCTGGTCTATTAAAAACTTGCACCGCCTGATCGTTACATCCGAAGCATATCGCCGTTCTGGTATCCATCCTGAATTTGAAGCGGTCAGTAATCAAGATCCTGATAATCTACTGCTATCTTACTTCAGTCCCCGCCGGTTGAGGGCCGAAGAGCTTCGGGATGCTATGCTACAGATTTCCGGTGAATTGAATACTACCATGGGTGGCCTGCCGGTAAAGCCCGAAATCAACCGGGAGGTGGCATTGCAGCCCCGCCATATTATGGGTTCAATTGCCCCGGCTTATCAACCTTCTCCTACGCCAGAAGAAAGAAACCGCAGAAGCATATATACCTATCACTACCGGGGAATGCCCAGCCCTATGCTGGAGGTATTCAACCAGCCGAACCCGGATATCTCCTGCGAGGGACGTATTGCCTCAACAGTTACCCCTCAGGTTTTTACCTTGTTTAATAGCAGAAATAGCCATAGCCGTGCCCTGGCGATGGCGTGGCGACTGGAAGAAGAAGCCACTACGCTTGAGCAAAAGATTGAAAGAGGTATAGCCTTGGCCTGGAACCGGGATGCTCAACCGCAGGAAGTGGTTTCTTCTGAAAAATATATACAGCAAATGATTAGCTATCATGAAGAAAATACGCCCATAGCACGAAGCTACCCGGTAAAAGTAGAACGCACTATGTTTGAAGAAATGACCGGGGAAGAATTCTCATATACCGAGCGCCTGGATGTCTACCAAAATTATCAGCCAGATGCCCAAGCTACTGAAGTACCTCCTGAAACCCGGGCGCTGGCAGATTTTTGTCTGGTGCTTTTCAATACCAACGAATTTATTTACGTCTACTGATATGAGCAAAAAGAACCGCCCCAGCAATCAGCAACGCATTGCTAACCTGAAAGCTTCCGCGAATTTAAACCGCAGAGATTTTCTCTACGGTTTGGGGTCCAGCTTAGGCGCGCTGGCTTTCAGTAGCATGATATCCGCTGACCAGGCTTTTGCCAGAGCTACCTCCGGTGGGCCTTTGGCCCCTAAAGCACCTATGTTACCTGCCAAAGCCAAAGCTTGTATCTTTCTGATGATGGAAGGTGGACCCAGCCATATTGATACTTTTGACCCCAAACCCAAACTCAGTAAGTACCATCTGAAGGAATTTCAACAGGGAGGAGAAAATCTTTCTGCCATGTCATCCGGAAAAAGATATTATGTGGAAAGCCCTTTCCAAACACGAAAAGTAGGGCAGTCGGGTGCGGATATGAGTGAGCACTTTGTGCATCTGGCAGAAGTAGCCGACGACCTTTGCTTTTACAGAGGGGCACAGGCCGAATCGGTTAACCATCCCACGGCCATGTACCACATCAACACCGGCAATAAGTTTGGGGGTGATCCCGGACTGGGAGGCTGGGTAACTTACGGCTTAGGCACACTGAATGAAAATCTGCCTGCCTTTATCGTACTTCCTGAGGTAGCCTATCCCCAGGGTGGAGCTGGCAACTGGACCAATGGATTTTTACCGGCTTACTACCAAGGTACCCCCTTGCGTTCGGTGGGCTCTCCTATTCTGGATATTGAGCCTCCCCCGGGAGTAAGTCGCTATCATCAGCGGGAGAGCCTGGACTTACTCGCTGAGTTGAACCAAAAGCATCAGCAGGAGCATCCCGCTCACGAAGAGCTCAAAGCCCGCATGGAAAATTATGAACTGGCTTTCCGTATGCAGATGGAGATTCCCGACATCATAGACATAGAGAAGGAAGATGAGAAAACAAAAGAGATGTATGGTGTAGGAGAAGAAACTACGGATGCCTTTGGCCGTAAATGTCTGCTGGCCCGCCGTTTGGTAGAGCAGGGCGTTCGTTTTGTCCAGGTATATTCTGGCGGCTGGGATTCGCACGATTATCTGGCGCGTGCACACGGTAAACTCATCCAGAGTATAGACAAACCTATTGCTGCACTCATTAAAGACCTAAAAAGACGCGGCATGCTGGAAGAAACACTGATCGTCTGGTGCGGTGAGTTTGGACGCAGCCCGGACAATGGTGTAAGAGGTGGTGGCGTAGCTTACGGAAGAGATCATAACCCTAATGCGATGGCGATGTGGATGGCGGGTGGTGGCGTTAAAGCCGGGCATACCATAGGAGCTACTGACGAAATAGGCAGCAGTGCCGTTGAAGTTGTTCATCCTCTAAAAGATGTACATGTCACATTATTAAGATTGATGGGCCTGGATGACAATAAGCTCACTTACTTTCATGGAGGAAGATATAAACAGCTGTCTCAAACTGGTGGAAATGTAATCAAGGAATTGCTGGCTTAGTCAGGATTGCTGCTTCACTTTACTTCATCGGTATTTCCTCTTTCCAGAACTCGTCCTTCTGTGGTTTTGAACAGTTTTTTGATCTTATTCTTGGCAGCTCCGCTGCCAATCATCACCAGGTAATCTCCTGCCTCAATCTTTGTCCCTTTGGAAGGGTTCTTCAGAAGAATACGTTTACCATTAACTTTCTTGTTGAGACCTACCAGCACACAATCATGCTCTACTTTCATCTTGATGAAAGAATCCAGATAGTCTTCTCCGGCAAAAGGGTTTTGCTCATTCACTAGAAACTCGAGTAAATCGTACTCTTCTCCTTCCAGCGCAGTAGTCATGATGGATTCTGCCATTAGCGCTACGTCCGGCTCAAAAGTGTAGCTGGCCACCAGGCGCGAAGCGATCTCAGTTTTAGAAACCACATAGCGAACCCCGGCTGCCGCAAAGGTTTCCTTTAGGCTGGGATTGTTTAAGGAGACTACGTAATTCAGGTCGGGAAATTTCTTCTTGAGGTTAAGCAGATAAATCAGCACTTCGGTGTCATCCGTAAAATTGATGAATACCGTAGCTGCCTCCTGAATGTTAGCTTTGCTAAATGCTTCCAGATTGCTATAGTCGGTAAATAGCACAAAGACCTCCTTGTTGGAATAGGCTTCGTGGATCAGGTCTATTTCACTTTTATTATTGAGAATAATGGCTACCTGCTTGCCGGAACCTACTACCTCATCTACAACCTGTTTACCGAATTTGTCCCAGCCAATGACAATGATGTGATGTTCAAAATTTGTTCCCAAAAGTCCTAAACGTTTTTTCTCTAAATATGCTGAATATTGATTGGTAAGCTGGCTGATAAGATAGCCTATGAGACTTACACTTCCTATAATAAATACCAAACCCACTAACCTTCCAAAAGTGGAAACCGGATAGAAATCTCCATAACCTACAGTAGTAAGCGTTACAATTGTATACCAGAATGCGTCAGGCAAGCTTTTAATGTTGCTGTTCTCTTCCCCACTTTCTGCGGTGAACAAAAGATAGGTAATGATAAAGTATGCAGCGATGGCTGCCAGAATGATAAGTAGGTTTTTTTGTCTTTTAGATGCCAAGGAAGAATGGTTAGCGAGTAATGATGAATTTACACTTAATTTTTAATCTGCAATTAAGACTCTGAATTTTTGCAGGCTGAAATTTCTAATCCATTTGCTGGGCCTCAAAGTTAATGACTGCTTCCTCTGCCACATCTACCGTAAAACTTAGTTGAATCGGGTTACAACAAACTTCACAGTCTTCCACATAAGCCTGCTTAGAAACAGAAAAATCCAGCAACATAGAAATTTGGGCCATACAATAAGGACAAATAAAAAAATGTTCAATCATTTTAAAAATGTTTCCTATTAATAATCTCACTTAGTATGATCGCTTTACGAGCATTGTTAGTATTTCTAAGCGAAGCAGCTATACTACTGGCAAGTTGCTTACTCTTTGCTTTACGGCTGGTTTTCTTTACGGTCAGTTTCTTGGAAATCACCTGGTCCTCTATGTTGATTTTATCGCTGATCTTCTGCGCTACCTGCCCCTGATACTTTTTCCCTTTCTCCTTATACCTATCAAATGATTCCGCTCTTTGCTCGACTTTTCTTCTTCCCTTTTCAACTTCCTCATCGACTTTTCTTGAAGAGAAAGGGTGTTCATAATCATCCTCTTCTGCTTCATTTTCCATCTGTGGTTCAGGCTTTCTTTTGGGTCGGGGACTCTCCTGTCGGGGACTCTCCCCGGTAAGCTCTCTCAATATTTCTTCAAAAGTAGTAGGCTGCTCTCTTTGCTCAGGCTCAGGCTCATCCGGTGAGCTTACTTCCGGCCTTCTTCTAGGACGCCTTGTCTCAGCTTCAGTTTCTTCCTCTGCCTTACGTGTTTCCGCCTGCTGCTTCTTTCGCCTGTTCAAAAGATTAGACCCTAGTGAGAAGAGGGCAAAGAGGACAAAGAGCGCGATTTGTATTAATTCATCCATAAAAATGCTTCAATTATGCTGAGCGTTCAATATTTTACTAACCCAGATTAGTATTTTGACTAAAACAATAACATTATGTTATTAGTGTTATAGTTAAAGAAAAAAAATGTCTTTAACACAGGAAAAAGTGGCTTTTTTAACCGACTTTTAACTTAACAAATCTAAAAATTATTTTTAAGTTTGTCCCTTTTCCGCAGGAGATGCTATGCAGTTAACACGACTTGAGATCAAAGGCTTTAAGAGTTTCGCAGACAAAGTTATCATTAACTTTGACAAGGGGATTACCGGTGTGGTCGGTCCCAATGGCTGCGGTAAGTCTAATGTGGTAGATGCTATACGTTGGGTACTGGGAGAGCAGAAGACCCGTATGCTTCGCTCCGACAAGATGGAGAACATCATCTTTAACGGTACCAAAAAGCGTAAAGCCACCCAGATGGCTGAGGTTTCGCTCACCTTTGACAACACCAAAAACCTTATCCCTACCGAATACACCCAGGTGACCATCACCCGCCGCTATTATCGCTCAGGGGACAGCGAATATATGCTGAACGGCGTTACCTGCCGCCTGAAGGATATCACCAACCTCTTCATGGATACGGGTATCGCTTCCAACAGCTATGCCATCATTGAGCTGAAGATGGTAGATGAGATTCTTAATGATAAAGACAACTCTCGCCGTAACCTGTTTGAGGAAGCCGCCGGTATCAGCAAGTTTCGTACCCGCAAAAAAGAGACGCTGCGAAAATTAGGAGACACGGATGCTGACCTGGAGCGGGTGGAAGACCTGCTCTACGAGATAGAGAAAAATTTAAAATCACTTGAGAAGCAGGCCAAGCAGGCAGAAAAATATTATAAGACCAAAGAGGAATATAAAAACCTGAGTGTACAGCTCGCCAAAGTAACGGTCAGTTCGCAAAGGGAAAAATTACAAAACCTGCATAAGCAACTGGAAGCAGAAAGTGACCGCAAGCTCAGCCTCAACCGCCAACTCAGTGAAAGTGACGCGCTGATAGAGCAGCTCAAAACTGATCTGGTCAATAAAGAAAAACTGCTTTCTTCCCGCCAAAAATCGCTGAACCAGCACGTGGAGCAGATTCGCAACTACGAGAGTGATAAGCAGGTAAAGAATGAAAAGATGCGCCTGCTTAAAGACAGGGAGCTACAGCTTACGGAACAGTTAGAGCGTGACCGTTATAATATTGACCAGATCAGCGAAAGCCTGGAAGGGCTACGCTGGCAGCGATCAGAAGCGGCCGAAAACCTGGAGATCACCAAAGACAAGGTAGCCCAACTCAAGCAGGAATACGAAGAGTACAAGACTAAGACCAATGCGCTGAAAGAAGAAGTCAATCAGGCAGACGGTGCGCTAAGAGAGAAGCAGGATGAAGTCTACCAGATCAAAAAGACACTGGAGATCAAGCAAATGCAGCTAAGCGCTACCCGCCAGGATCTGGAAAAAACTTCTGCCGATACCAGCGCTCAGCAGGCTGATATGAGCCGCTACGACGAACGGGCTGCCGAACTGGAAGATGAATTGCAGACACTCAGAGACGAACTCACCGAAGCCGAGCAGGCGGAGCAGGATCTGCAGCAGCGCATGGAATCCCTGGCCGAAAGTATAGAGGCGAATAAGGAAGAACTTTCTAAGACCAACCGTACCCGCGACGCACTGCAGAATGAATATAACCTTACCAAGTCTCTGGTGGATAACCTGGAAGGTTTCCCTGATGCTATCAAGTTTATCAAGAAAAATATTGAGTGGGCCAAGAAAGCACCGCTGCTTTCAGATATCATTAGCTGTGGTGAGGAGTACCGGGTGTGTATAGAAAACTACCTCAGCCAGTACATGAACTACTACGTAGTGCAAAGTCGTGCTGAGGCTTTGGAAGCCATTAACCTTTTGAGTGATGCATCTAAAGGCAAAGCTAATTTCTTTATCCTGGATGAGTTTGAACATTTTAAGCCTGCTGCCAGCAAAACTTTTGATCATGCGGTATCCGCTGCTGAGATCGTAGAATATGACCCCGCTTATCAGGCTCTTGTGCAGTACGTACTTAACAATGCCTATATTGTCAATGGTGATTTTACCATTCCTGAAGATAAAGAGGCTTCTTTTATCACCAAAGATGGGCGCATTGTGCAGCACCCCTTCAGCATGGCGGGAGGTTCCGTTGGCCTATTTGAAGGTAAACGTATCGGGCGTGCCAAAAATATGGAGAAGCTTAAGGCACAACTCAAAGAACTGGAAAAAGAGGTAGAAGCCCAGCAGCAAAGCATACAGGAGAAACAGTTGCAGTTATCCAGCCTCAAGCAAAGCTCTCCCAAAGAAGCTATCGCTTCTTTGCAAAAAGAGATCAGCCAGATTAGCCAGGAATTTGTTTCAGTGAAGACCAAAAAGGAGCAGATGGCTGAAATGCTATCCAGCAATGCTCAAAAGCGGGTGGACACCGAAGACCACATTCAGGAGTTGCATGAAGCCTGTGCCGAGTTGGAACCGCAGGTAGCTGAAAAGGAAGAAGAACTGATCAAGCAGGAGAGTAAAATCAAAGCGCTTAAAGAAAGGCTGGCTGAAGAAAACGAAATACTGAGTGAAAAGTCTGCTAACTTCAACCAGGAGAACATACAGTTTTATCAGCAGGAAAACCGTGTGAGCAGTATTTCACAGGAGATCAGTTTTAAAGAAGAGGCTTATCAAAGCAGCGAAAACAATATTGCTAAAAACCAGCAGGCCCTTAAAGAAAGTGAAGCGAGCATCAAACAACTGCTGGAAAGCAGCGATGTGAGTGAAGATGAGCTGCTGGCCATGTATGAGGAGAAAGAGCAGATTGAGATAGGCGTTAATGAGGCGGAGAAAGACTATTACTCCGTTCGAGGTGAGATTGATAAGAACGAAAAAGCAACCCGCGAAATCCGTAACCAGCGAGAAAACAGCGACTCTCTGGTGCTGGAAATTCAGAACCAGCTCAACAGCACCAAACTGGAGCTGAGTGGCGTAAAGGAAAGGCTTTCCGTAGAGTTTGAGCTGGACCTGGACGAGCTCATGAAAGAGCAGGTTTCTGAAGAGGAAAAAGCGAATGTTGACCCTGAGGCACTCCGGGAGAAGCTCACCAAAATTAAAGATCGTTTACAGCGTATCGGACCCATCAACCCTATGGCGATGGAGGCCTATGAAGAGATCAAAGAGCGTTATGATTTTATCAACAATGAAAAAGAAGACCTCCTGCAGGCTAAGGAATCTTTAATCACAACGATTGAAGAAATTGATACCGTAGCCCGTGCTACTTTCATGGAAGCTTACGAAAAGATTAAGGAAAACTTTGTGAAGGTGTTCCGTTCATTGTTTACCGAAGAGGATGACTGCGACCTTAAGCTGACCAATCCTGATGATCCCTTAGAGTCCAGTATTGACATCATTGCCCGGCCTAAAGGAAAGCGCCCGCTGACCATCAACCAGCTTTCGGGAGGAGAGAAAACGCTGACCGCTACTTCTTTGCTGTTTGCGATCTACCTGCTCAAGCCCGCGCCATTCTGTATCTTTGATGAGGTAGACGCACCACTGGATGATGCCAATATTGACAAGTTCAACAACATCATCAAGACCTTCAGTAAGGACTCTCAGTTCATCATCGTGACCCACAACAAGCGTACGATGGCCAGCACCGATATCATCTATGGGGTAACCATGATCGAGCAGGGCGTTTCCAAGGTAGTACCGGTAGACCTGAGGGAGTTTGAGCTTGCACCTGAATAGAGAAAAGCAAAGCCCAGCCCCAGGCAGATAACTTCAGGATAGCCAGTACCAAAGTGAAATAAAAAGTACCCAGCCACTTTCTGGAACCTGTATCCTATTGGTCCTGAAGCCTCAAAATCAAAAAAGTCGGACTTCTCAGTCTGCCTTTACGAGCACCCTGCATATTGTAATCGTAGGACGCATCGTCGTGTCCCTTACGATTCGATTATAGAGGCGTTTCATAGCAAGCTGTACTTCAATGTCCTCCGCCCGATCTACTTGACATGCTCACGCCTAGCCTCTGGAAAGGTCAGCCAGTAGACCATGCTCATCCATCAAAACCGACATTTGCCCATATGCTGTTGAGTATTTTTTTACGTATGTCAAAAATCATCTTTTCGCAACTCACATTGTATCCTCCCCACACAGGTATGTACCGAGCATGAAATATATTCCTTCTCAATACTCTTTACCAAGGTCAAAACGATCTACTTCAACCACTTCACCTGAGTGTAGATTATCCAAGGTAATACCTCCGATACGTACCCGAATTAATCTTAAGGTAGGAAAACCCACCGAAGCAGTCATTTTACGAACCTGCCTGAACTTTCCTTCGGTGATGGTGATTGACAACCAGCTTGTTGGGCCGTGCCTTTCGTCTCTTATCTTTTTTGCCCTTGGCTCAAATTCTGGGGCTGGCTCCAGACGAGCAGCCTCACATGGCAGGGTCAGATATTTTTTGCCGTTTATCGCTATTTCTACCCCTGCCTTCAAGCGCGCTACAGCTTCAAGGGTAATTTGACCGTCTACCTGTACATAATATTCCTTTTCTATCTTCTTAGATCGCACCAGCGCACTTACTTTACCATCTGTAGTAAGTAATAATAAACCTTCGGAGTCCTCATCTAATCTACCAATGGCCATTATGCTTTCAGGAAAGTTATAGAGTGCTCCCAACAGCTTTTTGTTTTTCCTCCTGTTCTGGTTGTTAACAAACTGCGACAGATAACCGAATGGCTTATGAATAATAAAGTGGCGATGTTTTGTCATTACATTTATTCTTTGCATCACAGGACTTCAAGAGCCCTTTTATAATTTGAAATAATAGAACCTGTATACAAGGGCATTTAGCCTCATTTTATTGTGCTCCGGAATTGCTCATCAAGTAAATAATCATTATATAGTTATAACAATAGCTTACTAATATTATGAGCCTACTTAAACAGAGCATAAGGTCTGCAATGAATATTGGCATTTTGTTTAAAATATATGCAACCTTATCCTACATGTGGCATAAAAAATCCATTGAAGAAGCTATTGCCAAAAACGATTTAAGATTAAACTTAGGAAGTGGAAAGACCACAATAGATGGGTGGTTTAATCTTGATATGGCTGTAGGTGCAAGAATCCTTACAATGAAACTACCGGGTGGGCTAAAAAAATTTAAAAACAACTCTGTACGATATATTTATACGTCACATTTTTTAGAACATATTGACTACCCTGATACAGCTTTGGCAATTGTTAAAGAATCCTATCGTATACTTATACCCGGAGGTACATTAAGAATCATTGTGCCGGGTATTGAAAAAATAATAAAGGCTTACGCTGAAAACGATGAGGCTTTCTTTGCGATTCAAAAAGAGATGCACCCTGCCTGGTGCAAAAGTAAGCTTGATCATCTTATGTATGCGCTACAACAGGAAGGTGAACATAAATATGGCTATGATTTTGAGACTATGAAAGCATTACTTATTCAAGCCGGTTTTGATAAAGTGGTTGAGAGTGATCATAATCAGAGTCAAGAAGAAGCCCTTAGAATAGATTACAGGACCCGGGTTGATAATCACGGACGATATTTGTCTCTTTACGTAGATGCTGTTAAGTAAAATTTTTTTTACTGTGCCTACTAACCAATTATGGTAGCTACCCTTTAAGATTATCATTTATAGAACTTCAGGCAAACAATTTCTATGATTAATTTAATGGGTTTTGAGTTTGTTTTAAGTAAGCTTACGCCCATAATAATTTCTAAAGGCCATGAGTTTCCGCTTTTTGAGGTAGGTGAAATCACGCTCATGGATATGGGCTTCTCTTTCAAAACTGATCTGCTCATAAGCCTGCCGGTGGGTTCTGCCTTTGAGCCTGCCTATACCATATTCTAACAGGTAGCATAAGTAGAAAGGAAAGACCAGCAACTCACGCTGCTGCCGGAGATGTATCCTCTCATGGTTGAGCAGTATCGGATCATTCCTATCCCTTTCATGCCTTACAAATACAAAAGGATAAAGCGTAATAGCCCGGGCAAAATTTCCGGTGATCACTTGCAACAGCTGTGGCGCATGAATGACCATAGAAAGGACTATTTTAATGAGCTATCAATATTCATTGTTCCTTCGGGCCGCTCTATCTGTCACTGCTTCCAGCAAGGCAGGCACCCAGTCGGATTTACTGTTAGTGCCCTTAGCCCTTTTCTGACCAATGCCACCGGGACTGGGCAGGATACGGTTCACCAAACCCATAACATCCGCCACCAAACCGGGAAAAAGCCCATTAGCTGCTGTGATAGCTTTGGCCTGTAAAGGAATGATCAGCGAAGTCTCACCATGTTTACAGGCACTTACAATGGATTCAGCAGCCTTTTTAGCATCCATAGAAGTAAAGGGTTGAGAAGCAAGAATTTCCGCCAAAGCATGCTCCTTCTTATGCTGCCCTTTATGCACCATGTGCTGTAGACTACCGGTACGCATTAGACCGGGACACACAGTAGTAATGTAGATGTTGTGCTTTTGCATTTCAGCATGAAGGCTTTCTGACAGGCCTACCAGCGCATGTTTACTGGCTGAGTAGGGAGCCAGATGGGGCACCACTACTTTACCAGCCAGAGAAGCAATATTAACAACTCGTCCTTCTCTTTTCTTCTTCATCTCCGGTAATAAAGCTTCCATCAGGTGATAAGGTGCCCAGAAGTGGATATTCATTGCCTCCTCATACTCCTTTTTTTCCATCTCCTCTTCCGGTGCTATCTGAATTACGCCGGCATTGTTAATAAGCACCTCCACCGCTCCGAAGTGCTTCTTTACTCGCCCAAGCATATCATGAAGCTGATTGGTCTTTGTCAGGTCACAGACTACCGTATATACTCCATCCGTACCATAAGTCGCTGCCAGCTCGTCAAGATCTTCCTTTGCCTTTTTCAGCTCACCTTTATCTCGGGCACAAATAGCTACTTTGGCTCCTTCTTTCACCATCAGGCGGGCGATTTCCAGGCCTAAGCCTCGTGAGCCACCGGTAATTAATACAACTTTCTGTGTAAGGTCTATACTACGGTGCTTGTGGGTGAGCATTCGCGCCAAAGCTATACCGGCTATGCTGGCAGCTGTCCAGATCAGTTTTTTTTGGGTGTCGTTCATAAAAGTAAGTTTAAAAAATCATTCGCTATTCCGGCAGTAAGTCTACCG
This sequence comes from Catalinimonas alkaloidigena, assembly GCF_029504655.1. NCBI lineage: Bacteria > Pseudomonadati > Bacteroidota > Cytophagia > Cytophagales > Catalimonadaceae > Catalinimonas > Catalinimonas alkaloidigena. The sequence continues at coordinate 6,095,959 of NZ_JAQFIL010000001.1, forward strand.
GAATAATCAATTTACTTAAAGTATAACGTATGAGAAACAATTGTTTGTTTTTTCTTAACCTGAATTTTCGGGCGAGTTAAAGACAGTAGCAGCAAAATTTTTGGATAAGCCCAGAATACTTTATCTTCCGGCTACAACAACCTTTAATCTTAGTCATTATGAATCAGCAGAATAGAAGAAGTGCGCTCAAGAAGATAGCCGGCAGCGCAGCAATGGTACCTTTGGCCGGGGCACCCTTGACAAGCATGCCCTTTCAATCCTCTGAGAAAAAACATGTACCCTTAAAGGGCAATATCAAACATTCTGTATGTAAATGGTGCTACAGGGATATCACATTGGATGAGTTTTGTAAGGAAGTCAAAAAGATGGGCATCACTTCGGTAGAGCTTTTAGGCCCTGATGACTGGCCCACCTTGAAAAAACATGGTCTCACCTGTGCGATGGCTTCCTGCCTGAGAGATGGTTTCGGTATTTCTAAGTGCTTCAACCGTACTGAAAATCACGCACAGCTTTATGATATCTATGCGGAGAGCATACCGCTGGCCGCCAAAGCAGGATTGAAGCAGATCATCACTTTCTCCGGAAATCGTGACGGCATGGATGACGAAACAGGCATGAAAAATTGCGCAGAGGGCTTGAAGAAAATTATGCCTATTGCTGAAAAGCATGATATCATTATATCCATGGAACTGCTCAACAGCAAAGTAAACCACCCGGACTATATGTGCGATCATACCGAATGGGGCGTAGCGCTATGTAAGATGGTGGGCTCAGAAAATTTTAAGCTGTTGTACGACATCTACCACATGCAGATTATGGAAGGCGATGTAATTGCTACCATACAAAAACACCACCCTTACATTTCTCACTACCATACCGGAGGAGTGCCAGGCAGAGCAGAGATTGACGAAACGCAGGAGCTATACTACCCTGCCATCGTTAGAGCTATTGTGGATACCGGCTTTACAGGATTTATCGCCCAGGAGTTTATACCCAAACAAGACCCGCTGGCCTCACTGCAAGAGGGGGTCCGGATTTGTGACGTCTAACGTTTTTCGGCAACCCACGCCCCGTAATAAAAAGCTTTACTGAACATACGTGGGGCATGAAATCCCGCCTCCTGTAGTAATTCACCCAATCGGTGTATTGACAGGCGGTGGGTATCCTCCTGTACATGCTGCAAGCCCTGGTCTATCATCTGGCTTTCCAGGTCTTTGTTCATCATATACTGACGAAAATATTTTAGTTCTTGCTGAAAGTTATCCGAAGCATAGATATCCGAGATAATCAATGGGGCTCCTGTATGAAGCCGTGCTGCAATATCACGCAACAGTTTTAGTTTACCGTCCTCATCATCAGGGATAAAATGTAAAACCAGTATCAGCGTGGCTGCATCATATTTCTGCTCGGTTGGCAAATCACTTACTACACCGGTTTTAAGCATTAAAAGTGGGTCATTATCCCAATAGGCAAGTTTCATCTGAGCCAAACGAATCATTTGAGGAGAGGGATCTATACCAGTAATTTTCCAGCCGCTCACCTGTTGTTTGATCTCTGCAATTTCCTGTCCTGTGCCACAGCCAGCAATAAGCAGTCTGCGCTCTTCTTCAGCAGGAAAATAAGCATTAAGTATTGCGGGAATAGACTGTTGTACAAAACGGTAATTAGGTACCCAGGTTGGAATTTTATCGTCGTATTGTGTGGCGCGATCACCCTCAAAAAACTCAATATGCATAATCTAACTAAGATTTTTAGGCAAAATGCCCAATCCCTTCAGATTATACAAGCCTTTGCTCAAAAGCGAAAAGATTTAAGGGTAAATGCAACCTCAAACTCATTTTCATAATCTAGTTAATACGAGCGCAAACATGAAAATAGTAACTGTCTGTATTTCCTCAAAGCATGATAACTTCAGGAAAATTATACGTGTAATTACCAGATAACACACTTAAGATACATAACAAGCGTTGTGCTTTCATAGTATAATTTGGTGAAGACGTTTCATACTTGCAAAATCTCAATACCTTTGCGGACATACTGAAGAAGAATTTTTAATAGCTTAAAATCTAATCAAACAATAATGAAAAGAGTATTTTTAATATTTTCCCTTCTACTTACCTACTCACTGGTACAAGGCCAGGAGCAGCAGAGTCAATTCACCTCGGCACAACCTGACCTTCCGGGTATGCTGATTTTTGACTATGGCGTCAATATATTGATGAATGCTCCTGAGGAATTTGAAATCAGAACCATACGCTCTCGCAGTATTGGCTTTCATTATTTGTACCCGGTCGCTTTGGGTGAATCAAAGTTTTCATTCCATCCGGGTATAGGTATTTCTTCACACAACTATACTTTTTCAGATGAGGTAACCCTGATGGACGGAGATTCAACTGAAATCGTTGAACTGGACAATGAAGCATTCCCTAATGTAGATAAAACCAAGCTTTCTGTTCATTTCATCAATATTCCTATGGAATTTCGCTTTTTTGCGAATGATGACTATCGCGGGTTTACTGCTGCCTTGGGGGGTGTAATAGGCCGCCGTTTACTGTCTTACTCCAAAATCAAATACAATGATGATGACTATGCCAAGAACCGGAAAGACTTTAACCTAAATCCCTGGCGTTATGGCGCACATGCAAGGGTAGGTTTCAGAGGAATCACCCTTACCGGACAGTATATGTTCTCCGAAGTATTTGTTGCAGACGAAGGGCCGCAGGCTAATACACTTACCGTGGGCATAACCATTTCATTATTCTAGACCACTTTGAACAGTTATTCTATTTTAGTAAAAATGTCATCTTCTTTTTAGCAAGGACTTTATATTCTACGCTCATAGAAAAGAAAAGCAGAGGCTAGCCAATACGCTGCTTTTCTTTTCTTACGATGATTTAAGATTTTTACTTTAGAATCAATTTTTGCATTCGCAGATTCTCCTGCCTGATGCTCACCAAATGCAGTCCGCTGGTCAGGCTCTTACTCGAGTTCAGCCTGATCCCCTTTTCAAGTTCTTCAGGCATCATATGCTCATAGAGAGATTGCCTGCCGTAGCTACCCAATAGGCTTACCTCTACTTCCACACATCGCGGATTCGCTGCTATGTTCTCCCCAATGCAATGTACCCAACAACTATCCGCTGCATCACTGGCAGTGTCTGCTCATTTATTTCATCTTGAGCAATGTCAGCCTTACTGGCATCTAAGGTAGGGTAGTTGGTCCAGGACCTGTTATGCCCCAGAGCTCATTGATGTTATCCCAAACTACTCAAATAGCGTTACCAAGGCTTTTAGCATAGCATGCACACGGTTCAATTCATCTTACCTGGCAAATAAGGGCTTAATTAGCCTCTAGTTTATAAGTAATATCCTTAAGCTTTTCTACTGTTTCAAAAAAGCTATTGACAGGGTTTACTTTAAACTTCCTGGACATGGTATCTACAGTAATACTCTCCATACCGTCTTGCAGGTAAACTTTTAAGGCACAGCTACCCTGATAATCCAGGAGAAGTTTTTCCAGATCTGATACTAATTTATCATCCAGAACTTCTACAGGAATTTTGAGTTGAACACCTTTGGTCATTTTCTCGCGGATCTCACTTAAAAGCTGCACAGACTGAGGGCGAAGTTCCCAGACATCCGGTTGATTGTAGCGTTCCTCTACCTTCCCTCTTATGTATACAAACTCCCCTATAGACAGCCGATGACGGTTACTCAAAAAGTCTTCTCCAAAGAAGGCAAGGTTCAGAGAAGTCTGATAATCTTCTATGGTTACCAGGCCAAAAGGCTTACCAGTACGAGTCTGCCGCTCCTGAAATGAGGTGACGATACCTGCCACAGATATATCCTGATTCTTATAATTCGGTACCTGGTCTACCGTGCATGTACAGAAGTTTTCAATTTCTAGCTTAAACTGATCTAAAGGATGTCCAGAGATATAGAACCCAATTACCTCTTTCTCAATTTTTAGTTTTTCTATCTCACTATAAGGTTCGCAATCCGTAAGCCTGGGTAGAGGAACATCTACTCCATTACTACCTCCGAACAATGATTGTTGCGCGGACTCTTCTTCCTGTTGTAGTGTAACTGCATACTTACATGCTTTTTCTATCAGACTGGCATCTCCTTCTTCAGTATGTAAGTATTGCCTTCTATGCAAGCCATCAAAACAGTCGAAGGCACCCGCCATTGCCAAGACCTCCAGCGTTTTCTTATTGACCTGTCGGAGGTTAATCCGTTTGGTAAACTCAAAGATATCTTTGTAAAGCCCTTCTCCATCTCGTTCTTCTATGATGGCACTTACCGCATTTTCACCTGCGCCTTTTACAGCCCCTAAGCCGAAGCGGATCTGTCCTTCTTTATTCACGCCGAAGAAATACCTGCTTTCATTAACATCTGGCCCCAGCACATTGATACCCTGGCGCTTACACTCATCCAGAAAGGCAGTTACCTTATCGGAATTGTTCATATTGTGGGTAAGAACAGCCGCCATGTATTCTGCCGGATAATTCGCTTTCAGATATCCCGTCTGGTAAGCTACTACTGAATATGCGGCAGAGTGTGAACGGTTAAATCCGTACTGGGCAAACTTCTCCATAATGGAAAAAACCTCCTCAGCTTTGCCCTTTTCAATCCCATGTTTTTCTTTGGCCCCTTTGACGAAAATCTCCCGCTGCTTGTTCATCTCCTCTATCTTCTTCTTACCCATCGCCCGACGCAGCAAATCCGCACCGCCGAGAGAGTACCCTCCCAGGATCTGGGCTGTCTGCATGATTTGCTCCTGGTACACCATAATACCATAGGTATTTTTGAGGATACCTTCCAGCAGCGGATGAGGATATTCCACCTGTTCGCGCCCATGCTTGCGGTCAATGAAGTTAGGAATGAACTGCATGGGCCCCGGACGGTAAAGGGCGTTCATAGCAATCAGGTCTTCTATATTGGTAGGCTTGAGTTTTTGTAACCATTGCCGCATCCCATCTGACTCAAACTGGAAAGTACCTACGGTATCGCCCCGCTGATAAAGTTTGTAGGTTTCTTCATCATCCAGTGGAATCGTGTCAATGTCAATTTCAATACCATGATTTTGTTTAATATTTTCAAGGGCTGTTTTGATGATGGTTAGGGTTTTTAACCCCAAAAAGTCCATCTTCAACATACCTGCTGACTCCACCACCGAACCATCAAACTGCGTGATAAAAAGGTCAGAGTCTTTATCTGTCTTTACAGGAATATATTCCAGCAGGTCATCAGGAGCAATGATTACTCCGGCAGCATGTATGCCGGTACCTCTCACCGAACCTACCAGCGTTTGCGCCAGGTTTACTACTTCTGATTGCTTATCCCTACCTCGCTTAATTTGCTGTAACTCCGGTACTTCAGCCAATGCCTGCTCAAAGGTAGTCCCTGGCTTTTCCGGTACAAGCTTGGCGATGCGATTGGCTTCCGGAAGTGGCAGTTCGCTCACTCTGGCTACGTCACGGATAGACATTTTAGGAGCCATGGTGCCAAACGTCACAATCTGGGCTACCTGGTTACGTCCATATTTCTTAATTACATAATCTATTACTTTTTGTCGGCCATCGTCATCAAAGTCAATATCAATATCGGGCATGGAGATACGCTCAGGGTTGAGGAATCGCTCAAAGAGTAAGTCATACTCAATCGGATCGATATTGGTGATTCCGGTACAGTAAGCCACTACTGAACCGGCTGCGGAACCACGCCCCGGCCCTACTTTCACCCCCATTTTTCGGGCAGCGTTGATAAAATCCTGTACAATAAGGAAGTAACCGGGAAAACCCATGTCCTTGATGATCTTCAGTTCGTGGTCTATCCGCTCACTAATCTCTGGCGTGACCTCCCCATAATGGCTTTTTGCGCCTTCATATGCTAAATGACGCAAGTAGTCATCCTGGTCCTCAAACTCTTCGGGTATTTCAAAGCGGGGCAAAAGAATGTCTCGCTCCAGTTTGAGTTCTTCCGTTTTCTCTACAATTTCATAGGTATTAGTGATGGCTTCCGGTAAGTCCTGGAAGAGACGCTTCATCTCCTCTTCTGTTTTGAAATAAAACTCATCGTTAGGCATCCCAAAGCGAAACCCTCTTCCCCGCCCCTTAGGCATAGACATTACATCACCATTTTTTACACAGAGCAGTGTATCATGGGCATCAGCATCAGCACGCCTGGTATAATACACATCATTGGTAGCGATTACCTTTACATTGTACTTTTTAGCAAAGCGGAGCAATATGTCATTTACACGATTCTCTTCTTCCAGACCATGACGCTGAAGCTCTACATAAAAGTCCTCACCAAATGTTTCTTTCCACCAGACAAAGGCCTCTTCTGCCTGATGCTCCCCTACGTTCAGAATCAGATCGGGCACCTCACCGGAGATACTACCGGTAGTTGCGATCAATCCGTGCTTGTACCTCTGAATTAATTCTTTATCAACACGAGGGAAACCACCATAATAGCCTTCAATATATCCTAATGAACAAAGTTTGGAAAGGTTTTGATAACCTTCCTGATTTTTGGCCAGCAGCAGTTGCAGACTCCGCTGGTCTTTCATGTCTTTGGTAAACTTTTTCTGATGGCGATCTTCTACTACGTATACATCGCAACCTATGATAACTTTCAACCCTTGTCTTTTGCCTTCGGCCACCGCCTTAAAAGCGCCAAAAAGGCTTCCTAAGTCGGTAATTGCCACGGCGGGCATGCCTTGCTCTTTGGCTGCTGCCACGATATTTTTAAGACTGGCCGTACTCTGGAGTATAGAATATTGCGAGTGTACGTGTAAATGACTAAAAGGAGCAGTCTTAATTTCTTTGACTGGCTCATTACTTAGCGGAATAGTTGGAGCTTCTGACTCTTTTTTCTCCTTTTCAGCACGGCTGGCAGCCTCAAGATCCGGTGCTTCGTAGATGATTTTGTCCAGTGGTACTTCATCATTATAGGGCTTAACCACTTTTTCTTTGAGTAATCCAAAAAAGCAGCGCGCAGTAGCATCAACGTCAAAAGCAGAGTTGTGTGCTTCGTCAAAGCCTACACCGAAAAGCTTCTGATGGAGTTCAGAAAGAGTCGGCCATTTGTACCTTCCTCCACGTCCACCGGGAATTTTGCAAAAGTCAGTAGACTCATCTTTGGTGTCCAGCTTCTGTATATCCATCAGATGTGTAGGAAGACCTGTTCTAACCAACTCTGCGCCGGTGATATTAATATCAAAGTCTACATTATGACCTATGACTACCTGGGTACGCTCCAGGTCTTTGTTAAATATCTCAAGCACCTTTTCTAGAGGATGGCCTTCTTTCAGCGCCCGTTCTGTAGAGATACCGTGAACTTTTTCAGAATTGAAAGGAATGGTAAACCCTACTGGTTTTACGATGTAATCCTGCTGGTTGAGCAATTTTCCGTCGGCAGCATGCAACTGCCAGGATAACTGCACAATGCGGGGCCAGTTGTCCAGGTCTGTAATTGGAGCATTATAGTCGCGGGGAAGACCGGTAGTTTCAGTATCAAAGATCAGGTACATAGCGCTTGTTTTTCTCTTTTTACTCAGAATATGAGATTAAGTACTTCAGGATGCTTAACTCTCTAAGAAAGCGTAAACAGTCGCTTCAAGTAACAAAATCTGGTCATTTTATCTCAGCAAAACTAATAGAAAAAATCAAAGTATTTCTTAGTCTTCCATGTTTGTACGCTTATGTTCTGGTCATCTCAATATTTGAAAAAGGTGATCAAAAAGTATTATGCATATCAAGAAAACTCAACCCTCAGCTACGGTATTTAATGGTGCAAACAAGATAGACTTGCTGCTAAACCATAGTCACTAGACTTTCAATACTCAAACAGATCAGAAATTTCAATCATTTAACATTAAGTATAAGCTATTGCAATTTTTTTTGTGTATTTTAACAAACAAACGCTGAAACAGCCTAGTTAATTACCTCAACATCAATCATACAGTAGCGAATTCTCTATATAGTTCTTCTGAATTGAATTCTCTCTGATTGTATTACAGCAATTCCTTTTACCATTGAAGTTTCTTTGTGTGCAGCAAAACCCTGAGGGTGAAGTACACATTTCATTTTGATCTTCAAATCGTACAAAAAATGCGTAAAAAATATTGTTTATCTAATACATTATATAATTTATTTATATATAGTTAAACAATTTATGGTTTTTGTGTATTTCATTGTAGCTTTGGCTTAAAACTCGCTATATATTTAACTTATCAAGGAATGATTATTATTGACAATGCTTTGAGTTTCCGAGAAGAAGCTGGTAACCCTATTAAGGTCGGGGTAGTAGGGGCAGGCTTCATGTCGGTCGGACTAATTAACCAAATTGAGAAATACACTCCCGGCATGAAAGCAGTGGCTATCTGTAACCGTACTCCTGAGAGAGCTACCCAATGCTATCAGAAAGCTGGGGTATTAAATGTTAGTATCTGCAGCAATCATCAACAAATAGATGATAATATTCTTGCCAATAAATATAGCGTTTGTGAAGATCCCGAAGTATTGTGCAGATCCGAAGAGATTGATATCGTTGTAGAAGCAACGGGGGCTATTGATTATGGAGCTCAGGTAGTATTAACTGCGATCAAGTACAATAAACCTATTTTGATGTTAAACCCAGAGTTGGATGCAACCATTGGACCTATCCTTAAGCATTATGCAGATCAGTCAGATGTAATGCTCAGCCAAACTGATGGTGACCAGCCAGGGGTGATTATGAACCTTTACCGCTATGTAAAAGGACTGGGACTTACTCCCATGGTTTGTGGGAATATCAAAGGCTTCCTCGATGAGCATAAAAATCCTACCGATATGGAGGAGTTTGCCAACAATGTAAATCAGGGCACACGTATGATTACTAACTTTACTGACGGGACTAAGTTATCCTTTGAACAAGCTTCAGTGGCTAATGCAACCGGGATGGGAGTGGCAAAGCGAGGTATGAGTGCTTACAGGTCAAAAAAGCATATTGACGAACTCACTGATATACATGATGTCGATGAGCTCAAAGAACTGGGGGGGATCATTGATTTTGTGGTAGGTGCCAAACCTGGGCCCGGGGTATATGTATACGGCATCACTGATGACCCGATGGTAAAGGATTACTTAAAGTATCTAAAAATGGGCCCTGGTCCACTATATAGTTTTTATACCCCTTATCACCTTTGCTTTTTTGATATTCCCAGTTCCATCGCCAGGGCATTCCATTTCAATGACCCAGTGATGTATCCGCAGGGTGGCCCTGTTGTTGAAGTAGCAGCAATTGCCAAACGTGACCTTAAAGCAGGAGAAACCTTAGATGGATACGGAGGCTACCTTTCTTACGGAGTATGTGAGAACTATGATATCGCCAGAGAAGAGAACCTCTTACCCATTGGTTTGGCTGATGATGTCATCCTTAAAAGAGACATACCTAAAGACCAGGCTCTTACTTTTGACGATATTATCTACCCTAATGATCGTCTGGTCTATAAACTGTATGAGGAACAACTTAAGATATTTGAACCTGCCACAGCTACAGTAAAAGCCAGGTAAAGCAAAAGAACAAAAGCTCAATACAAGCCCCTGTTTTCTAAATAACAGGGGCTATATTTTTAGGCATATTCAGGTGTAAGACGCTCTCTTACTTTTTCCAGCAAGCTCTTGGTGGCCTTGATACCTTCCACAGCTTCCAGGTCGTTACCTTCATATTCTATTCCTACATAGCCACGATAGCCTGCATCTAGTACAATGCGCATCATTTTTTCATAGTCAGTATGAATCTCCTCTCCCTCAGAATTAAACTCATGTGTCTTGGCACTTACTCCTTTGGCAAATGGCATCAGCTCAGTAACGCCTTTATACCTATCGTACTCATCTAAACATTCGGGAGTAGGGTTTTCAGGAGAATAACCTTCTGTTTTAATACAGAAGTTACCAAAGTCAGGTAAAGTGCCCAGGTTAGAACGATTCGCCATTTTCATTACACCTGCCAGCCACTCTCCATTACTGGATAAGCCACCGTGGTTTTCTACCAGTACATTGATGCCTGCTTTCTCGGCATATTCAGCTAACGAACCCAGTCCGTCGGCAGCGAGCTTTTGTTGTTCTTCAAAGCTCCCCTGGCTGGAAGCATTGACACGGATTGAATGGCAACCTAAAAACTTAGCAGCATCTACCCATTTATAATGGTTTTCTACAGCTTTTGCTCGCTCAGCAGCATCCGGGTTACCAAGTTCACCTTCCAGATCACACATGATCAGTAATGCTTCTACCCCTTCACTATTGCAGCGATTTTTAAGCTCACTCAGGTATTCAATGTTTTTGGCTTTGTCGTAAAAGAACTGGTTTACGAATTCTACACCATCAATGCCTAACTCACGGGCTTTGGCAGGGAACTCAAGATTACTGATTTTACTGCCGGAGACAATAGTATTGTAATCGCTCTGAAATTTTTCGGCGATTACATTAAAAGGCATACTCCTGATTTCCGGATTGAATAAATAACTGTTTAAAGACCACTCTGCAAGAGAAATTTTAAAGAGCGGTTCCCCCGAAGCAGCCGCTGTGGTTCCGACCGTTTCCTCTCCTTCAGCACCTTTTTTTGAAGAGCTATTACAAGCAAATCCGGCAACCCCTAAGCCTGCTGATATGGCAAAAGATTGCTTGATGAAAATTCTACGTCTCATAAGTTATGTAAATGTTTTAGTAGGAAGAAAAAGCCAAAGGCTTGCTTCTACAAAGAAAGTATTTAGCGTGAAAAATACACTATTGTGTCAGGAAGTAAAAACTCTCTTGCTAAGAGGAACGTTTTTTTAATGAATTACTACAAAATAAAAAGAGTAGAAGCTCTTTAATAGCAGAAAGGAAGTGTTTTGGAGGAATTTAAGTTTCTTTTTCGCTTTTATCACCCACTTGTTTCATTACCCAGGATTTGCCCCAGTTTTCTTTCTCTTCTTCCGACCATAATTCTGGGAAGAATACTACGCGTTGAAAGCGGGGGGGTAAGTACTTGCGCCAGTTGGTACCACCTGTTGCTCCTTTTACTTGATTATTGTTGACAAGGTGACGTACTGCTGCTTTGAAATGGGCCAAAGGCCATTGTACATTTGCCCATTGGTCAAACTCCCGCAGCGCTGTAATGATGTCAGCATCGCCTTCTTTTATAAAGCGCTGCATACGTTTGCGGAGATGTTTCTGCTTGTACTCTTTGGCTTTGCGAGTCATCATTTTATCGTACTTCTCTTCAAACTGACGCAAAGTAAGGGTCTTGGTACCACTCTGTATATCCCGGGCCCCGGCCTTCCAGTACAGGTTATCCATGTAGGCATCAATAGGATCATCGGGAGAAAGCCAAAGGACATAGTCAGCATGCACCAGGTTGATTAAGTCAGTAGCAAAGATTTCTATGAGGCGATATTGTACAGACTGAAATCCACTGGAAGGCATCAATGTCATTCTGAACTTAGCAAATTGTTGTCTGTCCAAACCTTCTGTCATGATAGAGAAGGAATCGGTGAGTTGCCTGAAGTAGCGATTCATACGCTGTACTTTGTCATAAAAGACTGAAGCTTCAGTAAGCTCACCGGCATTAATTTGCTCCAGTTCCCACAAAATCAATTTGAAATAAAGTTCTGTAATCTGATGATAGGTAACAAAGACCATCTCATCCTTTTGGTCCGTACGGGGCTTCTGGAGGCTAAGCAGTGTTTCAAGCTCAATATAATCCCAGTAAGAGAGATAATCGGCATGTTCCAGCCCTTCAAGATAATCAGATAGGCTTTGACCTTGCTTGGCAAACTTATCTGAAAGCTTTTCCAGTTTCTCCAATACTTCCGGAGAGAGTGTAATTTTATCAATCATTGTCCGTACATTTGAAAAGGTAAGTATATAACGACTAAACTGATTGGGGTGTTATACCAACAGTTTTACAAACCGCTATCCACCATATATACAAGATGCCACTTTTTTTTTACTGGCTCATATACCATTTTAAAGTAAAACCCGGCATTTTCAGTAAATATTTCGTCCGTAGCCAGAGTATCGCTTACCTGTAGTTTCCTCTCAAACTCTGTACCTTCCAGATCTGGTTTCTTAAGCATCACCCACTCATCCCTGGTCCACTGATAGGCAGAGTCTTCTGCTTCGTCCGTCGTCTTAATACCCGATAGCGGAAATTGTATTCGCTCCATTTGAAAGCTGCTATCAGTAAGAAATTTATCGTAAAATTCGTTAAAATCCTCTTTTGCAGTCTGAACCTTGGAACTACGGCAAGCTACTGCTAGCAGTAAAGCTAAAAAAATCAGGTTACTAATGGTAAACTTTCTCATAAGTGCGCAAGATACATAATTTGTCGGCTAATGGGTAGAATTCTCATTTCAACTGCTTGCCACTTGATAGCCATGCCCAAAAGAAAAAGCTGATAAACAAAGTTCATCAGCTTTCCCACATCATATTTAAACCTTAAGCCTGAATGCGCAATCGTCATTCATTGATAAAGACACCCATCAGCCTATAGAAGGTTGGAAAACGAAGAATCAATGATTGCGCATAAAGCTTACCCCAGTTCATTGATTAGTTTGATGTGTTTCTCTATTTCTTTCATTGTAGCTTCAGTAGGCTCACATAAAGGAAGCCTGATTTTGGGGTTGCAATAACCTAAGTGGTGCATTATGGCCTTGATTGGAATAGGGTTGGTCTCTTTCATACTCAGGTTCATAATATCCAGGATACGATAATAGGAGCTGCGCGCTTTGTCCCATTCTCCGTTCAGACAATCACGTACCATTTCAGAGGTTGTATGAGGGAGACAGTTAGATACGACGGAGATCAAGCCATCACCTCCACAAGCCATAAAAGGTAAGGTGAGAGCGTCATCCCCTACCAATACACAGAAGTCATCCGCGGTACGGCGCATCACATCCATCATCTGATGAATATCTCCACTGGCTTCTTTTACCCCTACGATATTCTTATGCGCTGCCAGCCTCAGCAAATTATCCGTTTCCAGGTTGATTGCTGTTCTCCCTTTGATATTATAAATAATAATGGGCAAATCTACCGCATCAGCAATAGCGGTAAAGTGGCGATATAAGCCTTCAGGAGTAGGTTTATTGTAATAAGGGTTGATTACCAGGTGGCCATCCGCACCGGCATCAGCTGCTACCATTGCCAGTTCTATACTTTCCCGGGTATTGTTAGAGCCGGTACCATGAATGACCTGACACCTGCCATTGATAGTCTTCACCGACCAACGCAAAATTTCTTTATGTTCTTCATGGGAAAGGGTAGGACTTTCTCCTGTAGTGCCTACAAATACGATCCCCTCTACGCCTGATTCTATCTGCTTCTCTACCAGTTTTTCAAAATCGTCCCAGTCAATTTCATTTTGTTCGTTGAAAGGTGTAATGATGGCAGTATACGTACCCCGAAAAAGTTTGTCCATAATGGTAATTTTTACTTAAGCTCCCCGCAATTATGATTTATACCACAAAGTTACAAATTTCACTGAGCGAACCCATACCAAACTTTCAAGTCTTTTGAAGAATCACCACCTGCTTCCGATCATGATAAAGTATGTGGAACCCAAAGTGGTGTGCGATAAAATGAAATGTGTCGGTATGATAGAAGCAAACATGCGTAATATCTCTGCGGTACCACCACTGCTCAAAGCCTGCTAATGAATGGTATAGATTGGTCATTACACAAAGGAGGCCTTTGGGACGCAATAGGCTGTACAAGTTCAATAGTTCTTTGCCCGGCTGGAAGAAATGCTCAAAGGTTTCAGTAGAAAATATGAAGTCATACTTTTTTTCAGGCTTTTTAGGAAAAAAATAAAGATCATAATGATCACAATGCAAGCAGTACTTCTGATGTAATAGCTGTACAAGTACAGGCGCAGGGCCACAGCCATAGTCTAAACCCTGCATGCCTTCTTTCAGATAAGGCAATATGGGTTCAATAGACTTTTCAAGAAAGCTCACGTAGCCTTTATCTTCAATGCTATTATGATGCTGCTGATAACGTTTTTTTTCTTCTTCAATAGACGGAAGCATGCTCCTGGCCAGAAATATCAGCTTGCAATGCTTACAAACATAGTAACAACCACCATCCTGTGTAGATAATTGTTGATGCTGTTGTCCACTACATAAGGGACAAATAACCGTCTGATTAGCCTGCTGCCTGTTGATGTTTTTTATTTTTATACCATCTGATTAAGAAATAAACGGCAAAACCCACTATTGTTGCTCCTGAAATCCAAAGCATACCTGTCTCTAAGCGCTCGGTATTTTTTCCCAAAATCGCTATCATCGCAATAAGAGGAATAATACCGGCAGTGGTAGCTGTTATAAATTTCACATAGCGCATTTCTCCCAGGCCAGCCACAAAACTAATGGCATCATTAGATAAAAATGGTGAGACTCTGAACAATACTACTGCCCATACCCCATACTTTTGAATGTACCCATTGACTTTTTCAGCAGACTTCTGGCCAATAATTTTATCTATAAAGGCATTGCTGGCATGATAGCCTATGAAATACGCTATAGTAGCCGCTACAGCGACTGCAACATAAGAAATCACAGAACCCCACCATGGGCCATAAGCTAATGTAGAGACAATCATAAGTAAAGGAGAGGGGATCACAATCAAGAACATCTGAACAACCATCGCTGCTACGATGATCAGTGGTCCCCAAAAACCAAACCCGTTTACCCAGTCTTTAATTCGCTGATGATCGTCGCTGGTAAGCACCTCATAGGCAGTACTCATAAAATCTTGCACGCTAGGGATCAAAAAATAAGAAAGAGCCAATGCTAACACTACGGTTCCACTCAATACAAATACCCAAATACTTTGCTTACGTTGTTCTTCCCTTTCCTGGAGTTTTTTCTTAATCCTGCTCTTGACACTCATAAAAATAAATTGATGGTAGCTAAAAAAATTGTTTGGATAGAATGTATAACCCTGCCTGTGGATAAATTGTTATGTAGAACTAATCCACTATCTGCCGCGGTATATCCGCAGGCAAACGGCTCATAAGTTCATTATTCAGTTGGTTGGCAAAGTCTGAGAATGAACTGATCGTAATACTACTGTTATCCTGGTTACCGATCAGGATAACTTCATCTCCAACCTCTACCCCTTCAATGTGGGTGACGTCTACCATAAATAAATTCATGTTGATTAGTCCGCAGATGTTAGCCCGTTTCCCATGGATCAATACAAAGCCTTTGTTGGAAAGAGAGCGTGAATAGCCATTAGCATAGCCTAAGGGGATAACTGCTACCTTCATATTACGCAGAGCTTGATAGCTGGTACCGTATCCAACAAACTCACCTTCATTTACATCTTTGAGATGCATAATATCGGTTTTCCAGGAGATTACCCTGTGCAGAGGATTGTCACTTACCTGGTTGATTTCTACCAGATGCATATTATATACATCGGGGCTCGGCCATAGTCCATAAAGTGCGATACCTACCCTAACCATATCCATTCTGGCTTCAGGAATGGTCAAGCCTGCTGCTGATGAAGCAATATGCCTTAGTTTTGGAAGAACATTCTTCTGCTGAGTCGTTTCATATGCTTCATTGTATCTGATCATCTGCCGCCTGATTCTGAAATGATTGGCCAGCGTCTCTGCGCCTGCCAGATGGGTACAAAGCCCACGAAAATCGATATGCTCGGCATTAGCCTCTATCAGGTCAAGAGCTTCCTGCATTTGCTCAATTGGAAGCCCGGTTCTGTTACCCCCAGTTTCTACTTCCAGGTGAATGACAGCTTTCTTTCCTACGCGCTTTGCTGCTTCTACAGACTGACGAATACGCTCAAGGTCAAACACATAGTACTGTATGTTATTGTAAATTACCCATTCCAGGTCTCGGGAGTAGAGGATACCCATGATCATAATCTCACAGTCAGGCAGGCATGATCTAAGCACTTCCTGTGCTTCATAGCTTGAGGCTACCGAAAAATGTTTGATACCGCATTTGATCAGCATAGACACAAAATGCTGTGTACCATGGCCATAGGCATTGGACTTAACTACTGCTGAGATGATAGGGTCAGCCCCTATCTTATTACGAACAAAAGACACATTATTCTGGAGTGCGCCTAAGCTTAAATCTATTCTTGAAGAGTGTCGTACTATAGACTTATCAATAGAAGGTATACCTGTTATCAATGTAGTAAAATAATTAAACTTAATATGTCACCGTAGCAGTCCAAATGGAAATGACTTTTAAAGTACAAATCACCTGCTAAAATCACAACTTAACAGCCTTAACACTTATCTATCTTAAGCAGGTAAAAATAAATTAGCCTGCTTTCTAATTTATATTTTAATTTATCGTGGAATGTAAGTAACTTTGACCGGCAAATAAATCTTCTTATTTGCCTATGA
The DNA here is from genome assembly GCF_029504655.1 of Catalinimonas alkaloidigena. Lineage (NCBI taxonomy): Bacteria > Pseudomonadati > Bacteroidota > Cytophagia > Cytophagales > Catalimonadaceae > Catalinimonas > Catalinimonas alkaloidigena. Next base: position 6,112,368 of record NZ_JAQFIL010000001.1, read on the forward strand.
TGACTGACCCATCTAAGTTTTTGTACGAAGCGTTCACATATGATGATGTGCTGCTTGTACCTAATTATTCAGAGGTTCTTCCCAGAAACACCGACACTTCAACCCAACTTACCCAAAACATAAGGCTGAACATTCCCTTGGTTTCTGCTGCTATGGATACGGTAACTGAGTCTGAATTGGCAATCTCAATTGCTTTATCCGGTGGGCTGGGTTTTATCCATAAAAACATGTCTATTGAGGCGCAAGCACACCAGGTAAGAAAGGTGAAGCGCTCACAGAGTGGTATGATTCTGGACCCCATCACCCTGGATATCAATGCTACGGTATTTGACGCCAAAGCGATCATGCGGGAGAATAAGATTGGAGGCATCCCTGTAGTAGATAAAGATCGTCGGCTGCTGGGTATTGTGACCAATCGTGACCTACGCTTCCTGAAAGACATGAACCAGCCTGTGCGGGAGATCATGACCAAAGAGAACCTGATTACTGCTGACCTTGGGGTAGGACTGGAAAAAGCAGAAGATATTCTTCAGGAGTACAAAATTGAAAAACTTCCCATTATTGATAAAGCAGGCAAACTTAGCGGCTTAATTACTTATAAGGATATCCTGAAAAACAAAGACCGTCCTAATGCCTGCAAAGACGAATATGGCCGCTTGAGAGTGGGGGCTGCAGTGGGCGTTACGCACGATATACTGCAAAGAGTAGAAATGCTCAAAAACGCAGGCGTGGATATTATCAGCATAGATACAGCTCACGGTCACTCTAAAGGGGTTATGGAAGCCTGCCGTAAAGTCAAACAAACCTATCCTGAAGTCGAACTGGTTGTGGGTAACATTGCTACAGCAGAAGGAGCTAAAGCACTTGTAAAAGCAGGAGCCAATGCTATTAAGGTAGGTGTAGGACCAGGCAGTATATGTACTACCCGTATTATCGCGGGTGTGGGAGTCCCTCAGCTTTCAGCTGTCTATGAGTCAGCCAAAGCTATAGAAGGAAGCGGAGTACCCGTGATTGCTGATGGTGGAATCCGCTTTTCTGGTGATGCTGTAAAAGCCATTGCCGCAGGAGCCAGCAGCATTATGATCGGTTCACTGCTGGCAGGTACCGATGAAGCTCCCGGTGAGGTGATTCTTTATGAGGGCAGAAAGTTCAAATCTTACCGTGGCATGGGCTCAGTAGAAGCCATGGAAGAGGGGTCTAAGGACCGCTATTTTCAAGATGCCGAAGACGATATTAAAAAACTGGTTCCCGAAGGCATAGTAGGGCGGGTTCCTTATAAAGGTATGGTAGACGAAGTTATCTATCAGCTTATTGGTGGAATACAGGCAGGCATGGGCTACTGTGGTGCCGCAGATATTCCCAGTCTGCAAAAAGCCAGATTTGTTAAAATTACCAATGCGGGCTCACGAGAAAGTCATCCTCACGATATTACTATTACGCGTGAAGCTCCCAACTATAGTCCCTGAAGGCTAAAGTAATTTACAAATTACGAAACTTCTCCATTCCATAATTTATATTAGCTTTGTGCTAGCAGGCAGTTTGCTGTACGATTTACGTACAGCAAATGCTTTTTTGCCACGCTATTAATGCCACATGCGCTTTCACAAAAATGTCATCCGGTTTACACTCTTTCTGGGTATTATCAGTTGGATTCTGCTGGTTGTCACCGACCTCTCGCTGTTATTTGCAGATATAAATAACATCAGGCCAGGCATACCTGCTGAAACACGATTGGTGCTGCTCAACCTATTCTTTATTGCCCTATTTTTCTACTACAGGTATATAACAGGAAGAGCAGAGAGGATTAATTTTATTGACCTGCTCTGGCGGGTGTTCGCTACCGGGCTTCTGGCAACTATTGTTGCGCTAACCATCGTCTTATTTTACAACTTACTAGGCGATAGCCGACTATCACAAAATATATTCCTCAGAACTTTTTTTTACCATATTAATATTGGGCTGGTTACTGCTTTCCTCACCTCTACCATTATGGTTTGGAAACAGCTCATACTATACCAAAAATCAAAGAGACTCATAAGATTGTGGCAGATGTTTGAGTATGCGCTTTTAGCCAGCATTATACTCAATTTTTTCCCGATAGTTGAGTTCAATATTATCTACAATATCATTCTTGCCTTACTCCTGATACTAGGACTGGTACTATCTATTAACCTTAAATGGGTAGCTTATCTTGATTTTAAGCAGAAGTGGAAGAGCATCATCATCATGCTTGCCATCAGTATTTTTCTTGTTCTCTTCCTCAACAACTTATATTCATTTGGGCAAACTTTTGACAATCTGTATGAGTCCCCACTCCTTCCCATCAATATACTGGATGTAGCGTTTATATTAGCACTCTTCGGCTTTACCTTTGTTTACAATATATTCTCCCTGTTGGTCATATTGTTCAACCTTCCTACATCATCAGTATTTGAGCAAAAGCTGGAGGAGGTAATCAACTTTCAGAGGTTGAGCCAGTCCACGCAGGCAGGCTATAAAGTAGACCAGATCTTTGAAATACTACTTGAAAGCTCTGTAAAGGCTGTATTTGCAGATGCAGCCTGGGTAGAAACAGATGACTTTGAGCAGCACATTTTGTTGACAAGAGGGGTGGAAGAAGAAGAGATTCCTCTACTAAAGGAAAAACTAAAAGGTGATGCTTTACAATCCGACGGAACCAAAGGGCTTAGTAAGCCACGTCTGTCGCGTAAAGACTACCGCTCTCATCGTAAAAAACATCGTTTGCTTCAGCTCCCTGAATATAAGTCAGTACTTTGGATACCTTTGGTGGTTAAGAATAATACTATTGGCACCCTCGTAGTGCTAAAGGAAGTAAGTGACGGCTTCAACAAAGAAATGGTAAGTATCATTGGTACCTTTGCCAGTCAGGCATGTATCTCTGTAGAGAACTTCCAGCTTCTCAATGAAACGATTGAAAATGAACGTTATAAAGAAGAACTGGAAATTGCGAACCGTGTACATCAGAGCCTTCTTCCGAAGGAACCCGTATCTAATGAGGTCTTTGAGATCGCTGCTTTTTCAGAAGCTGCCGATCAGGTAGGTGGCGACTACTATGACATCTACCAGATCAATGAACACAAGTTTATCATCATTATCGGAGATGTATCAGGCAAAGGGACTTCTGCGGCTTTTAATATGGCACAGATGAAGGGGGTATTTCATAGTCTGGCTCAGCTTGATCTCTCTCCCGATAAGTTTCTTGCCTATGCCAATAGCGCCTTAAGCCGCTGTTTGGAGAAAACTTCGTTCATCACAGCTTCATTCTTTGTGGTAGATACCCTTCAGTCTACTATTGAGTTTGCACGAGCAGGGCATTGTCCTACACTTTATTACAGTGCGACCAACCAGTCTGTCACTTATCTGGAAAATCAGGGACTGGGCCTGGGAATAATTCGCAACGAAAAATTTAATCAATACATAGAAGTAACAAAGGTAAACTATTCGCCGGGAGATATCGTAATGCTATACACCGATGGTATCACTGAAGCGGCTAATTCCGCTAATGAGCAGTTTGGTTACGAAAGACTTCAGCTTTTCTTAGGAGAGCACGCTACTGAAGATCCGAAAGTAATACAGGAAGCTCTTCTGAAAAATATTTTTGCATTTTGCGAAGGTCATGCTTTAGATGATGACTATACGGCTCTCATTATTAAGTTCAAATAGGGTAAAAGAACATTACGCGCTAACTAGCGTATAACTAAATAGTTATGGTAGATGTAAGTGTTGATTTTGGTGAAAAATACTGTTTAATCAAAATAAATGGAGAGGTAGATGCTAGCTCGTCTATACATTTGGATGAGGCTATGCAAAAAGCTGTAAATGCTGAATGTCCAAGGATTTTAGTAGATTGCTTAGATCTTCATTATATTTCATCAGCAGGCCTGGGTGTTTTTATGTCATATATCCAAGAGTTGGAAGCCAAAGAAAAAAAGCTTGTGCTGTTTAATATGAACGAAAAAGTGTATAAAGTTTTTGAGATATTGGGCTTACATCAATTACTGACTATTGTTGATAAGGAAGAAGACGCTAAGAAAGATTTTGTCGAATGAATTACAGTTTCAAAGTACCGTGTTGCAAGGATAAGCTGCAAAGTATCAGAGATTTTGTAACCAATATTCTGGGTCATTACAATCTTTCAGAAGTTGATGCACATCAACTGGTACTGGCAGTAGATGAGGTTTGTGCTAATCTTATGATTCATTCTCACCATTGTAATCCGGATGAGAGCATTGAGCTTATTATTAATGTAGACGAAGGTGCAGGAATTACCTTCGAAATCAGAGATGAAGGTGCGGGTTTCAATATCTGTGACTATAAGGAGCCTAACCTTAATGATATTATTGGCACCAAACGTAAAGGAGGAGTTGGTCTAATGCTTGTCAGGCGAATTATGGATCATATAGAATTTGACTGCTGCTCCAAAAAACGCCACAATATCTATCGTCTTCGTAAAAGCATCACCTTTGCTCCTAAGCCTCCACTTCTTATGAACAAAAAAGCCTGATTCTAAATCAGGCGTCTTTATTTTCAAATCATTATTGTATCTAACTCCTTAGAGGAATACTACATCTTCTACGATTACTTCCCCAAACTCCCGAAGAAAAATAGATAGAATCTTAGATTTGGACATATTTAGCTCCTGCTTAAGTGCTGCGGAACTCAGTTTTACATAAAGTTTACGGTCTTTGATAAAAACCTTGTCGGTCCGCCTGGCAATAGGAGCCCCCATGAGTCTCTCCCAGGAGTTGATCAGCTGTGTCTGTTCGTATTTAGCTTTTAGTTTGTAAGTATCCAAAAGTTCCCGCATAGCCTCGCCTACTGTAGAAGTTTCCGCTTTCCGCCCGGAGGGCGCTCTATTCCATCTTTGGTACGTCATTTATGCTTATTTTCTATTTTGCTACAGGCTAAAGTTAAAAATATACGGGAGCATTACTATACCTAGGTAGGCAAAAAACATTTCTCTGTCAGAACTGAAGCTTACTAAGATGCTACCGACCAAAGACTTAGCTTACCTTTGCTGACCAAATATTTTTTCATTTAGCCGGGTAAGTGTCTCTGCCTTATATTCACTGTCTATCAAAAGGGAAATGTTAAATTTACTTCCACCATAAGATACCATCCGGATTGGAATGTCGTTCATGGCATCCAGCACCTGCTTAAGCATTCCTACTTTAGAAAAAGGCATATTTCCGACAATACAAATGATGGTATGATCAGTATGGACCTCCACATCGCCGAAGTCTTCAAGTTCTTGCTTTATCACTGACAAATGGGTGTTATTATCAATAGTCAGTGATACTGCCACCTCAGAAGTTGTGATAAGATCGATGGGTGTTTTATAGTTCTCAAAAATCTCAAAGACTTTCCTCAAAAAGCCATAAGCCAGCAACATACGTGAGGACTTTACTTTAATGGCAGTGATTCCATCCTTAGCCGCCACTGCGGTAAACCCTCTTTCAGGATCAATGTCGGCGGTAATTATTGTGCCGGCAGCGTCTGGCTTCATCGTATTCAGGAGTTTCACTGGAATATTAGCATGCTGCGCCGGACGAATGGAGGAAGGGTGTAAAATTTTAGCCCCGAAATAAGCCAGTTCTGCAGCTTCGTCAAATGAAAGCCTGGGAATAGGATAGGTATGCTTTACGATCCGTGGATCGTTATTATGCATGCCATCAATGTCCGTCCATATCTGAATTTCAGTAGCTTTTACTGCTTCTCCTACCAAAGAGGCAGTATAATCGCTTCCACCTCTTTGAAGATTGTCAATGCGATTGTTACTGTTGAGGCAGATGTAGCCCTGTGTTACGAACAATTCCTGCTCAGGATACTGACTTAGCAACTGCTTAAGGTGTTGCGCTATGTAAGGGGTATCCGGCTCATTAGCATCATTAATACGCATATATTCCAAGGCGGGAAGAAGCACGGCATTAACACCTTCCTGTTCTAGATATGTAACGAAAAGCTTGGTTGAAAGTAGCTCTCCCTGTGCCAGTATTTCTTTCTCAACATCCACACTGTAGTCACTCTTATCCATAGCGCGCAGCACAGAAAAATGGTTTTCTACAATTTCAAGCCCCTTTTCAAAGCTAGCCGAATTGTGTAAAAGGCTCTTGCAGTATACCTGATACGTATCATAGAGTTTTTCAATAATTGCACCTGCTTCAGCATTGTCCTGTTTTGATAAGGCTGTAGCGATACTCACCAGGGTATTAGTAGTACCGGAAACTGCCGAGAGGACTACGATTTTTTTTCCTTCTTCTTTATTGATCAGGTCTGCGACGGCATGCATCCTCTCAGGACTCCCTAATGAGGTACCTCCAAACTTGAGAACTTTCATAGTAAAATTGGATATTTATGTAAAAAAATACAGTGCTTGTGCTTGCTATTTTATCTAGAACCCGAGCATCTTAATAGCGGTAAAGGCTGCTTCATCGCCTTTGTTGCCATGCTTACCTCCTGCCCTGTCCTGAGCCTGTGCCAAATTATCTGTAGTGAGTACCCCAAAAATAACTGGTTTATTATATTTAAGATTAATGTCTTTAATTCCCTGTGCTACTGCCTGACATATATAGTCAAAGTGTGGTGTTTCGCCCTGAATCACACAGCCAATGGCGATCACAGCATCTACGGCAGCATCCTCAGCCAGCCATTGTGCACCCAGACATAGTTCAAAGCTACCAGGGACCCATTTGCTGGTAATATTAGAAGCAAGGGCTCCATGCTTTGTTAAAGTATCAAACGCGCCCTCATACATGGCTCCCGTGATTTCTTCATTCCACTCTGCAGTTACAATAGCAAACTTCTTTGTTGAGATATCAGGAAGTTGGTCAGTCTTGTGGTCACTTAGGTTTTTATGGGCAGTAGACATATAATACAATATAGAGATTCATAAAAAAAGGATAAGACCATGAAGCGGCAACCTGAAACCGCACAGCCTTATCCTCTACTTATCAAGTAAGGTACAGTGTATATTTATTATTGCTCGGAAGCAAGACCTTGTAGCCGGGTTTGTTGTTTTAACGCCTGTTGGTATTCCGTAGCTTCAGGAAACTCTTCTATGATACGGTCATAATTTTCAATTGCCTGAGCATAGTTTCCCATTGCTTCATAAGCTAAAGCGGCTTTCACTAAATATTGAGGGGTAAAAAACCGATTAGGCTTATAATCAGCGGCCTTATTATAGTGGCTCACTGCTTCCTCATAATTTTCTAGTTCCATATAAGCATCACCGAGCAAAGCATAAGCACGTGCCTGCACCAGCATATCAGATGCACTAAAGTCACTGAGGTGATCAATTGCATCATTATATTCTCCCTGACGTAGATAAGCAATCCCCGCATAATAATGAGCAAGGTTCGCCGCTTCAGTACCGCCGTACTCGTCTATGATCTCCAAGAAACCATAATTATTACCATCGCCGTTTAGGGCGCGATTCAGGCTATCAGCCTCAAAATAAAATACAGCCTGGAACATTTCATCCTGTGCAGCTGTATTCTGGCTTTCCATATAATAGGTATAACCAAAAACTCCGGCAATGACCAGGGCTATAGCAACACCTATACCCAAAGCCACATTTTGATTCCTCTTGTTTTTAAAAAAGGTTCCGGTTTTATCAACCAGGGTTTCCCTGAGCGCGTCAGAACTTTCCAGTAGTTCGGTGTTATCGTGCTTTTCACTACCCTTAGCCGACTTCTGCTTGTTTCCTTTTACTCTATTCGCCATCTTATATAATTTAAGGGTGCAAATCTACATTAATTTCTCTTAAACATAAAAAAAGAGCTTTACGTTTCTTTGCAAAGCTCTTTTAAATTTTATTTTAAAAAGAAATTAATCTAATATGAAGGGATAATTTTCCTGAGCGTATACGTCCTTCAGCGCTTCTTCAGGATCAGGAAAAGGAGACTCATCCGCATATTTTATGCAGTCCTCTACTTGTTTTTTCACTTTATCCTCTATCTCTTTGAGTTCATCCTCAGTAGCAAATTTATGCTCTAGTATAGCGTTCATGCACTGCACTATGGGGTCCTGCTGCTTGTACTCTTCCAGTTCTTCTTTGGTACGATACTTAGCAGGGTCAGAGATGGAATGCCCCTTATAGCGGTAAGTTCTGAATTCAAGTAAAGTAGGTCCGTCTCCTTTACGGGCTCGCTCAGCAGCCTCTGCCACCGCATGGTGTACGCTTTCCACATTCATGGCATCTACCGGAAAAGAGGGTATATCGTAAGACTCACCTAATGTGTAGAGTTCTGTTACGTTACTGGTACGCTTAACCGAGGTCCCCATTGCATAGCCATTGTTTTCTATAATAAAGATGACTGGTAGCTTGAATGTCATAGCCATATTGAGGGTTTCATGAAAAGAACCCTGGCGAGTAGCTCCATCACCCATGTAAGTAGCGCAAAGGTTATCTGTACCTTTATATTTTTCGGCAAAAGCTAAACCAGCACCCAATGGAATTTGTCCACCCACAATACCATGCCCGCCATAGAAATGGTTTTCTTTATCAAACATGTGCATAGAGCCACCTTTTCCTTTGGAAACTCCGGTAATCTTACCGAAAAGCTCAGCCATAATGTACTTTGGATCTGTACCGAGCGCAATAGGATGAGCATGGTCACGATATGCAGTGATATATTTGTCTCCTTCTTTTAAAGCAGAAACGGCACCTGCGATACAGGCTTCCTGTCCGATGTATAAATGACAAAACCCTTTGATTTTTTGACGGCCGTACTGCTGTCCTGCTTTCTCCTCAAACCTTCTCAACAGGTACATCATCTCGTACCACCACATATAGGTTTCTTTAGAAAATTCAGTTTTTTTGGCTTTAGAAGATGTTTTCTTAGTTTTTGACTTTTCCTTTGTACTACTTACTGCCATAATACTTTAATAATTAAATAATGGAGTTCTTCTTGGAAGTAAACACATAGGCTGTGCTACTGTTTTACCCTCGCAAAATAACACAAAAACATTCAACAACGAACTAATGTGGCTTGAAAATATAAGTTTGCTCAACTTCAAGAACTATGAGGAACTTACGCTGAGCTTCTCTAAACAGATCAATTGCCTGGTAGGAGAAAATGGCAGCGGAAAAACCAACTTGCTGGATGCTATCTATTATTTGTCATTGACTAAAAGTGCATTTAGCAGTACCGAGGCACAAAATATACGCCATGAAGCCCCTTTTTTTATGCTCAAGGGTTTATTCCATAAACAGGACGAAAAGTATAACGTACAGTTTAGCTTACAAAACGGGCAAAAAAAACAGTATAAAAATAGCCGTATTCCTTACGAAAAACTCAGCGAGCACATCGGGCTGTTTCCGGTAGTACTCATTACCCCTGATGATACTGATATTATTAAAGGAGGCAGCGAAATACGTAGAAAGTTTTATGATGGCATCATTTCTCAGATCAATGGTGACTATCTGGATCACCTACTTCGCTATAACCACACCTTAAAACAGCGGAACTCCCTTCTCAAGCAGTTTGCCGAACAAAATTACTATGATAATGACTTACTCGACTCATATAGCGATCAGTTGTTAGATAGCGGTGAGCGAATTCATAATTACCGCAAAAAATTCATAAACCAGTTTTTTCCAACCTTTATCAAGCATTACAATAACCTCTCCGGACAGAAAGAAGAGGTAGAGATTACGTATCAATCCGACTTTGAGAACCCGCAATTCAAAAAGCAGTTTTATAAAAATTACCGCAGAGACCTGCTTGCTCAGCGTACCACACAAGGGATACACAAGGATGATTTTCTTTTTGAGATTAATGGCTTTCCGGTCAAAAAATACGGCTCTCAGGGGCAGCAGAAGTCTTTTGTCATCTCGCTAAAGTTAAGCCAGTTTGATATTATCAAGGAAGAAGTGAAAACCAAGCCCATCCTTCTGCTGGATGATGTCTTTGACAAGTTGGACGATTTTCGCATTGGCAAGCTCAGCGAAATGGTAGCTGCTCAGTCTTTTGGACAGCTTTTCGTCACAGATGCCCGCCCAGAGCGCACTTATCAGATTTTTGATCCCATAAAAGCTGACAAAAAAGTATTTACCATTTATCAGGGGCAAGTAACGCAGGTAGATAGTATGTAATCTGGCTAGGCCGGGATAAAAGCGAAAAATATTAACCAGACCAGCACTAAAGCCGGGAGCAAGATAGGCAATGAAAAACGAATGATATACCCAAAGAATGATGGCATTTTGATGCCAATCTGCTCAGCAATGGATTTCACCATAAAGTTAGGCCCATTGCCGATATAGGTCATGGCACCAAAAAATACTGATGCTACCGAAATAGCGGTAAGTCTGAGTACACTATTCGCATATTCACCCTGGGCAAAAGCCACTACCTCGCTAGCATCGCTAATACTGGCTCCCTGCGAAGCCATAGCTGCTGCCAGAAAGTTTAAGTAGGTAGGCGCATTGTCCAGAAAACCGGAAAGTAGTCCAGTACCCCAATAAAGCGTATTATGAGTAATCAGTGCCGCTCCTGCTTCTGAGCGGGCAAAATCACCGACCAGCTCAAGGGCGGGCATCATCGTTCCGAAAATGCCAACGAAGATAAACGCTACTTCTCTTATAGGCTCAAAGTTGAAATCATTTCCTTTGAGTGCTTCTTTACTGGCAAAACGAAAGGATAGATAAGCTACAGAAAACATGATAATTTCTCTCACAAAAGAGAATGTAGCACCGTCGTATTCTATGCCGGGCACAAAATCTAATTTGTTGGGGTCTATAAAAACTGCGATAACGACTATGCCCAACCACAAAAAGTTACGCGTACCTACTAACGAAATTTTATTGGTATAAGTAACCTGCTCTTCCTCCAGGCCATTCTCCGGCTTGTTTCTGCTATCCACAACGAAAAATATGATGACTACAATTAATAATGTAACCGCCCATTCCATCAAATTGTGCTCCAGTGTCCAGAAAAACGGCACCCCTCTCAAAAAACCTAAGAAGAGCGGAGGGTCACCTATGGGTGTTAATGCACCTCCTACATTACTTACCATAAATATGAAAAACACGATATGGTAGGCTTTTATCCTGTTTTTGTTGAGACGAATAAAAGGGCGTATCAATAACATGGATGCCCCGGTGGTTCCTATCAGGTTAGCGATAATTGATCCGATAATAAGCAAGATTGAATTGGCCAGGGGCGTAGCTTTTTTATCTACTTTGATCAGTATCCCCCCTGAAGCAATATAGAGTGACGACAGCAGAGCAATAAATTGCACATATTCTGCCAGAGCGTGCACCGGTTCATGCTGATTGTGCAGCACAAAGAGGTAATAAGACACCACAATAACTGCCAGCAGGACCGCAACAATGGGATAGTTCTTATGCCAGAAATGTTCATAGAAAAGCGGACCGGTAGCAATCATCAATAATAGCACCACAAAGGGGATGACCGTCCAGCCGGGAGCACTTTCGTGATGCTCTTCTTCAGCAGAAACATGCTCTTGCTCATCTCCCGCACCATGATCCTGCTGGATATCATATGCTGCTGTTGCATACGAGTTTTCATGGCTTGAGAAAAAAGTATCAGATACAGGATTAGCCCTGAGAGAGGAGATTGAAAATAACGTAAGGATAAGAAAAATCAAAAGAGTATACGCGCCCTTGCTCATCTAGAATGGTTAGTTTGTGTATGTAGTCAAAGCTAATAGTATTCAGAAAACATAAGCTTTGATGATGTCATTTTACAATTTTAAGCTTTAAACTTAAAACTGATATGAGCAAAGATAGTATAATCGTAAAGTTTTTGAATTTAAATTCGATAAACCACAAATATTTTTGAAGAATTTAGTTGTAGATATCGGTAATTCTTTTGCAAAAGCAGGCTTATTTGTAAACGGACAGGTGCAACAAACCTTTCCTCAGTTGAATGCAGATGAGGCATATCAGCTTATCTGTCAGGGAAACTATGATGCCCTTATGATATCATCTGTAGCCGGAAAGCTGGCAGATTTAGAGGAAAAAGTAGCCAGACACTCACATTACTTTCTGCTTAATGCTTCTACGCCCCTGCCTTTTCATAATCACTATCAAACGCCCAATACACTTGGCACAGACCGAATTGCAGCAGTAGCCGGAAGTTTATCATTATTTCCAGATCAAAATGCTTTAGCCATAGATGCGGGTACCTGCATCACATATGACATTGTTGATGCTCAAAAAAACTATTGGGGAGGCAGCATTTCACCGGGTATACAAATGCGGGCGAAAGCCATGCATAATTTTACTTCCCGCTTACCGTTAGTTGATATATTACATAAAGAAATAAAAGAAGTTCCTCTGGCAGGAGACAGTACCCTTTCAGCACTCCAAAGTGGTGTGTTACATGGTACAATAGCAGAAATAACCCAAATGATTCGGATGTATGGGGACAAATTCGGAGATTTGCAGGTTGTAATCTGTGGAGGGGATGCGATCTTGTTGAATCAAGGGATTCGTACTGCTCATAATATTACTATTGTGCCTGAACTTATTTTGATTGGACTCAACAGAATTTTAGAACATAATGTATCATAAAATTTCATATGCATGCCTTTTGATACTGCTTAGTGCGGGTATCACTTTTGCTCAAACAGACAGAACTCCTTATTCTTCACAGGGACTGGGAAGTCTGAATGGCCCCTCTCTGATGCATAACTCCGGAATGGCAGGCCTGGGCATAGCCACTGGTTCTGGTTTGCACATCAATAATGTCAACCCTGCTTTGCTTTACCAAAATAGCCTCAGTGCTTTTGACGCCGCATTCCAGGTAGAGTACAAAAGTATGTCCAAAGATGGAGAGTCTGCTACTAATATAGGTGGAGGTTTAGCTTATGGAATTTTTGCTTTCCCTATTGTCAACAACCGCTGGTCTATAAGCATAGGCTTATCCCCTTATTCCAATGTTGATTACATGATACAAGAGTCCCGTATTGTTACCAGCAATGACGAAGTAGCCAACCTTACTCAGGAAGGGAGCGGTGGGTTAAGCCAGATTCATTTCTCTCATGGTATCAGAGTTTTTAAGGGCTTGGCGCTAGGAATTAAAGCCTCCTACCTCTTCGGAGCTATTGATGAAAATTTAAGCATCCTTCCTGTTACCGGCGATGACCTGAATCTGGTCACTACTTACAGCGATAACATATTTTACAAAGGAGTAACTATAGAGCCCGCACTGCATTATTCGCTCAAGACCGGCAATAATACTAGTCTGAACCTGGGCGTAGTGTACCAGCCTGAATCCTCTTTAAATGCTGTACGAAATATCAATTTTGAGAACCGTCAACTGAATAACAACCAGTTGGTAAGTAGTGATACCATTGTAAATGACCAGGAAGGCAATGTAATACTGCCTAGAAAACTAGGCGTTGGGCTTGCATTGGACAAAGCCTTCAAGTACATGGTAGGCGTAGATTTTACAATGCAGGATTGGGAAGATTTTGGAGCATATCAGTCAGATGCAGACGATAACAATAGTCCTCGCACCAATGATGGTATGCTAAACGCTTACACTCTGGCTGTAGGTGGTCAGATTATCCCCGATATCAACTCAGTAAACAACTATTTTAAAAGAGTGGCTTATCGCGCAGGCTTCCGTTATAATGTAACCCCATTTAACGTGAATGATACACAAATCACTAACATGGGGATTACCTTCGGCTTTACGCTTCCTATGAGCAACTTATCCAGTCTTAACCTCTCCTTTGAGGCAGGTACGCTGGGCACTACCGACAATAATTTGATTCGTGAAAATTATTTTAAGGCCGGTCTGGGAATCAGTTTTAACGATCGTTGGTTTATACGAAGGAAATACGATTAAGCTGTTCTAAGCTTTTTAGCAAGTCTTTTATAAGCAAAAAGTTACTTGCTCAATAATTTTCAATAGTAAGAAGCTCAAAATTGGCTTTTAGGAAGGCCACATATGGCATCCCCAAGGTGAATTTTGGCATTTGTTAAATATTAATTTTGATTTTGTAAGCTTTAGGCGTTATTTTTGTATTTTCATTAATAAAGTGCGTGTAACTTTTAGGATTGTTTTATCATTCTGTATCCTTAAAGTTATTAAGTCGCTGCAACTATACATAAACATTTTTGTTTAGGGTTTAAGCATTGATAGATTTATTAATGGCTTAGCATGTTAAAATTAATCTATTCACCAATAAAGAAGGAATCATGAATTTTATGCTGAATCAAAAATCATTCTGGTCGGCCTGCCTTCTGTTCACGATGTTTGCTACAATAGCAAATGCTCAAGATGGATGGAATTGGCCTGAGGACAAGGCAACTGCGCAAGAAAAAGTCGTGTTATATACCGACATGAAGAAGGCGAAGAATTATGAAGCTGCCCTCCCCCCATTGAATTGGTTATTTGAAAATGCTCCCAACCTTAACAGTTCTATCTATATTAATGGAGCTGATATATATGAAGAGCTAGCACTTAAAACTAAAGACCCTCAAAAAAAGCAGGAATATGTAGACAAAACTCTTAGCATGTATGATCAGCGTATTGAGCACTTCGGTGATGAGGTCAATGTCATGAACCGTAAGGCCAGTACTTCCATGAAACTCATGTATAGTGATAAAAGCAACTATGACCAGCTTTATGATGTTTACAACAAAGCACTCGAGGTTTCTGGGGATAAGCTAGCTTATTACAATGTTACCCCTTTTATGAACATAGCAAAGGTGCAATATGAGCGTGGTAAGTTTGAAGCTGAGCAGGTAATTGAAATATATGACAAGCTTAGTGCCATCAACCAGGCTAATATTGAAAGTGGCCGTAATGCTGAAAAATACAAAGATCAGCAGGAAAAAATAGATGCGATCTTTACTGCTACTGTCACTGTAAGCTGTGATTATATTCAGGAGAAAATGGTACCTAAACTGGAAGCAAATCCTGATGACCTGGACTTAGCCAAAAAGATCATCGCGCTTTCACTCTCTTCTTCCTGTACCGACATGCCGTTCTTTACCCAGGCAGCTGAAGCTACTTTTAATAAAGAACCTAATGCCGGATTAGCTAAGACTATTGCTTCTCGTAAGTTACAAAATGAAGATACTGAAGCTGCCAAGGAATGGTTTAATAAGTCGCTGGAGTTGTCTACTGACGATGCTCAGAAGGCTGAAATCTATATGGACCTTGCATCTATCGCCCTTAAAGAGGGAAATAAGTCTGGTGCCCGTAATAATGCTCTTCAGGCTGCATCATTAAGTTCTGAAGAAGCGGAAAAAGCTTACAATATGGTGGGTAATATGTATTTCTCAAGCTATGACCAGTGCAAACGCGGTGAAGATATGGTAAAAGACCGTGCCGTATTCCTGGCTGCTTACGATATGTACAAGAAAGCCGGAAACTCTTCTGGTATGGCTCAGGCTAAAGCCCAGTTTCCATCTAAAGAAGAAGTTTTTACGTACAATTATAAAGTGGGAGACTCTATAAGCGTAGGCTGCTGGATTGGCGAAAGCGTAAGCATACAGACCAGAGATTAAAATCCTATAAAATATTCCTTCAATAGCCATTCTCTCTTTTGAGGGGATGGCTTTTTTTCATACAACTATTCAGCATAAAAAATGGTATACTATTGAAAAGTATGAATAAGTGAAATGTTAAGAAGAGCAATTATATTGGGCCTTTTTTGTGTGTGTGTTGCCTGCTCGGATGATGGCCAAAGCCCTGATGACTTCAAAGGGTATGACGGTCCGGTGATGGAAGCGACAGATGTGGAGCTACTGCATAGTGACTCTGCTATTGTCATTGTCAGGCTCACAGCAGACCGTCAATGGGAGTTTGAGAATCAGGATCGTGAATTTCCAGAGGGTATCTTTATTGAGTTTTTTGAAAAAGATGAAACTAAAGAGGCCTCCATTAAAGCTAACCACGGTTACTTCAACAAGCAGGAAAACAAGTATACTGCTACCGGTGATGTAGTAGTACAGAATTATAAATCCAACGAAAGACTTGAGACTGAAGTACTACACTGGGAACCTAATAAAAACGAAATCTATACTGATCGTTATGTGGAGATTATCACTAATGGCGATGTATTAATGGGCGAAGGACTTACTTCAGATGAATCTTTTACTGATTGGCAAATCCTGAAGCCAAAGGGGACCCTGCCCCTCAATGAACAAACACCAATAGAATAAAGATACATGCGGTTACTGGATGCTATTTTACTTTCCCTGAGTGTTGCGTTTTTTATTATCGGAGTACACCAGACAATGGTGGGTAGCGAAACTATTGCTGAAGGCGTAGCAAACGCCTACGTTTTCTTTATGGCTTCCTTAATTTTACTATTCTGGTACAGAGTACGCCGAAAAAACCAGCAGCAGGAGAAAGCACAAGAAAAAAAAGGAGAGAAAAACAAAAAGAAAAAAAGATCAAAGTAAAATGAAACTACTATGTTTACCTTTTTGCTCACACTCAATACCCAGTGATTGCTAAACCAACATATGGATTATTACAGCATTACCATAGTATTAATATGTCTTTTGTTTTCTGCTTTTTTCTCAGGAATAGAGATTGCCTTTATCTCAGCCGATAAATTAAGGATTGAATTAGCCGGTAAACAAGGAGCGCTTTCTGGTAGATTACTGTCTCACTTTCTTCAAAAACCCTCCCGTTTCATAGGCACTACGCTGGTAGGGAATAACATAGCCCTGGTACTTTATGGTATTTTTATGGCAAACCTGCTGGAGCCATGGCTGGTGGGGCAGCTCCCGGAAATCATCAACAATGATATCACGGTACTTACCCTACAAACCATACTGGCAACTATTTTGGTACTTATCGTGGCTGAATTTACTCCGAAGAGTGCCTTCTTGATAGACCCGAACGGACTATTGTCTATTTTTGCGATTCCTATCACCATGATTTATTACATCATGTATCCATTTGTGTGGATCATAGATAAAGTATCTCAGTTCGTCATCATTTATGTTTTGGGATTCAAGTACCGGGAAGATAAACCTGTTTTCGGACTTACTGACCTCAATAATTATATCAAAAACACACTAAGTGAAGAAGTGCTGCAAGAAAGTAGCAAGCAGCATATCCAGCAGTCACCTCCACGGGTAGATACTAAGATTTTCAGCAATGCGTTAGAATTTAAGACTGTCAAGGTAAGAGAATGTATGATTCCACGTACTGAAGTGGTAGCTGTGGATATTGAAGATGATATTGGGGAGCTTAAGGAAGCCTTTATGCAGAGTGGCCACTCCAAAATTATTGTGTACAAAGAATCAATAGATGAAGTGATCGGCTACTGTCACTCGCTGGAGCTTTTTAAAAAGCCCGAGACTATCAGCCAGATTCTAACGCCTATCATTATCGTACCGGAAACCATCCCGGCCAACGAGCTGATGATTCAATTTATTACCGAGCATAAGAGCCTGGCCCTGGTAGTGGATGAGTTTGGCGGAACTGCAGGAATTGTGAGCATGGAAGATATTATAGAAGAGATTTTCGGTGATATACAGGATGAACACGATGCGGAAGACTGGGTAGAGATGCAACTGGATGAGCATAACTATCTCATAAGCGCACGACATGAAATTGACTACCTTAATGAAAAATTCAATTGGGTAATTCCTGCGGGAGATTATGATACGCTAGGGGGGTATATATTATCGCTCACGGGAGAAATTCCTACCACCGGCGATGTTGTCAGGGTCCCCCCTTTTACGTTTACTATCATGTCTATGCACGAAAACAGAATAGACAATGTGAAAGTGACTGTTAACAGTAAACAGCAGGAAGCTTGAAAAAATATTGATCTCACTGAAAAAGAGTAAGTTTCAGGTGGGAATCATTGACCTTCTCTCTATGTTGAACTTTGAAATTAGAGGCGAATACATTTATTTTGGGATTCTTTTTATAAAGTGAATAAACAATGGCATTAATCAGTAAGATTCGTGAGAGGACTGCCTTAGTCGTAGGCTTTGTCGCGCTAGGCCTTTTTCTATTTATTGCAGCGGATGTTTTTACGTCAAGCTCAGGGCTTTTTAGCCAGGAAGAGGCAGAAGTAGGAGAGATAGCCGAACAGGATATTTCCATACAGGAATACCAGCAGGCTATAGAAGAAGTAAAGTATAACTTTTCTGTCAATACCGGACGTAACCCTACGGAGAGAGAAATGATATCCATTCGGCAGCAGGCTTGGGATAAGCTTATTGCTGACATTGCTTTCACCGAGCAGTTTGAAGAACTGGGAATACAGGTGACAGAGAGTGAGCTCGTGGATATGGTACAGGGTAATAATATCACTCCGGAGATTCGTCAGGCATTTACCAATCCCGAGACCGGGGAATTTAGCCGGGATCAGGTGGTAAGCTATTTGCAAAACCTCCCTCAGTTGCAGCCTCAGCAGCAGGTAGCCTGGCAGGTATTTGAAAACAACCTGAAAACCGGACGTAGAAGAATCAAGTATGATAACCTGATTACTTACGCTGACTATATCACCACGCAGGAGGCACAACAGCAATATAAGGCTGAAAATACCGTAGCAGAAGTACAGTACCTATATGTTCCTTTCTACGCTATAAGCGATACTGCAATTAATGTAACGGATGCGCAGCTTCAGGCTTACCTGGATGAACATCCTGATGAGTTTAAGGTAGAAGAAGGGCGTACACTAAGTTATGTTTCTTTCTCTATCGCACCTTCCGGAGAAGATACCACCTACTTCATGGAAGAGATTGAGCAATTGAAATCTAACTTTGCCAGTGCTTCCAATGACTCTTCTTTTGCTGCTATCAATACCGATGGTACCGGACAAGCGTATGGCACATATGCTCCCGGACAAATTCCTGCTCAACTGCAGGGCGTTCCTTTACAGCAAGGTCAAGTTTACGGACCTTATCCAAACAACGGAGCTTACACCCTTTTCAAAGTCTCTGAAGCTACTGAAGATACTGTGTCTTATGCCAAAGCAAGTCATATCCTTTTCAAGACCGAGGAAACTCCGGAGGCTGAAGCCAGAAGTAAAGCTCAGGATGTACTGAATCAGCTCATCAACGGAGCAGACTTTGCCCAACTGGCCCGTGAAAACAGCGAAGATGTGACTGCCTCTCGAGGTGGAGACTTAGGCTGGTTTCCTGAAGGCCGGATGGTAACTGAGTTTGAAGATGCCATTTTTTCAAGAAATGAAGCAGGACTGATCAGGAAGTTAATTAAGACTGACTATGGCTACCATATCATTAAAGTTACTGAAGCCCCTACAGATCAGGCATATAAAATCGCTACAGTAGTAAGGGAGCTTTACCCTAGTGATGCTACCCGTGATCAGGCTTATCGCAAAGCGGATTACTTTGCCAGCAGTGTTGATAATGCCAGCAGCTTCACCACCCAGGCACAACAGGAATCACTGGATATTCAAACTGCCGAAAATATCGCTAGTTCAGCTCAGAATATTCGTGGCCTAGGGGATGCCCGCCAGATCGTACGCTGGGCTTACAATGATGCTTCTGTAGGCGAAATATCTACTGTATTTGAGCTAGACGATTCCTATGTAGTAGCAGTACTTACCGGCAGCAGAGAGGAAGGCACCGCTTCACTTGAAGCTGTGAGAGATGAAGTCGCTACCAAAGTGAGAGCGGAAATGAAAGGTGAGCAAATTGCTGAAAAGCTAAAAGGCTTGACAGGGACACTTGATGAAATCGCCAGTGCTTTTGGTACTGATGCCAGCGTTTACTCCAGCAGTGATTTAAAGATGAGCAGCAATACCCTCCCCAACGTAGGCTTTGCACCCAAAGCGGTAGGTAAAGCATTTGCACTTGATGCAGGAGAAGTCTCAGAACCTATACAGGGTGAGAATGGCGTAGTTATGATTCAGCTTGATGCAATCACTGAAGCTCCTGAAATTGCTGACTACTCTACATACAAGGAGCAGTTGCAACAACAGGCCAATCAACGCAGTAGTTTCAATATTTCTGAAGCGGTGCGGGAGTTCGCTGATATTGAAGATGAACGCTATAAGTTCTACTAGAAGTTACTAAACATTACGATATTTATGAGGCTGCCCCAAAAAGGCAGCCTTTTTTTTACCAATTCCATCTCTTGATTTTTCTTCATACAATCCAAGTTTTCTTCAAAATATTTAGATTTTACAGAAAAACATATTTACTTAAATAGGTTAATTAAAACTCACCAAGTATCTTCCAAGAAATAGCCTCATTTATTCTACACAACCTAATTCATAATCTAGATGCAAATCAAGAAGTCTTCAAAAGTCTATGACGCCATCATCGTTGGCTCAGGAGCAGGAGGCGGCATGGCTGCTAAAATACTCGCTGAATCCGGATTAAATATTGCCATTGTTGAAGCAGGTCCATTCTTTGACCCTACTGACCCTGCTCAAATGACCCAGTTAAAATGGCCCTGGGAATCGCCCCGTAGAGGAGCCGGCACTACCCGGGCCTTTGGCGATTTTGACGCTGCCTACGGCGGATGGGAAATTGAGGGAGAGCCTTACACCCGAACGAATGGCACTGAGTTTGACTGGTTTCGCGCCCATATGCTCGGAGGCAGAACGAATCACTGGGGAAGAATCTCTTTAAGGTTTGGCCCTGATGATTTCAGAAGAAATGACCTGGACGGGCTAAGCGATAACTGGCCTATCAGCTACGATGATGTCAGTCCTTATTATGATAAGGTAGACAAACTCATAGGAGTTTTCGGAAGTAAGGAGAATATGCGGAATGAACCGGACGGATACTTTCTGCCTGCTCCTAAACCCAGGCTGCACGAATTATACTACATCAAAGGAGCCAGGAAAGCCGGCGTGACGGTAATTCCCGCCAGAAAATCAATGCTTACCAAGCGCATTAACAATGACAGGGGCGTTTGTTTTTACTGTGGACAGTGCGGAAGAGCATGTTCTGCCAAGGCTGACTTCTCTTCCGGTACTTCATTGGTTTTTCCTGCGCAAAAGACTGGCAAGGTAGACCTCTTCGTGAATTCAGTGGTAAGAGAAGTAACTACCAATAATGAAGGCATTGCCACCGGCGTTTCTTATGTCAACAAAGAAGACCGGCAGGAGTATCAACTCAAAGGCCGTACAGTAGTGCTGGCAGCCTCTGCCTGTAGTTCAGCACGTATCCTCATGAATTCCAAGAGTGCTCAGCACCCCAATGGTCTGGGCAATGGATCAGATATAGTAGGCAAATATCTGCATGACTCTACAGGGAGTAGCAGAAGTGCCTTCGTTCCTGAGCTGATGAACCGTAAAATCTACAACGAAGATGGCGTAAGTGGCATGCACGTGTACAGTCCCTGGTGGCTGGACAATAAGAAGCTGGATTTTGCCAGAGGCTATCACATAGAAGTTGGAGGTGGCATGGGGATGCCTTCTTACGGATTTGGCAATGGGATCACGGAGATGAACAAGTTTATCGGTGAGCAGACAGGAGGCTATGGCAACAAGCTGCGCGACGATGTCAAGCGGTTTTATGGCGCTTTTATTGGCGTAGCGGGTCGTGGAGAGTGTATCGCCCGGAAAGATAACTACTGTGAAATTGATCCTGATGTGGTGGATGAATGGGGAATTCCGGTATTGCGCTTCAATTATACCTGGTCTGACCATGAGCGCCTTCAGGCTAAGCATATGCACCAGACCTTTGAAGAAATCTTCCATGCCATGGGCGCTACTGTGCTAGGCAATACTCCGGGCAAAGATCAGGATTATGGACTGGCTGCCCCCGGCAGAATCATCCACGAAGTAGGTACCACCCGTATGGGTAGTGACCCTAAAACTTCAGTAGTCAACAAACACCAGCAGTTACATGAAGCTAAAAACGTCTTTGTAGTAGATGGCGGACCATTTGTTTCACAGGCTGATAAAAACCCTACCTGGACGATACTGGCTCTATCCTGGAAAACCTCTGATTATATCATTGACCAATTCAAAAAACAAAATATCTAATCCTATTACATCATGGACAGAAGAGAATCATTAAAATCAATGTTGTTAGGTTCTGTGGCGGGAGGATTAATCATCAATGGTTGTGCCCCTCAAGAAGCTGAAGCTCCCCAGGCCCCTGTGGCAGACAATAATGCTTACGGACGTACCGATGAAGAAAAAGCCCGGGATCAAAAACTTTTTGAATCGGAGTTTTTTACTGAGCTGGAATTAAATACAATCGCCACCCTCTGCGACCTGATCTTACCGGCAAGTGAAAGTGCCGGTTCGGCTACTGATGCTGGCGTGCACGAATTTATCGCCTTTATCGTAAAAGACATTACAGCCCATCAGACTCCCATTAGGGGTGGGCTTATGTGGTTGAATAACAGGGCCAACAGAAAGTTTGACGTCGTATTTGACGAGTGTTCAGAAGCACAGCAGAAAGAATTACTGGATGAAATCGCCTATCCGGATAAGGCTTCTTCCGAAGTAGCTCAGGGGGTAGAGTTTTTTAATCGCATGAGAAACCTGACTTTAACTGGCTACTATACTTCTAAAATGGGCATAGAAGACCTGGGCTATCAGGGGAACCGCCCTAATGTATGGGATGGGGTACCTGAAGATGTATTGAAGGAGCACGGCATGGCCTATGATGAAGAGTGGCTGGCTAAGTGCGTCAATCAGGAAACCCGCAATGAAATCGCTCAGTGGGATGACAAGGGCAACCTGATTACTTAGTTATTAATGAGTGATTCATGGGAACGCTTATCAATAGGTTGACAACAAAAAGGCAGACGTTCCACGCTGGGAGTTACATTGCGTTGAGCGAAAGCCAATCTGAGAAGAAGGCAAGTATTGCTCTACCAAGCAGCGTAATTTTGCTATTGAAAGCAGGGCACTATTAGTACCCGATGTGGGCTAGTTATACTATCAAAAGTAGCCGACTTAGCACATCAAAAGTAAGCTAGTTATGCTACCAAAAGTAGTCGACTTAGCATACCAAGTGTAAGTTACTTTTGCACCCTGCTCTCACTTATTTGTTCATCGTATTGATGGAAATAGACTCTATTTTTAACAAGGGTCTAGTCAGAAGCGTCGCACCCCTCCTGACTGGCCCCTTGTCCTTTGGAAAGAAAATCAGTATATTCTTTATTATTCCTTACTCGTCCCTCAGCGAGTTTACCGGATTAGCCAGGGCAGCTTTGACAGACTGATAGCTTACGGTGAGTACAGCAATCAGCAGCGCCAGTACGCCCGCAATGATAAACGAGGTCAGACCAATATCAATTTTATAGGCAAAGTCGTTGAGCCACTGCCGCACAGCAAAATAAGACAGTGGTATCGCTACTACAAAAGCGATGATGACCAGCTTAGTGAAGTCTTTGGATAACAGCAGCATGATGCTTTTTACCGAAGCCCCCATCACTTTTCGTATGCCTATCTCTTTACTACGCTGCTCTGCCATGAAAGAAGCCAGCGCTAACAATCCCAGACAGGCAATGAAAATCGCCAGAATAGTAAAGCCACCGAAGATCATCCCTACCCGCTGATCAGCACGGAAGAGCGCATCAAAGTCTTCATCCAGAAAGCTGTAGTCAAAGGGCGTACCGTCAGCATGTAAGTTCCATTGCTCTTCCAGCAAGGCTAATGCATGAGGTAAATTATCAGAAGCAACCTTTACCTCCACAAAATTACGTTTGTCGGAAAGTACAATAACCAGCGGCTCTACTGCCGAATGCAGGGATTTGAAATGGAAGTCTTCTACCACCCCTACAACTTCTGCCACATACATACCACCTATCAAAACAGTGTTACCTACGGGCTCTTTCATCCCGAGTGTTTTTACTGCCTGTTCGTTAAGGATCACTGCGTGATAGGCAGAATCCGATGCTATTTCACGAGAAAAGTTACGCCCCTCTTTCAGTTGAATGCCCATGGTAGGCAGGTAATCATAACTCACCATGATATCGCTCAGTACCAGGGCATCCTCATCACGATATGCACTACCACTACTGCTATCGCTCGGGCTAGCCGGAATAAAGCCAGTAGCTTCATAGCCACCCAAAGGCGATACATTGGTAAAACTCATGCTTTGCACTTCGCTCATCTGCAGCAGGGCATTTTTGAAGCTGTCAGTATTCGTTCCTAAAGCCAGTGCATTTTCAAGTATGATCACATTTTCTTTGTCAAAACCCAGGTCTTTGTTTCTGACAAACTGTAATTGTTCATATACCAACAGGGTACAGACAATAAGTACGATAGAAACGACAAACTGAAATACTACCAGTGAGTTTCGTAAGTAAGCATTTTTACTTCCTGCTCCTAAGCGCCCTCTGAGCACTTCAACCGGTCTGAACCTGGTCAGATAAAAAGCAGGATAACTCCCTGCCAATACGCCTACAATGATGCCTAATAACAAAACGGAAGGAAGAAACCAGGGAGAAGAAAGAGGGAGTTGGATATCTTTGTCCGCAATCTCACCAAAAGGTATTCTGAGCAGTTCGGCCAGGCCCAAAGCCAGCAGCATAGCGACTAAGCTCAGTAGCAGCGATTCCGCCAGAAATTGCTGTACCAATGTAGTACGTCTGGATCCCATTGTTTTGCGTACGCCTACCTCTTTGGCACGATCAGCCGAACGGGCAGTTGCCAGGTTCATAAAGTTGATACAGGCAATCAGTAGGATAAAGAATGCTATAGCACCAAAAATATAGAGGTATTTGATATTGCTATTCGCCTCATACTCTCCCAATATGTGGGAATGCAGGTGAATATCAGTCAGAGCCTGGGTAAACATCTCTATGGTATACCCCATCTCCTGAAACATTGCGTACTCCCTGAGATACTTCTTTAACAAAGGGTCTAAATTGGCTTCAACTTCCTCAATAGCAGCCCCTTCACGCAAGAGAAAGTAAGTAGCTGCATCAAGTTTACCCCAATTTTCTTCCTTGCTTATGGGATCAGTAATATATGAGTATATGATATCGAAGTGAAAGTGCGATGCCTGAGGCATGGGCTCCATGATACCTGTGATCTGAAAAAGCTCTCCATCCATGAATATTGTCTGCCCTAGCGGATCTTCTTGCTGAAAATATTTGCGGGCAGTTTCCTGAGTCATCACTACTGAATTTGGTTCCTGCAAGACTTTCTCAGGATTACCTTTGAGCAGAGGAAAGCTAAAAAGTCTGAAGAAATCCGGGTCAGCAGCCAGTATCTTATCTTCTTTGATCGTAATCTCGTCCTTCATGAGAATACTACTCCCTCCACGGTTCATTCGTACTACCATTTCCACTGCGGGAGTTTCTTCTTTAAAAGGTTGTGCGACCGCCGGACTTACTCCAGCTCCTATAAACCCGCTTTCTCCTACTTCTAAATGCGTAGCCAGGCGATAGATACGATCAGCCTTCTCGTGGAAACGATCATAGCTGAGTTCCTGCAGTATGTATACCGCAATCAGTAAGGTACAAGACATGCCGATAGCCAACCCCAGAACATTGATGATAGCATAGAACTTCCGTTTACAAAGATGACGGAATGCGATGGATATATAGTTTCTGATCATATGTTTGTTGATTAATGAAGAGATAAGAATGAATAATGATGACTTGCTATCATTATTCATTCTTCACCTGACATTATGATTTACTCGTCCCTCAGCGAGTCTACCGGATTAGCTAAGGCTGCCTTGATAGATTGAAAACTGATCGTAAGCCAGGCGATGAGCAGTGCAGCGAGTCCGGCCAGGACGAAAATTCCAATGCTGATTTCAGTACGATAGGCAAAATTGTTGAGCCAGCGCTCCACCATCCAATAGGATAAGGGGGCGGCTACCACAAATGCAATAAGTACCAATTTTAGAAAATCACTAGCGATCAGGTGGTTGATCTGTACCACTGAGGCACCGAGCACTTTTCGGATGCCTATCTCTTTGGTCCGGCGGGCAGTTACGAAAGCCACCAAGCCCAGCAGCCCCATGCTGGCCACCAGAATAGCCAGCGCGGTGAACACCTTCAGCACATTGCCCAGCCTTTGCTCAGCACGAAAGATACGGTCAAAATCCTGATCCAGGAATGAATAGACAAAAGGGTTCTCCGGTTCAAACTGAGACCAAATCCCTTCTACCTGAGCCAGCGCCGCAGAAACATCACCTGTATTGAGCCGAACTATCGCATAGTCGCTAAGGTAAGTAGGTGAATAGTACTGCATAGCCACCGGCTTTACTACGCGATCAAAAGACTCAATATTGAAATCTTTCACTACCCCTATTACCTCCAACTGCTCTTCGTCATTTTCACCCTTATTTTTAATAATTCGCTTACCCAGAGGATCTTCCAAACCTAATGCCTTTACTGCTGCTTCGTTGAGTAACAGGCCACTTTTATGGTCCGAAATTCTATCTACCCGAAAAGCTCTGCCGGCTATAACTTCCAGTTCCAGGGTAGAAATATAGTCCTGATCTATCAGAAACCACTGCATACCCTGACCGGACGCGGCTCCTTCCTCCCGGAAGTCACGCATGCTACGAAGCGACTGCAAAGGCACTCCGGAAGCAAAGCTTACCTGCTTGACTTGTGATTGCTGGAGGAGGGCTTCTTTAAATTCTTTCCAGCGTTCTTGAATCTCTTTATCATTTTTGATCACCAGCACATTCTCCCGTTCATAACCAATGTCTTTGGTCTGTATATAATGAAGTTGCTGAACCACTAAAGCTGTAGAGATAATCAGGCCGATAGACACGACAAACTGAAAGACAATCAATGCGTTACGCAGACGCCCTATCCCAAGGGTAGAATTGAGCTTACCCTTTAGGACACTAATAGGGCGAAAAGCAGAAAGATACAAAGCAGGATAACTTCCTGAAAGCAGCCCTATCAGGATGATACCTCCTACAAGCGAGGCTAATAAAAGTGGATGGTTCAACCAATCGAAAATAAGGTCTTTCCCTACCAGCTTATTGAAAGGTATACGCAAAATCTCTACGGTAGCAAGTGCCAATAACATGGCGATCAGGCTCACCATTAGGGATTCCAGCAAGAACTGAAACACAAGATATTTGCGGGGAGCACCCAGGACCTTGCGTACACCTACCTCTTTAGCGCGGCGGGTAGCCTGGGCGGTAGTCAGATTCATGAAGTTGATGCAGGCCAACAGGACAATCAGTATAGCGACAATCATCAAAACGTATACCGTTTCTATACTTCCATTGGCCTCATGCTCCCTCATCAGGTCTGAATGGAGATGAATATCAGAAACAGCCTGCAGCTCATATTCTAACTGTGTACTCTGTTCAGGTCCAAGTTCACCCGCTGCCATAAAGGGCCGGGCATGCTGCTCCACAATCTGATCCAGCTTTTGCTTCAGTGCTTTCCTCTTTTTGGGATCATCGGCTACGCTAGGTCGTACTTTCAGATAGGTATGCATAACATTCCATGCCCAGTTGTCAGAATTTGTGATCTCCTGATAACCGGTAGTAGCGACCAGCATGTCAAAAGGGAAATGAGTAGCTCCGGGGTCCACTACTCCACTAACGAATCGAGCGTCACGGCTCCCTCCGAACAAAATTTCTTTGCCCAGCACTTCACCTCTCTCTACCGCACCTTCACCAAAATAACGTTCGGCA
The DNA here is from genome assembly GCF_029504655.1 of Catalinimonas alkaloidigena. Taxonomy (NCBI): domain Bacteria; kingdom Pseudomonadati; phylum Bacteroidota; class Cytophagia; order Cytophagales; family Catalimonadaceae; genus Catalinimonas; species Catalinimonas alkaloidigena. Next base: position 6,139,906 of record NZ_JAQFIL010000001.1, read on the forward strand.
GTAGCCCGGGTGAGAACCAGCGCATTGGGTACCCTGAGCGCGGTTTCCACCTCACCTGCAATCAGCTTGAAGTTCAGCACTTCCAGAAACTCAGGATCAACGATAAAGATTGCTGTTTCCCGAAACACTTTCTCCTGGCTCTGGTCTTCTTCCAGTGGCAGGCGCATGGTAGAATGGTTCCAGGTGAAGGCTCTGGCTACCTGCTCCACTTCGGGTATGCTACTCTTGATGGCTTCTGCCAAAGGCGGCGGCGTAGTGGCTAGCTGATAGTATGCTCCACCATTGGTAATTACTCTAAATGTACGTTCTGCATCCTGATGAAAGTCATCATAACTCAGTTCATCCATCACATACCAGCCAATCAGCAAACTGCTACTGATGCCCAGTGCCAATCCTACGACATTGATAAAAGTGTAGAACTTGTTTTTAAGCATATTGCGGAGGGTGATATTGAGGTAATTTCTAAACATAACAAGTAGTGAATAATGAAGAATGAACCTATTCCTCTAAGTACAAACACATTTCCAAATTTAATCTTAATACACAAGCATCTGATTAACAATAATTTACATATGAATGTGGATTTTCCTCACCTGAAATTGTCATGAAACCGATACACCTTTCCGTTCATATCCGTACGCTCTCCCTTTTATTTTCACTCATTCCTTAGTGAATCTACCGGGTTGGCGAGAGCTGCCTTGAAAGACTGATAGCTGATCGTAAGAATCGCAATAAGTAAGGCCAAAACGCCTGCGATAATGAATGAAGCCATTTTGATATCAATTTTATAAGCAAAGTCGTTGAGCCACTGCTGTACGGCAAAGTACGCCAGAGGGACTGCCACTACAAAGGCAATGATCACCAGCTTGGTAAAATCTTTAGACAGCAGCAGCACAATACTTTTTACCGAAGCACCTATCACCTTGCGGATGCCAATCTCTTTGGTACGCTGCTCGGCCATGAAAGCCGCCAGTGCCAACAGCCCCATGCAAGCGATAAGAATAGCCAGCGTAGTAAAGCCTCCGAAGATCATGCCTACCCGCTGGTCGGCACGGAAGAGCGCATCAAAGTCTTCATCCAGGAAACTGTAGTCCATAGGCGTACCATTAGCATGCAGGTTCCACTGTTCTTCTATTCTACTGAGTGCCTGCTGTAAGTCGGTGGATTTTACTTTGATCTCTGCGTAGTTGGGCTCGTCTGCCAACACCAGCACCAAGGGCTCTACTGCCGAGTGTAAAGATTTGTAATGGAAATCCTCTGCTACGCCCACTACCTCAGATTCAAACTCACTATTGGTCATGACTTTGCTGCCTACGCCCAGGCCTAAAATTTTTACTGCCTGTTCATTCAGGATGACGGCATAGTTAGCAGAATCGGAAGCAAGCTCTCGAGAGAAATTACGTCCTTCCTTAAGCTTGATACCCATAGTAGGCACATAGTCATGACTCACCTGTATATAATTGAGCACCAAGGCATCTTCATCGCGATAAGTAGTATCATTCTCAAGTGCGGGAATAAAAACGGTAGCATCGTATCCGCCCAGTGGAGACACATCCGTAAAGCTCACTCCCTGCACTTCAGTTTGGGTTGACAAAGCATGATAAAAGGCCTCTTTGTTGTTTCCCAATGCTTTAGCATTATCGAGTACGATAATGTTCTCTTTGTCAAAACCTAAGTCCTTATTCCTGATAAACTGAAGTTGTTCGTAAACCATGATGGTACATACGATCAACACAATAGAAACTACAAACTGAAATACCACCAGAGAATTGCGCAGCCAGGTATTTTTGCTACCACCGGCCAATCTGCCTCTCAATACTTCCACCGGCCTGAATTTGGTAAGGTAAAAAGCAGGATAACTCCCCGCCAGTATGCCTACCAATACTCCTAACAAGAGTACTGTTGGAATAAACCAGGATGAATGCAGCGGCAATGGTATGTCCTTTCCGGCAATGTTACTAAAAGGGATTCTTAGTAATTCGGCTAAGCCCAAAGCCAGCAGCATAGAGAGTAAGCTCAATAGCAGCGATTCAGCGAGAAATTGGCGGATCAATGTGCTTCTGGCAGAACCCATTGTTTTACGTACCCCTACTTCTTTGGCACGATCGGCGGAGCGGGCAGTAGACAGGTTCATAAAATTGATGCAGGCAATCAGCAGGATAAAAAGTGCAATGGCTCCGAAAATGTATAGATACTTGATATTTCCATTCGCTTCAAACTCTCCCTGCATATGGGAAGACAGGTGAATATCGGTCAACGGCTGCGTAAACATTTCAACGGTATAGCCTAACTCCTGAAAGAGATCATATTCCTCAAAGTACTTCTTTAGCAAGGGGGTAAGCTGCGCATTTACATTTTCTATGTCAGCATTCTCCTGTAGTAAAAAATAGGTAGCTGTATTCAGGTTCCCCCAGTGTTTTGCCTTATTCTTAGGGTCTGACAAAAAAGAGTAGATAATATCAAAATGCACATGTGAGGCAGCGGGTACCGGTTCCATAATGCCTGTCACCTGAAAAAGCTTATCATCAATTTGTATACTTTGCCCTATGGGGTCTTCATCTTTGAAATATTTACGGGCAGCTGCGGCTGTCATTACCACTGCATTAGGTTCACTCAGCGCACTGGCAGGATCACCTTTTACCAAAGGGAAGCTGAACACCTGGAAAAAGTTGGAGTCAGCGGTCAGCACCTTATCTTCTTCAATGGTGATTTCATCTTTTTTAAAGGTCATATTGTCCCGCTGGTTCAGCCTGACTACCATTTCCACTTCAGGGATTTCCTCTTTAAAAACGTCTGCTGTGGCCGCACTCACTGCCGCTCCGGTAAACCCGCTTTCTCCTATCTCCAGGTGTGAGGCAAGGCGGTAGATGCGATTTACCTTTTCATGAAAGCGGTCATAACTTAACTCATCCAGTATGTATACAGTAATAAGCAACGTACAGGCCATCCCTATCGCCAGCCCCAGCACATTGATCGTAGTATAAAAAGGCCGCTTGCGCAGGTTACGGATTGAGGTTTTGAGGTAATTTTTTAACATAATGCCGAATGATTTGTGACGTATGATTAATGAAGCGGGACATTCATCATTGCCCATTAATCATCATTCAATTTAGAACGTTCAACTTTCCCGCCAGACAAGATTCATATTTATAAGTCACTGAATTTCAGTTTATTCACCCTTCATTAATCATCATTCATTAAAAAGACTGTATCGTTTTCGTGACACCCAGTGTTTGCTTTCGTGACATCTGATGAGCTATATTTATCCAATGAAAAGCTTTTTCCCTTACTTTCTCCTGAGTTTTTTGCTGTGGCAATGTCAACAATCTCAGAAGCAGTCCGAAAAACCTGAGACAAAAGCTGCTTCCTTTTCTTTTCAGTGGCAACACTTGAACACTCCTACCCAAGCCAGCCTGCGGGGGCTATCGGCTGTAAGTGAAAAAATAGCCTGGGTCAGTGGCAGTGAAGCTGCTTGTATCATGACTACCGATGGAGGACAAACATGGCAAAGCTTTTCCTTTGAAGTGCCCGACTCTCTGCAATTTAGGGACATAGAAGCTTTTGATGCGCAAACTGCCTACCTCCTCAGTGCAGGCTCTCCCGCCCTGATTTATAAAACGACCAATGGCGGTCAAAACTGGACACTACAGTATGAGAATACTAATCCAGACATTTTTCTGGATGGCATGGCTTTCTGGGATCAGCAGCATGCTCTGGTGATGGGTGATCCGCTGGAGGGTTATTTTACAATCTTGCGTACTGAAGATGGTGGTGAAAACTGGAGTCGTATCCTTTCAGAAGACCTGCCCAAGCCCAAAGAAGGAGAAGCGGGCTTCGCCGCCAGCGGTACCAATATTGTGGTTAAGGGAGAAGCTTTTGCCTGCTTTGCCAGCGGCGGAGGTGCTTCCCGGGTTTTTTACTCGGTAGATGGCGGACAATACTGGCAGTTTAGCAAAACACCCATGAAACAAGGTGAACCCTCACAAGGAATTTTTTCTATGGCCTTTGCCGATACCCTGAGCGGTGTAGCGGTAGGCGGTGACTATCTCATTCCTGATGATACCTCTCGTATCGCCTGCTATACGGTAGACGGGGGCAGGAGTTGGCAACTGGCGGAGCAGATGCCCGGTGGCTATCGTTCGGGCGTGGCTTACTTTCCTGAAGATCAGCTTTTCATTGCTGTAGGTACCAATGGTTCTGATTACTCCACTGATTTCGGCAAAAGCTGGACACCCTTAGATAGCATAGCTTACCATAGCATACAAGCTGTAGCGGGTACATCCACTGCCTGGCTGAGCGGAAGTGATGGAAGGGTGGCAAAGCTGAGTTGGTAGAGCACAAATAAATCCCAGCAGTGAAAATATACTATTTCTAAAGGTGGGATAAAGGCTGATTAATAAAAGTAAAAGCTGCGGCAAAAGTAGCAATGTATGATAGTGTATTTGTGCACTAAGCCAACTGCCTGCAATGCATTTTCTAAATTCACACCGGCTTGGAAGCGCCTGTTACGGATGGTTAACACATCAAAGTTAGTATAATTAGCATAAGCACCGGGCACATTTTTACCACTACTTAGGATTGCCTCCTTGGCCTTTACTATATTTTTAGCCGTTTCCTGATAAGTTTGAATTGACTCGTACGTCTCATTAGCCTTGTTATGCTTTCCCTGATATTTGGTGAGATCATAATTGTAGCATTTTTTACCTTGGGTGATTAGTTCTTGCTTCTTATTGATATTTCCACCCCCTATGAAAGTATCAATACCTTCATCATATGTTGCATCTCCATGTTCTGAATAAAACTGTAATGCTCCATACGGGACCGTAAATTCTGGAGAGCGTGTTTTTCTGATTCCACCATGTGCTGAGATGACTAAACTTGTAGCATAGACACTCTCATCTCCGGAACCAAGAAAAAGATACATATTGTCGCTATCACCAATAGACCGCATCATAAGACTTTAGTTTTTACTTAAAATAGTAAAAAAACCAATCTGATGGATGTAAATAATGAAATTAGTAAGATATATTCATCTATCCATAAGTTAACCTAATGCTGAATAGATCGCTTCTTATTCCCAACGTAAAGTCAAGCATTACGCTCAACACCCGGAAATAGTAGTTGAAATTCCATTTACCGTTTCTTCTCAGCTTGCGTATCTATTTTACAAGCAATGGGAACGATTTGCCGGGTGGTAATCGAGATATCATTACTCATTGCAGAATACCAGGACGACATATTGTTAACTAGCCTTTAAGCTTCCTGATAAACATCTTCATACGTGAAGTGCTTCATGGTATTATACCTGATATGTCAACGGCATTTTTTTCTTTGTACTGGTCTGGCCAGGCCGAACCTTTAGCCGGGCAGGGTGTGCAGGGTTTCAGCATGCATGGCAGCACCTATGATTCCGGCATTATTTCTGGCTTCCGCTACTATTATGGGAATATCTACGGTCAGATAGTCTTTAAACTTATCGTACTTTTTACTGATCCCGCCTCCCAGAATAAAGTAATCGGGTGAGCATATGCGTACCATGTGGTGCAGGTAGTAGTCAAAGCGACCGGCCCACTCTTTCATAGACAGGTCTTCCTTTTTACGGGCAGAGTCCGCGGCATAGTACTCTACCGGCTCACCATCTTTATACAATATCCTGCCCAGTTCCATATTGGGGATAAGCTGGCCATTGTAGAACATACCGGTGCCGAGACCCGTACCAATGGTAATCATCATCACTTTACCCATCAGCCCCTTGCCCGCTCCCAGTTTCATTTCGGCCACACCCGCCAGGTCGGCATCGTTGGCCAGGTAAAAGCTGAGGCCTTCGCAATGCTCACTGAACAGTTCATCAGCCTGCATGCCTATCCATTTTTTGCTGATGTTGCCTGCTGTCATGGATCTACCCTTGATGATCACTGCCGGAAAGCTGCATCCTACGATACCTTTCCAGCCAAAGTGCTCCACGATTTTGCTGACCGTTTTGGCCACCCGCACAGGCTTTGAGGGTTGGGGGGTATCCAGCCGATACCTTTCAGATATTAGTTCACCTTTGACAGTGTCTACAATAGCTCCTTTGATTCCTGAGCCGCCTACATCCAGACCTAAAATCTCCATATTATTTAGTCATTGTTAACAGGGCGTAAGTATAACAAAAAAATCGTAGAGGTGCAGATAGCCGAGAAAGTCTGTGCATTACTAAAAATTTGTATGTCCACCCTAAAAAGAAGAAAAATACAGCATTGGTAAAGACTGCTTTTTGAGCCCAAAATGCTATTTTGACACAAATGTCATAAGAATGACGCAGGGCTGACACAGGGAGATGAGGGTAGCGTAGCTAGTTTTAGGAAAACTTAAAAATTATGGAAAGTAAACCTATTTTATCCGAAAGAATACGCCAGAGAAGATTACAGAAAGGCTACTCTCAGGAATTTCTGGCTGATAGCGCTAAAGTCAGCATCCGCACCCTGCAAAGAATTGAAGGCGGACAAACCGAGCCTCGCGGACATACGCTGATCGCTCTGGCGGATGCCCTGGACGTAGCTATTGAAGACCTGATGGACTTTACCAAAAAAAGTGACCGCTCTGTCCTGCATCTGATCAATCTTTCTGCGCTCTCTTATTTTGTTTTGCCCCTGGGCAATATTATTCTTCCCCTCATCATCTGGATTTTATATAAGGATAAGGTGGAGGGAGCGAATCAGTTTGGGAAGAGGCAAGTTTTCATTCAAATTGGTTGGACTATGTTGATATTCTTTTCTATCATACTTTGGATTTTCTCTCCATATCTAAATAATGAATGGGGAGTTAATATCAATTCCACCTTCGCGAATACTTTGCCTCTTACTGGTACTTTTTTGTTTTATGTTCTGGATGCCATCTACATCATCATCGTATCTATACTGATAGCTAAAAACAAGAAGGTGTCCTTTTTAGGATTGGAACGATAAGCATTTTTGGAAGGAAGCAGGCAGGGTTATAAAAAGTAAGGCGCCCTTGAGCGCCTTATAATAGAGTCTATTCTAATTTTTTACAGCTTGTATCATTGAAAGAAGAAAAAACATTTTTCAGGTACCACTGCGTCAGTCGCCCAGACGGGGTCGCCCAGACGGGGTCGCCCAGACGGGGTCGCCCAGACGGGGTCGCCCAGACGGGGTCGCCCAGACGGGGTCGCCCAGACGGGGTCGCCCAGACGGGGTCGCCCAGACGGGGTCGCCCAGACGGGGTCGCCCAGACGGGGTCGCCCAGACGGGGTCGCCCAGACGGGGTCGCCCAGACGGGGTCGCCCAGACGGGGTCGCCCAGACGGGGTCGCCCAGACGGGGTCGCCCAGACCAACACCGGTGGATCACCCTTCCGGCATCCTGACCGGGAATCGCCATTCCGGGTCATCCCGCAGTGGCGACTGCCGTCAGGGATCTTATGCGTTATGCAAGCCATGGATATGCAGGGCTAAGATTCCTCCGCAAGCTACGGAATGAACTCGCAGGGAAGCCTGTCGCAGGGACGCCTGTCGCAGGGCAGCCAGTCGCAGAGACACCTATCGGTCAGAATATCCTCTAACTTCAGTTAAAGTCTTCTCCCTTCTGCAAAGTTTTCTACTGCTGCCTGCATGCTATCCTTGTTGAGTTGATCGGGAGCTTCTGTGGCCGCCATTTTTGCGTACTTGATGGCTTTTTTATAATCGCCGGTAGCGGAATAGCCACGGGCCAGGCCTACATTGACCGGCCAGGTATCAGGGTATTTTTTGGCATTCAGCTGAAAGATTTCCAGCGCCTTTTCTTTCTCTCCCTGGCTGATCAACTGTCTGCCATAGGCATGAATCTGAAGCGGCGTAGCTGTAGGGTGATTAATCGCCTGCATCATGATCTCATCAGCCTCACTTCCCCTTTCAAGCTTACTCAGTATACCTGCTTTGGTTTGTAAGGTAGTGAAGTTCTCCTGGCCAATGTAAGGCATGCTCACCGCATTTTCTGCCCACTCCAGGGCTTCTTCCAGATGGGTATCATTCATCAGGCAGTAAGTGGCGGCCTGGTTCCAGCCCTGCCAGCTAAAGCCGGCGGTAGATTGCAGCTCTTTGCGCATATTGTCTACATACAGCTTCTTCATGTCGGGCACGCTGATCGTAAACGGTACTTTCACATTTTCCCACATCAGGGCTAGGGTAGTCTGATCAGGCTGGCGGTCCATGAACTCATAAGTCAGCCACTCATGGAATTCGGATTCCTCAGGTTTTATTTCTACCCGCAGGGCATCCTCACTTTCATCATAGAAATAACTTCCCCAGGCCGAAGCGTTTCTGGAAAGGATCAGTACCCAGGGCTGGTTTTCTTCCACAATCATATGCAGGCCATAGGTACCGGCAGCAATGCTTTTGCCTTCCACCTCCATAGCGTGCGAAAAGGTAATGGTGGTATTTTCATTGGCACCGGCTCTCCAGGGAGCCGCCTCAGCGCTACCGAAGCCTAAGTTCGTCAGGCCATAGGGTACGAGCTGTCCCCAAACTTTCCCGGTACGGTCTTCACCATTGGGTGCGGTTACGTCAGGACTATTATACTGGATGGTGACATGGGCCAGTGAGCCTATGTATTGGGTGGTTAAGCTTTTCTGGTTGTCACCGCTGGGAGGCAAGGTAACAGACTGGGCGAGTAAGCCGGGGCTGGTTGCCAGCCATACAAAGCTGATGGCCAGCAGAGGGTAAAGGAGCTTTTTCATCATTCTCAGAATTTGGGTTAGGGATACTCCTTCAATTTAAAACAATTCCCCTGTCACACCTAAAAGCAAAGCCTTCACTTTCACCCTGACAAAAAAATTCCCGCAATTTGCGGGAAGGAATTATATTATTTTTATGAGCGCTAGCTATCTCTCAGTATCTGAGCCGGCTGTTTATTCACAGCTTAATTGATTCCTAAGTTAAAGTATGCAAAAACAGCTTGAATGCCTTCTTTCTTCAGGTGGGGGTAAGATCGCAATATTTTGTCCTCTGTCCAGCCATTTGACAACCTCTCCAGGATAAACTCAACTGATATTCTGGTACCCTTGATGATAGGTTTACCTAACAAAATATTTTTATCTGATACTATATGTTCCTGCCAGTTCATAGTTAAACTTACGAAAATTCAGAAAAAGTTGTTCAGGGCTATCTTAAGAAGAGCTTGAAGCCAGAAGCGCTCAGTGATTTCATTTCTGTCGCTAATACGATTGCTTCTGCTCTAGTTTTGGAAGAGAGATAATCGGTGTGGTATTGGATACAACCTTAGACATTTATAATATCTTCATTCAAATCATCAATATCATATTCACCAGGAAGTGAAACATTGTATCTGGCAAGCAACTCCTGACGAGACTTTAGCAAGTTCATAAAGCTTTATTAAAGCACTGTTTTCATTTCTGATTCAAAATCTTCATTACGTTTCAAAGTGTTAGCTGAATACGCTGGATATTCTGTATTTATCATTCCTTTCACCTCATCTTTTATTCTTTTACATTAAAAAGCGAAATCACTGCCGATTTGAAGGTTAGGATGTGTCTTTTTTTATGTTTAGTAACGGTTCAGCATAAAAGCAGTAGCAGATTATATGTTTTATAGCTTTTGTTTGCCAGTTGTAGGGTCTTTTGTCCGAACCTCATCCGTGACTTCTAGCTTTAATGTTTACTATTCAACTTTAATAATCGTTGCTTGTCGCGCGATTATACTCCAACTATTATTGGAGTACTGCCATACATGTGTAAACCTCCTTGTCACAACTTTACCCGCATTCATCTGCTTACCTTGTGGTTTAATCACTTCTCCTCCCATTACAATTGCTACGTTATCGTTAAACAAGATTCTCTCAATATTCCTTTCAAAGGATAAGTAATTAAGATCACCAGATCTAAAATGGGTTTTAGTTCCTTCAACTGTCCCTACCACATTGGCCGGAGTATTTACTATCATTTTTGACGACCAAATTTTGTCAAATAGTGCAAGCGAGTCACCATTTAATACCGATTCTCTTTCAAGTTTTTCCAATCGTCTTATTTCAGATTCTCGTGAGTCCTGCGCCAATGCAACATGAGACACTCCTGTCACACAAGCTAAAATTGTTAGGAACTGTATAATGTGTTTCATAATTTTTATCTCTAAGGTTATCATGTCAGACCCTATAGATGCCAACGGTTCGCACATATGACGGCCGACGAATAGGAGGCTGGCCATTATGTGCTTTGTGTGTGCCTTGAATGGTAAATATAGTTCTTTAAAAGGATGTCCCAAAGGGTGAAAGCCGCCGGGGCCCGGTCCTGTAGGCGGGGGAGTCGTTACCCCAAGCTAAGCAAGTGGCAAGGTGGTTTGGAGTGATCCATGCACTGAAGTAATCGGACCGATTTCTATGATTTACACAAGTGTGTACTCATAATTTTTGTCATATTTCTGGTTATTTCTCACGACGGCAAATATGCGTAAGACCAGTTTGTTTCTTACGGCATTGATTACTGACATTTTGTTCTTCCCCTGGGCTACTTTGCGTTGATAATAATCGCGTAATTCTTCACAATGGTTAATCGCCGAGAGCGCAGACATATGCAGAAGAGTTTTGACTGTTTTATTAGCCAAGTGAGACACGCGGTCCTTGCCCCTGATACTAGTGCCTGATCTGTACTGGAAAGGTACAACTCCAGCATAGCAAGCGTACTTTTTGGCATCAGTGAAGGCCTTAAACTCATTAGTGGTGATGATTACTTCTCTGGCTGTCACTGTCCCAATGCCCTCTACGCTGGTAACCAGATTGAACAACCGGTTGAGTTCCTCGTCCGAGCGGATCAGTTCATCCAGTTGCTTGTTGACCTGGACCAGGTCTTTCTCTAAAGCCTTTAGTGAGTGCTGACAGCACCGTTGCATTTTCTTTTGCAAAGCTTTACCTAAAAACTCCCCGCTCTCTTGCAGTGAGGACTTAAGCTGCTTTTTAGCATTGATGAGCCGGGTGCGAAGTGCTGTCAGTATTTTGAGTTCTTTGATGATCGGACGCGTAGCTTGCCAAAGCTTTACACTGTCTTGGTTCCTGTATGCATAAAAGGCAATACGTTCCGCATCTACTTTGTCATTCTTACCACGTTGTAAGCCGACTGAGTGCTTAATGCGTAGAGCCGATTCAAGCGGGGCTTCCCAAGCCAAATAGCCGTGTTTTTCTCTGAAAAATAGTCTAGCAGAGGGTAGTTGTAAATTCCGGTATGCTCCATACAAAACAGGCTCTCCTCTAGCTTACAACCAGACTGCTTGACAAAGTTTTTGACACCTTTACTATTGTTTTCTGTCTGGAGATGTAGAACTACCTTTCCTGCGCTTATCAGACAGAAATCTAGTGTACTTTTTGAGACATCAATACCGATAAAATATTTAAAATGCATAGCTTTATGTTCAACAGTTCCACATAGCGAGTCAATACGCTTGTCCACCTTCAATACCTTACTAGTAGGTCATGAGCCTAAATTTCTATTTGAAGTCTTAGGGCAAGCAATCCAGCAGAGGATTAAATCGGTCCATAGGTCTTTAATCCTGGCCGAGACGATAAAGTGCCTCTGTGGTAATGGCTCTTTCTAAGTGTGCAAATATGCATAACTCTATTGAGTTACACACATTCGCACACTTTAGTAGTAACAACTGCTTTCTTTGAATTTTAATACTCTACAAATCTAAAGGCCGAGCGGCCAGACTGCGGTGTCTGTACTGACGAACAGAGACTACATATTGAGGCTACGAGACCGGATGAGGTAGCACATCATACCGAAGTCCAAAACCTCGCAAGAGGATAGTGTTGAAATAGTAGATGTAGCAATGATAGGCACAAGCCGACGCGGCGCGGGGTATTTACCTTACCAAGGGAGGTCTCAAGTTCCACTATTGGATTCTTGAGAAGTCACAGCGTCGGCTGCCGACAGAGGTCATAGTAGCTGGAGGAACGAGCAGGGATTGCTAATACCATACCCCTGAAGTCTCACAGAACAGTGAAGGACCGAATGTTAAATTCGTCCTAAATGTAATCGGGAGGTTTACAGATTAAGAGTCTGCCAGCCTTGTCTTAGAATGGGCGGAGAGAAACCTCTCAATCTCAGCGAACCGCTGGTTACGCGATCGCGCCACGATGGCCCGTACGACCAGTGGTATGTGAGGCGCACCAGTGAGCTACAAGCTCACTGGCCGTCTACACGATTATCGGCTGCCTTTCATTAATCATTCTTTTTCAGGATTTTTTACAACTCACGAATTCAGTTTCACTTCTTAACCCAAGTCAATGAAATTGGGATTCAACCAGATTAATTTTACTTCTATAATTATTTAACCAATAAAGTAGAAATTATGAAAGCAATAGAATGTTTAAAGTATGGTGATGCGGAAAACCTTGTTTTAAGTAATGTTGAAAAACCAACACCAAATGATAATGAAGTACTTATAAAGATACGTGCTACTTCAGTAACCACAAGTGACGTTCTTATTCGTGGACTGAATGAACCTCTGATTCCCAGATTCATACTCCAACTCATATTTGGTTTTGGAAGTCCAAGAAATCCTGTTTTGGGGATGGTAACATCAGGGATTGTAGAGAGTAAAGGTAAAGATGTGACATTGTTTGACGTAGGGGATGAGATTTTTGCTTATGGTTCTATTTCACCTACCAACCGCCGTTTTGGTTCTTATGGAGAATATATATGTTTACCAGAAGATTGGAATCTTGCACTAAAACCTGCGAATCTTAGTTTTGAAGAAGCCGCAGCAATTCCATATGGAGGTTTGCTAGCTTCTCATTTGTTAAAGAAGACATCTATAAAAGAAGGAGACAAAATTCTCATTTATGGAGCTTCAGGAAGCATAGGTACTATGGCGATACAATTGGCGAAAAATACGGGTGCCCATGTCACTGGTGTATGCAGTCTTCGGAACTTTGACTTAGTCAAATCCCTGGGCTGTGATCAGATGATTGACTACACAGCAGAAAATGCTGAAAAACAATTGGAAACTTATAAATATGTTATTGACGCTGTAGGCAATTCAAAATCATCGGCACTAAAAGAGAAGAGTAAAAAAACACTCACTCCGAACGGTAAATATATCTCCATAGATCATGGGACTCCTTTAACGACCAGAGAAGCTTTTTTTAATTTAAAATCGTTGGCAGAACAAGGGAAGATTAAACCTGTAATTGATAGTGTTTATCCTTTGGAAAGAATGGTCGAAGCCCATAAATATGTAGAAAAGGGACACAAAAGAGGAAACGTTATTATTACTGTTTAGGATAATCCAACTATAAAGGATTAATCAGTATTTGAAGCGATTCGTTTTCTAATGCGACTCAAAGATTCTGGTTGTATCCCTAAATAACTTGCAAGTTGATATTGGGGTACCCGCTGTATTAGGCCCGGCCTTGATTTTATTAATTTCAGATAGCGCTGTTCAGGTGAATCTGTGTAATAGGAAGACAAAGCTTCTTTTTGCTCTAGAAATGCAGCTTCCATGATGGTTCGTGATATGGTCTCAAATCTGGGAAATCGTTTGAATAGTGCCTGGGCTTGTTGCTCGTCTCCCACAACTACAGTCGTTTCTTCAACACAAACCCAATTATGCTTTGCAGTATTATCTGTGGCAAAGTTATTTAATGAAATTGCCCATTGCTCTTCCGTAAAGAAATTAGTCGTTTTTTCATCACCTTCTGTTAATATATACTCTCTAACGCAGCCTTCCAGAATAAAATATGTATTTGCTGAAATTTGTCCTTCTTGTAATAAATAAGCTCCTTTTTTGAAATATTTTGTTTGCATGCTTTCAGCTATAGCTTCTGACTCTTCTTTGGAGAGAGGTGATATTTTTGAAAAATAACTTACAAATTTGTTTCCCACAATAAATTCACATTTTCTATCGATTTACCTATATCACCATCTCGCATACAGGTTGCCGACGGTCTCGGGTATGACAAGTGCAGGATTTCGGATCTGATTTCTTGTTCGTCTACCGCAAAGTTATTTAAGTTGTAATGTTTTCATTTTTAAGCAGTCAGCCCGCATTTGCTATAGCCTTTGTTGGCAACTGGCTTTTCTCACATGATTTCGTGTAGTTCACATTTTTGTCATTTTAAATGTGCTAATAAATTGATAGTTACACCGTTAGGATCTTTTACAAAAAATCGTCTTACTCCCCAAGTTTCGTCAGTAATTGGATATACTATTTCAATATTTTGTTTTTTAGCTCGTTCATACCAATCATCAATGTCCGTAACCTCAATTGATAAAAATATTGCTGTATTATCTAATGTTTTATTTTTTTCGTTTTGAAAAATCGATACTTGCGCAGTTGAGTTTTCTTTGGAAACAAAGGTCAATATCCATTCCATATCCATCGCCAATTCCATCTCTAAAAATTCGGTATAGAATTGCTTGCTTTTTTCTATGTCATTTGAATAAATATTGGGAACAATTCTTCGAATGGCCAATTTGTTTTTCATTATAATAATTGCTTTTTTTTCAGCTTCTGACTAACGTAAAATTTAGTGTTGATTATCAAGTAGTTACTATTCCTAATTCTTCATTAGTTAATCCAAATTTATCAATTTGCTTTCTGATCCTTTTGACCAAGCCCAGCTTTCTTTTCTGATCCAAGTAAAGGTATCCTTCCGGATTGACATAAGGCGCTCCTTTCACCACCATATTCCAGATAATTACCGCCAGTTTCCTGGCTGTGGCACTAATAGCTGATACTCTTCCTTTTCTGAAGTTAATGCGCTGAAAAAAGTCTCTTAATGGTGTAGAGTCCTTGAGATTTCCTATGGCATTAGCTGCATTCCGCAGGGCTATTTTCAGTCTGTTACTTCCTTTAGGAACTTTGCTGGATAGCAACTTTCCCCCACTCACTTTATTGTTCGGGGCTAGCCTCAACCAACTGGCGAAATGCTTAGCTGTGGGAAACTTTTTGATCCCTTCCAATCCTACTTCGCTCATCAGTGACAGTACAGTAGAATAACTCATGCCTTCAATAGCCAGTAAATCTGTGCCCTCAAACATCTGGTAGGATTTTAGATTCAGGTCAATGTCTTTCGGGGTATTCTTATTTATTCTTTTATGAGGTTTGGGTTCAATATGATGCTCTCTTTTATGGTCATCACTGCCTATGATCTCATCTAACTTTGCTGCTATCATTTTATCACATTCCTCAATCTTGAGTTGAAGATGGTCATACATTTCCAGTTCCTGCTGAAGGGCAAAAAGATAATCCTTCCTGCCATTGGACTGCAAAGCCCTGGCAATTTCCTCTTCACTCTTTCTGCAATTTCCATGGCGTAGGGAGGCAAGATTTTTAGGATTTGTTTCTCCAGCACAGACAGAGCGGATAATCAGCAGACCTGTAAGACCGCAGATGTCCTTCACCACTACATCAAGTCTAAGATTAAGCAGCCTTAGGTATTTCTGCATCTTCTTAGAGGTAGAAGCCGCTGAATGAAGCAAGTTGGCACGATGACGACAATAAGTTCTGAGTTCTTCAGTCTGACCATCTGGAAGAAAACTGCTGGTGAGTAACCCCAATGTATGAAGCTTCTGTATCCATTGGCAGTCTTTGATATCAGTTTTTTTGCCTTTAATATTCTTGGTGAACTTCCCATTGCAAAGGATGACGTGGAATCCCTTTGAAATTAGAACCGCATATAGATTTTGCCAGTAAGTTCCGGTACTTTCCATTGCAATAGTCTTAACAAGATTATCTTTTAACCACTCTGCCATTGCGAAAAGGTCCTGATTGTAGACCCCAAATTCCCGAACATCTTGTTCGGATTGACCAATAGCCACCCAGTGGGAGCGACTGCCAACGTCAACACCCGCAGCTTGGGGGTTGACGACTTCCATAGAGATTGATTCCTGTTCCATGATATAGAATTTTTTTGAGCTCTAAGGAGATGTGCTTTTGGCAAGAAAATATTCTGAACGGGGTTGCTGTAACCAGCACCGCCACTGAAGTAATCGCAAGCATCTCAACCAGGATTGCACCCGTGCTTCCAAATGGAGCAACAGTTTAAAAATCGGCCTTACAAAGAGCTTTACCAATTTAAGAAAAAGTTGGATAGCGTACTCGTTAGCTTTAGAAGTAAATGTTTCAATATATAAAGGATTGTCGCCAACGGCTCGTGTAACTGCAGTGTGAAGCGATTAGCGAACATTGTCAGCTACGCATTGTTCTCTACTGGCTTCCATTTAGATTTTAGAAATAGTTTCAACTTAAAGCGGTGGACCAACAAACTCTTGTCCGTGTTTGGCAGATATTTGAGCCATTTTGTCCATAGTGAATTCCCCTGTGGCTAAAGCATTATGGAATTCCCGAAACATCTCTTCAATGGTCTGTGCCGGAGAAAAGATATAACGTAATCTTCCGGGAGTACCCCCCACATTTTTAAAGGCATGAAGTGTTCCCCTTGGAATAAAGGCTACATCACCGGGCTTAAATTCATACATTTGACCTCCTACTTCGGCGATAAATTTTCCTTCCAAAAAGAAAAAAGTTTCATCCTGATGGCGGTGAACATGTCTGCCCGGACCAACTCCCGGCTCAACAATATCTTCAAATATTGCCTGGTTGCCATTAGTTTGCTTACCTGAAAGAAGAATTTTCAAGGTGATCGCATCTGGAAAAATAAGTGTTTCAGCAGAATCATATTTACTGTGTACTGGATTCATATTGCTTATTTTATGATTGTAATTATTGTATTTCTTTTTCTTCCTGCTTGCAGAGCACTATAGTTGCAATATATATTGCTGCTATACCCATAATACACAAAGCAATATAAGCATATCCCTATAAACTCCCTTAGCTATTTCGTGAATTGATAAGGCTTTGCTCTTATGCTTGGCAAGTGTTTCCCAACATCTGTGTATGATGAAGAAGATTGGGTGTTAAGCTGCTTCATAGAGGCAAATCCCTGAAATCTGTTGCTTATCCATCATAGCGGTGTATGATCCTTAGCGCATAGGCAACCAAGCATAATTTCCTTAACAAATAGCTAGAGATAATTATAAGTTAGTACAGAGAAGAACCTATCATAACTCCTTCAATTGTCATTTTGAGCGTTAGCGAAAACTCTTTTCTATTTAATAGGCTTATATTTTCAAAAACGGAAAGGATGCTTCCCTGCACTCAGCATGACTTATAAGACAGGCTTACGGTTTACAAAATAATCCCAGACATTACTTTGCTCATTGTTTATCAATCATTCCTCAGCGCCTGCGCGGGATTGGTACGGGCAGCCTGCAAGGATCGGTAGGTAATGGTAGTCAGGGCAATCAGTAGCGTAATCAGTATACCTGCGGCAAACAATCCTATACCCAGATCAATCTTGTACTCAAAGTTTTGCAGCCACAAGCGCATCACATAATAAGCCAAGGGTGCTGCTACCACAAAAGCAATCAGGATCAGCTTCAAAAACTCTACCGAAAAAAGCCTGACGATGCTGCTCACTGATGCGCCCAGTACCTTGCGTATGCCCACTTCTTTGGTTTTCTGCTCTGCCATAAAGGTGATCAATCCGTACAAGCCCAGACAGCCGATGAAAATCACAACCAGAGAGGCTATGGAAAGGATGACCGACATATTGCGTTCGCCTTCATAAAACTCAGCAATGGCTTCATCTATAAAACTGTAATCAAAAGTATATTCAGGATAGATCGCTTTCCAGCGACTTTCAACTTCTGCCAGAGTATTGCTTATATTATTGGTGTTGATCAGCACATGCGCCTGACGGAAGTTACTGGCATCTATCAGGACAGTAGGCTCAATCGTATTTCTCAGCGATACGGTATGGAAATCTTTCATCACGCCTACGATGGGCAATGTTCTGCCCCAGATGTCTACCTGTCGTTCCAGGGCTTCCTCAGGTGAGCTAATACCTACTTTGCTAAGAAACCTCTCATTGACCACCAGCCGGGTGATGCTATCCGATTCAATGAGCCCTGTACCGGCCAGCAGTTGCAGTCCATACACATCTACGTAATCTTCATCTACATATTTCACCTGGGTATGATAGGTGGTCTCATCACCATCAATGGTAAAGGAAGTGACGGATACTGAGCCGGAAGAAGGGCTGCTGTAGGCCAGACTGACATTTTCTACCGTATTGATACGAAGCAGCTCATGCTTTAAAGTCTTTTTGCTTTGCGTATCTTCTCCCGGTAGGAATACTGATACGATGCCCTTTTGATTAAAACCCAGATCGGCCTGCCTCAGATAACGGGTCTGGCTGATCAGCACCAGCGTACCGATGATGAAAGCCTGGGCAATGACGAACTGAAAAATCACCAGAGCTCGGCGGAGGTTATAGCCTTTTTGGTTAGAAAGTGACATGCTCGTTTTGAGCACTTTGCTGGGCTCAAAGCGCGTCAGCACCCAGGAGGGATAGGCGCCCGAAAGCAAGCTGACAACCAGCAGTACGACAAACAGAAAGATGAACAGGGAAACATCCTGCAGTAAGTCCATTTGCAGATCAAGCTCCAGAAAGTCGTTCATCCTGATCAGCAAAAGTTCTGCCGCACCCAGAGCCACCAGTACGGAGATGAAAGTGATGATGACAGCTTCGCCCATAAAAATGCGCATGAGCTGAGTGCGAGAACTGCCTAAAGCTTTGCGTACGCCTACTTCCTTGGCCCGCTTGGTAGCGATAGCGGTCGCCAGATTGACAAAATTAATGCAGGCAATCAGCACCATAAAGGCTGCTATTATGCTCAGGGAATAAATGACAGGCATAGGAATGGTCCCGAAACTGTAGGCAGATCTGCTTTCGTCAAAATGCACTTCCTGAAGAGGCTGTAAAGATAAGATTACCTGCATTCCCTCCATTTGCATGTCATCATACTTGCTCATAAAATCAGGCAGCCTTTCATTGACTAAGGCAGGTGACTGCTCTTCGGCCAGCAACATAAAAAGCTGATTATCACTGTCAATGCTCCCCCAGCCACCATCTTCCAGCATGGCATCTTTTACTGTGGCATAAGAGATAAGCATCTCAAAAGGCAGGTCGGTATTCTCGGGATGATCTTTGGCAATGCCGGTAATTTTCAGCTCAGTTTCTTTGTTGAGAGTAACACTTTGCCCCACAATCTCCAGCTCCTGCCATTGCTTGCCAAAATATTTCTCAGCCATAGATTCGGATAGCACTACCTCATTAGGATCATCAAGCGCGGTAGCCGGATTACCCTGCACAAGCGGACGGTCAAATATTTTGAAGTAAGTGGGTTCAATATACACCAGCCCCTCTTCTTCCTGAAAGTTTTTCGCTTCATCGCTTCCGCCATTGATTGTTATCAGTCCACGTCCAAAATACGACATGAATACCGCTTCTTCTATGTCCGAAAAATCTGTGCGCAAAGCATCCGGCAAGGGCACGGGCACGCCTCCGGTATGGTCGGTATTTCCCTGATAGGTGGTGGTGCGTACCAGCCGATAGATGCGATCTGCTTTACTGTGGTAAGTATCAAAGCTCAGCCAGAAACGAATCAACAGGAACAATACAATGCTGCAGGTAATGCCCAATGAAAGCCCCAGCACATTGATGGTAGTGTGGCTCTTATTTTTCCAGAGGTTACGCAGAGAGCTTTTGTACATCATGTTTATTAATCATTGTTCATTAAAACCGTTCAACTTCTTCGCCAATCGTTATATCATTCTATAATTAATTGATTATCAGATCATTCATTCATTATTAATCATTCCTCACCTGAAAAACTGTATCGTTTTCGTGACAGTGGATTGTCCGCTGGCAGCACATAAATGCACATCTGTTTTATATGATAGCTTTTTATTAGCTTTAAATAAAGAAACTAGAACATTGGAGAAGCAGGACAAGAAAATACTGATCATAGATGATGATACGGACGTGCTGGGAACGGCCCGCATGTTTCTCAAACAATTCTTCTCACAGGTAGATACGGAACAAAATCCCGCTAACATCAACAGCATTGTTTCGCGTGGAGATTATCATGTCATTCTGCTGGATATGAATTTTCGCAGAGGTGAGCATGACGGACGGGAAGGTTTGTACTGGCTGGAACGCATACTCACCATTGCTCCGCAAACCGCGGTAGTACTCATCACTGCCTATGGAGATATAGAACTGGCGGTAGAAGCGATGAAGCAGGGCGCTGCCGACTTCGTACTCAAACCCTGGAAGAACAGCAAACTGCTGGATACTATCTATAAAGCTCTGAGCAAAGGAGGACAGCATGCACCTTCGAAAGATAACACTGAAGCTTTACAGGCACCACAGATGATCGGTCAGTCTGCAGTTATGCAAAAGGTATATGATATGATTGACAGAGTGGCTGAAACCAATGCCAATGTATTGATTTTGGGAGAAAATGGTACCGGCAAAGAGATGGTCGCCCGTTTGCTCCATCTGAAGTCAGGGAGAAGGAATAAGCCTTTTGTAAAAGTAGACATGGGGGCCATTACCAACAGTCTGATGGAAAGCGAGCTCTTCGGACATCAGAAAGGGGCCTTCACTGATGCCTATCAGGACAAAGCCGGTAAGTTTGAACTGGCCAGCGAAGGCACACTTTTTCTGGACGAAATTGGTAATTTGTCTAGCTCTCAACAAGCTAAATTGTTAAGTGTGCTGCAAAATCGTACACTAAGCCGGGTGGGCAGCAATGAAGAAATCCATCTCAACATCCGCCTGATCTGCGCCACCAATATACCTTTATACGAGATGGCAGACCGTAAAGATGATGGATTTCGACAGGATTTACTCTATCGTATTAATACCGTAGAGATTGTGGTACCTCCCTTGCGCGAGCGTAAAGACGACCTCCTCAGGCTAGCAGAACATTTTCTGGATATCTATGGAAAAAAATACAACAAGCCCGGGCGCCAGCTTAGTAAATCAGCTTTAAAAAAGCTGGAGCATTATCACTGGCCGGGAAATGTGCGGGAACTACAACATGCCGTAGAGCGGTCTGTTATCCTGAGCCAGCACGACACTTTGCAGCCGGAAGACTTTGCTTTCAGCGAGGGTAATATCCTTAGCCATCAGCCGAAGGAGGAAGAGGCGCTTACACTGGATGAAAATGAAAAGCTGTTCATCCAACGAGCCCTGGAACGCCACCAGGGCAACGTAACCCGCACTGCTCAGGCACTGGGCCTGACCCGCACCGCTCTTTATCGGAGGTTGGATAAGTATGGCTTGTAAAATATACAGATCTGGTAAATTTCAAAGATTTGTCAGATCTCCTAAAAACTCTAAAGATGAGTACCAAAGACGATATCAGCATTTCCCTTGAACCGGAAACGTTCTATCATATATTCAACCGTGGAAATGATGGCATTCCCATCTTTTACCGCCAGCATAATTACCTCTATTTTCTACAAAAATATGATAGCTATATGTCTAATTATGTAGACACCTATGCCTACTGCTTACTCCCCAACCATTTTCATTTGCTGATTAGAGTAAAAAAATGGGAAGATGTATTTCAAGCAGCCAAAGCTGATTTTAAGAACATAAGTCATATTCCACCGCATATCCTGGTAAGTGAAAAACTAAGGCGTTTCTTTCTAGCTTATGCTAAAGCCATTAACAAGCAGGAAGAGAGAAAAGGAAGTTTGTTTCAGAAAACGTTCAGAAGAAAGAAAGTCTCTGACGATGACTATTTTACAAGTCTGATCTGGTATATTCACCATAACCCTTCGCATCACAAAATATCTGATGACATAGAAAATCACCCTTGGAGTTCTTACCCAAGATTGGTACTTGAAACTGCAAATAGGTTAAAGAAAGCAGAGTTATTTACCTGGTTTGCTAGTAAATGGCAATTTGTAGATTTCCATAAATAAAATTTTGCTGTAAATAAGATTAAGCATTTACTAACGGAGTAGCAGATCTGGCAGATTTTTGAAATCTGTCAGATCTATTTACCATGAAGTCATTCGCCCTAAATACCAGCATACGTGTAGCGCTGCTACTGATCACCATGATAGGCTTTGCCTTTATCTTGGGCAGAGCTGATTTGTTATTCAACCATATTATTCTGGGGGCACTACTCATCATACAGGTATACGAACTCATCCGTTATGTCAACCTTACTAATCGTGAATTGGCTAAGCTTTTACTTTCTATCCGCAATAGTGATTTCACCATCAGTTTCAGCAGCCAAAAGGGAGGCAGGCAGTTTCGTGAATTGAACGATGCCTTCAAAGAGATCATTGAAGCTTATAAGCAGGTGAAGATAGAGAAGGAAGCACAGTTTGAATACCTTAAGCTGATCGTCAAGCATATCAAAATCGGTATCATTTCTATCAGAGGAGATGAGGAGATAGCACTGATCAACCAGCCGGCGCTGGACATGCTGCAAACCGGCCGCTATCACTACTGGCGTAATCTAATGCTCAGCCATCCACGTTTTGTGGAGGAAGTAGAACAGCTCCGGGAAAATGAAAGTAAGCTGATTGAAATCCCCGTCAAAGGTGAAAACAAGCGCCTCTCAGTGCATGTTAGTTCTGCCATTCTGCTGAAACAACCTTATAAGATCATCACCTTTCAGGATATAGAAAAAGAGATTAACCAGAGTGAGATTGATGCCTGGCACAAGCTCATCCGCATTCTCACCCATGAGATCATGAATTCCGTCACGCCCATTTCCTCTTTAACTGAAACCATGCTGATGCTACTGGAGAATCCCGAAGGACAGCTGAAAACACCCGGCCAGGTAGATGAGAGCTTGCTGGAAGACCTGGCTTTTTCGCTGCGCACCATACAAAAGCGGAGTGATGGACTCATGGGCTTTGTGGAAGACTACCGTAAGCTTGCCAGAATACCCCAACCTCAAAAAGAAATTTTTCAGGTAAAAGAACTCTTTGAAACCATCCACCGACTCATGCGTGCCGAATTGCAAAAGCAGGGGGTTCAACTAGACACTAGCGTCTTTCCTGCTAATCTACACCTTAGTGCCGACAGGAAGCAGGTAGAACAAATACTGATTAACCTGCTCTCCAACAGCATTCAGGCTTTGGAGCATGCCAAAAATCCTGAGGTGAGCCTGAAGGCCTACGAAGAACTGACCCAAATTATAGTAGAAGTAACTGATAATGGATTTGGCATAGAAGAAGACAAGCTTGACCAGATATTCGTCCCTTTCTTTTCTACCAAAGAGAAAGGTTCCGGCATTGGCCTCAGCCTTTCACGCAATATTATGAACATGCATGGAGGCACCATCAAAGCCAGCTCAAACAGAAATGAGCAAACTACTTTTTCTCTGTTTTTTCCCAAAACTTCTGAAATAATACCTGCTACTTCCGACAACTGATAACCAAATAGACTTATGTCCCTAATCCGAATGCTGTTTCTGTTCCTGATCATTTCGCCCCTATGTGCACAGGAGCAGCTTGACAATCCTTTCTTTGTCTTTAACAATGGCCTAAAAGATGCACAGTATGACAGTCCGGAAGCACAGGTACAACTGCTGCTGGACAATGGGTATGATGGTATGGAAAAAGAAGGACTGGAGAACTTTGAGGAGGTGTTAAATGAATTACATGAGAATGATCTCAAGCTCTTTACCATTTACATCAATGTGAATCTGGATAATCCTGAGCAGCCCTATGATCCGCGCTTGGAGGAAGTATTTCAAAAAATTCAAGGCACAGGCGCTATGCCCTGGCTGTACGTTACCGGTAAGCAACATCCCTCCTCTTCTCCTGAATACGACCAAATTGCCATACCCATTTTACAGCAGATTGCCGATATGGCACAACAGTACGGCACCAAAGTGATGCTCTATCCGCATATGTATTACTGGGTAGAGTGCATAGAAGATGCCATGCGGGTAGCAGCCAAAGTAGATCGTCCTAACCTGGGCTATACCTTTAACCTGTGTCATTTTCTGGCGCATAAAAACCGGGAAGGAGTAGACCCTGTGCAGGCTTACCCTCTTTTGGCCAAACAGTCCATGCCCAGGCTTTTTGCCATTAGTGTCAATGGAGCGGATATACATGCTTCTGATCCCGATAACATCTGGCAATCTTATATTCAACCGCTGGGAGAAGGTAATTTTGATACCTACCAGTTTGTAAAAACTTTTGTTGATTTAGGTTTTAATGGTCCTGTGGGATTGCAATGCTATAACATTAAAGAAGACAAAGCTGTACATCTCCAGAAGTCTATGCAGAGCTGGAGGAAATATCAGCAAAGGATGTCTTCTTCACGTTAGCCTATTGTTAACCTAGACTTAAAGAGGCAATAGGAAATATTATTGCCTAATTCCGTATTTTAACAATAAATTTCAACCTTATGCAAAAGGAAAGGTCTGTAGACCAAACCATCAACAAAGTATTCGGACTGTTTGATAAATACGGTCATGATGAGTATGGAGAATCAATCACTCAGCTGGAACACGCGGTGCAGAGCGCCCAACTCGCTTCCAGAGAAGGATATGAGGACGAAGTTATCCTGGCAGCTTTATTCCATGACATCGGACACCTGGCAGCTAACGAAAAGGAGGACAAAAGCTTTATGGGTGATTACGGAGCAATGAGCCATGATAAGATCGGTGGAGATTATCTCCGGCACTTAGGCTTTTCTGAACGTATGGCGCAGCTGGTAGAAAACCATGTGCAAGCCAAAAGATATCTGACTTTTAAAGAAGCAGATTATTACAACAAGCTTTCCGAAGCCAGCAAGCAAACATTGGAATACCAGGGAGGTAGAATGAATGCTGAGGAAGCAGCAGCTTTTGAGCAGGATGATCTGTTTAAACTGAGTCTGCGTATGAGGCACTGGGATGAAAAAGCAAAAGAAATTGGTATGCCTACTCCTGATCTTGCTCCTTATCAGGACATATGCAGGCAATATTTGATGAAAAAAAATACACAAGTGTAGCGATTTTGCGTTCACAGTGTGTAATGTGTGGGGAAAAAGATTCTACACTTTTTATTCCTCAATAAGCATATACCCCTTTAAAAATCCTTTTTCAGCCTATTTAAAGGTAGTGGTACGATTTTTTCACTTTATCTAGCAGGTAATTTTAGAAAAGGAGGATTTATGAAATTCATGCAATTTTTTTTCTTGGTGAGTGTGGTGTCCATCACCGGCTTTGTGTTGGTCTGAAGATAAGATCACCGCCTCAGATTTTTACCAGAATTATCTGCATAGCGATGCGCAAGTGATTGAAAAAGATGCGGAACTTAAGCCTATCAACGCATCTGAATTACCTTCTAAAGTGATGGAAAGCTTTGCGAATAGTCCTTTTGGGAAGCATACTATTTCACAAGTGTACCTCATTCCTGCAAAAGAAACTTCTGACCTGATCTCGCAGATCGTGAGCTACTCATTGCAGGACACTTCTGAAGAAACTTATTTATTGTCGCTGAAGGGCAAAGAAGTTGAAACACAATTGCGCTTCAGCAAAAGTGGAAAGCTGATTCACGTTATTTCAGCCTAGTAAGATTTTACCAAAACCAAACCTGCGGACTTTTGTCCGCTTTTTTTATGTCCTATCGTGTAGCCTCTGTCATCAGCTGGCTAAACCTGTTCATCACTTCTGTCATATAGCTTCCGGTATAAGGGCCAAACCAGTTCATTTCCCTGGCTTCCCGATGCTTCTCACCATAGTGGCTGTCGGGAATCACATAGCCAATGTAGCTGCCATTAAAACTTGTGACGATCAACTGTGCCTCTTCCGCACTCAATTGCTCATACAGCATACCTGAATAGTCCGCTGGCGTTCCCATCATTAGAATATTCCCCAGCTTTATTCCACTGATCTGAGGGTAAAGTTCTCCCAATACCGCATTAAAAAGCCATGAACGCACACTCCAGTTATCATTAAGCTTAAGCTGAGGCTTTCCCAGGTGAAATGGAATATCCGCATAAATCAGCTGCGCTGTAAACTCAGTTTCTATACTATCCACATTTTGTATTAGAGGCTGGGCCAGTTGCTGTGCGTAAGCATGCATTTTTTCATAGGTGAACTCTCCTTTCCGTATTGGGCTATGGCTTCCTACTGCCCCGGCAGCATAGGCGACAAAATCTATGGCAGTATTCTGTTCCAGTATTTCTA
Source organism: Catalinimonas alkaloidigena (assembly GCF_029504655.1). Lineage (NCBI taxonomy): Bacteria > Pseudomonadati > Bacteroidota > Cytophagia > Cytophagales > Catalimonadaceae > Catalinimonas > Catalinimonas alkaloidigena. The sequence continues at coordinate 6,165,954 of NZ_JAQFIL010000001.1, forward strand.
CCAAAGCAGATGGATAATCAGCTGACAGATCCATGCGCTTGCTGTTAAGAAAAGTCGCATGAGCGGCATAAGTACAAATCAGAGCGGTATTACCTCCTTCCTGCTCCAGCTTTATTACTCTCAGATACGGATCTATCTCTCCTCCTTTCACTAATCGGTTACGCACCAACTCAGGAACAGCAAACGCTTCATACCCTACTTTTACAGGACTACGGCTAGCATATGCTTCCTGTATGGCATCAAGGGTTTGCTTCACGATATAGTCTACCAATGCTGAATTATATCCTCCGGCAGTCAGCTTTCCTCCAAAGCCCCGGGCCCATTCCCCAAAACCATTGTGGGTATGCACAGCGGTAAAATACAGATGTTGAACAGGGAACTGTGCCGTATCTACCGCATAGCGTATGGCATCGGCCAGATCAGGATGCACAATCATCAGTTCATAAGTGAGCCAGGCTACCGTTTCCTGCTGACTGGAAAATACCACTGCCCGTACATGCAGAGAATCATGCACCCTTTCATACTCCCCTTTCCAGCCATAGCCCATCAGGCTGACCGGCTCCCTAGGAGTAATATTTTTTGCACTCCAGCCAGCCTGAACTGTATCGGCTTGGGTTCCTTCAGAAGAGGCCAGTGCATTCTTCAGGCTATCCAGCGCGCCCAGTGTAGCCTTATAATAGGCTTGCTCCTGATAGGGAGAGTCATCAATGGGGGCTATACTTATCATCAATATGGCCCCCAAGAGGATCAAGAAGATCAGTAGGAGGCGGACAACTTTCTTCAGCACATTCAATCTATTCAGTCGGGACTTAAGTGTTTCTTAAAACTAACAACTTAACTGGATTATGTCATCATATAAGATAATTCGTCGTGAAAAGGGCCTCACAAATATCAGTTTTTCATAACCCTAGCAGTACGAAGCTGTTGTAACTAGGTGAACATTTTTTTGATCAGAACGATCTTTTACACTTGATATAAAATTGATTATGAAAACCAAAACAATAAACGCTGCTGCCGCTGGTACTTTTAGCTTAGGTAGCGATATCACTATCAACCGACTAGGCTATGGAGCCATGCGCATTACCGGAGAAGGTATCTGGGGCCCTCCTAAAGATAAAGCTGAGGCTATACGAGTGCTTAAAGCCACCCAGGATTTAGACATCAACTTCATAGATACCGCCGACAGTTATGGCCCCTACGTATCAGAAGAGCTGATTGCCGAAGCGCTTCATCCCTACCCTGAAAGTTTGCTGATCGCTACCAAAGGAGGTTTGGAACGCGGCGGACCCAACCAGTGGTCGGTCAACGGACGTCCTGAGCATCTTGAAGAAGCCCTGAAGGGCAGTTTGAAACGCCTGAAGGCAGAGCGCATTGACTTATATCAACTACACCGCTTTGACGAAAAAGTACCTGCTGATGAATTTCTGGGAAAGCTAAAGGAGCTTCAGGGACAGGGATATATTCGCCATCTTGGCCTCTCTGAGGCAAGTGTAGATCAGATCAAACAGGCGCAGGAATATTTTGAGGTCGTCAGTGTGCAGAACAAGTTTAGCCTGACCGATCGTAAGTGGCAGGATGAAGTAGAATGGACACAAGCACAGGACATAGGTTTCATCCCCTGGTATCCGCTGGATTCGGGAGCAGTAGACAATGATACGCTCCAGTCTATCGCCAAGAAGCATGATGCTTCGGTATACCAGATTGCGCTGGCATGGTTGCTGGCTCACAGCGACAATATTTTACCCATCCCCGGTACCAGTTCGGTAGAACACCTAAAAGATAATACCGGAGCCGCGCACATTAAGCTTGAGCAGGATGATATGAAGCAGTTAAACGACTTGGCTTGAAAGCCATCATAAACCAGCACATAAGCAAAGAGGCTTGATGAAATTTCATCAAGCCTCTCTTTATTAAACCAGCTATTAAACATTATTTCAAATAATAAATTCCGGACGGTCGCCGTGCGATTGAAGATTTGCAAACCACTAACTATAGGCTTTTAATAAGTTTTTAACCTATAATCTTCAAGCTGTAACCCTATTAATACCCGGGGTTTTGCGGTCTGAGATTAGGGTTTACATCAAGGTCAGTTTGTAGCAACGGCATAAGATAATCACGGTTAGGATCAAAATTTGGGTGTGGTTCTAATGAACCGGGTTCAGTAAATACCTCTTCACCCAATCTCCTACGCTTGATGTCATACCACCTTTTATACTCAAAAGACAATTCAAGACGCCTTTCTTCCAGTACCAAATCAATAAAATCATCCTTAGTCAAACCCAAAGAAACATCTTCGGGAAAGCTGGTCATTTCTCCCTCCCAGTTTCTTGCTCTGGCTCGTATTTGATTTACATAACCAACGGCTTCAGCATTAGGTCCACTGACTTCCGCCAGAGCTTCCGCGGCAATTAACAGGACCTCCGCATAACGCATGGCTGAATAATTATTGTCTGAGTCTCTGGTATCGCCACTAGCAGTACCTGGAAAACGGTTATACTTGGCGATGTGAGGCCTTTGTGTATTATCAAATTCAGTATAAGGCACCAAAACCGAACTCTCAAAAGTAGAGTCTTCAAAACTTACTTCCTTACGGTAATCGCGATCATCCCAGGTATTATACACCTCCATAGAAGGGACCAGTACACTCCATCCTACCTTGTCACTTCCCCTGATTCCTGTCATAGGCCCCATGATGTCATCATCAGCACCATCTGAGCCATCTTGCAATCCCAAAAAATCAATGGCGAATATGTGCTCCTGGAGATTATCTGCTATTTCTGCTCTGAACAGATCCTGATAGTCAGCTTCAAGTGCATACCCAAATCTGTCTTTATTATCAATCACCCACTTAGCTTCGTCATACGCACTTTGGTAATCTTCCAGGGTAAGGTAAACTGAGGCCAGATAAGATGCCGCCGTCCCTTTTGTTGCTCTGGATCTTATTCCTCCGTCCTGGGTGTCAGGCAGCCATTCTTTAGCGAATTCCAGATCTTCAATGATTCCGGTATATACATCAGAAGCCGGTGTCTTTGAAATATCCTGAACAACATCAGGGTCAGTAATAAAAAAATCAATATAAGGGATATCACCAAATACCCTTACCAAATGATAATAACTGAAAGCCCTGATGAATCTGGCTTCGGCGATCAGAGGATTAATTTCACTTTCTGATACGTCCAGGGTTTCTGCACCGGCAATGGCAGCATTGGCAGCACCAATAGTCTGGTACCAGTAGGGCCAGAATCTGCTCACCATGCCATTATTAGAGTCCATATTAAAATCATTGACCTGTTGCCTTTCTGCTGGGGTCCCCCGGTCTCCAATATCTACCATATCACCTCTGAGCATGAGGGCAGATACAAATTGTCTTCCATAAAGACGCTCGGTTGATATCCATCCATAGGCACCAAAGATGGCTATTTCTACATCCCCGGGAGTACTAAAAAGTGTTTCAGGCGATAGCAGCCCTACCGGTTTTTCCTCCAGATCAGCACAGCCACTAAAGCTGATGATCAGAGCAACAATCAAAGTTTTATTAAAAAGAGTTTTCATAATTCAATGCTTATTTGCTTAAAAACCAATATTTAACCCCACTGTATAAGACTTGGCGTTGGGATAACTTCCGTAATCCAAGCCAAGGTTACGATTCCCGTTTTGCTCACCTGCGGTTCCATAGTTTACTTCCGGGTCATATCCGGGATAATCAGTAATGGTAAAAATGTTCTGTGCGCTCACATATACCCTTAGCTTGCTGATATTTAAGCTTTCCAACAGGCTTGCTGGCAAAGTATAGCCTAATGCGAGATTTTTCAGGCGCACATAACTGCCATCGTAAATCCAGCGGGTAGAAACTCGACGGGTACGACCATTAAATGCTTTAGGCACATCCGTATTGGTATTGCTGGGTGTCCAGCGGTTCAAGGCCTCAGTAGTAGCATTATTGATACCGGACATCAGATTGAGCTCCATCAGCGTATAGCTTAGGATATCATTGCCCTGAGAACCCTGAAAGAAAATATTCAGGTCAAAGTTTTTCCATTTAAAATCATTATTGAACCCCCAGATAAAATCGGGATGAGGGTTACCAATAATGGCTCTGTCATCACTGTTAAGCGTACCATCAGGTGTTTCCGTCAGATTGCCTTGTTCATCCCGGCTGGCGATATCCCTGAATTTCTCTCCTCCGGCTTCCTGCTCAAATCCCCCGCCTTCCAGAAAATCATCACCTTCCTGATATACACCATCATAGATCCATCCGTAGTATGTTCCTACCGAGTATCCTTCGCGCAAAATTTGGGTATCACCCAGTCCTACCATATGCCCTGGGCCTGAGCCATAAAATATATCATTACCATCAGGCAAAGAAAGCACTTCATTACGGTTGGCTGAGATGTTGAAGTTAGTCGTCCATTGGAATTCTCCGGTCAGGTTCCTTGAAGAAATCATGGCTTCCCATCCTTTATTTTCAACTTTTCCCAGGTTTCTTAACTGTTCCGGATAACCCGAATACTGAGGCAAACGAACATCAAAAAGCAGGTCAGTAGTTACCATGCGGTAATAATCTACGGTCAGATTGATCCTGTCATCCAGGAACCCAATGTCGGCTCCTATGTCAAGCTGTGCGGTAGTTTCCCAGCTTAGGTTTTCATTGGCAACCTCGGTGGGTCGGGCGGCATTGACTGCCTGTCCTCCGATTACCGAGTACACGCTGGAAAACCTGGCAAGTGTCTGATAGGGAGATATTGCCTGATTACCTGTCAAACCATAGCTTACACGCCATTTCCAGAAACTCAGCCAGTTAACATCATCCATAAACTGCTCTTCTTTCATATTCCAGGCAAATGCCCCCGAAGGAAAAAATGCCCACTTATTGTTTTTACTAAAGTTAGATGCACCATCATAACGGGCGTTGAAAGTAAGCAGGTAACGATCTAATAATGAATAGTTTAAGCGACCATAGTAAGACTCTATCTGCCATTCTGTGAGTCCGGAGTATGGTGCCTGGTACACTGAAGCTGACCCAAGCCCCCAGAATGAGAAGGAGTCATTAATAAAAGACTGGCTCCTGCCCGCCCAGCCTTCAGAAGAAGAAGACTGAAAAGAATATCCTGCCATCACTGATAGGTTATGCATTTGCCCGAACGATTTGCTATAAGTCAAATAGTTTTCATTCAACAGCAAGGTGTTCTTGCTTCCATCTACACGTGCATCACCTCCTCCGGCATTTCTACCTTCCTGAAGTGTGGTTGGTGAATATCTTCCTCTTCTGCCGCTGTTGGTAGTAGCCCCAAAAGTTGTTCTGAACTTGAGGTTTTTGAAAATATCATATTCAGCATAAATATTAGCCTGAAAGCGGTCATTGATAGACTCATCCTGTAATTGGGTAGCGATCGCATAAGGATTGTCAATTGGGTCATTCAGGCGTGCAATGGTAAAGGTGCCATCTGGATTATATATGTTTCTGTCTGGCTCAAATTTGAAAGTAGATGAAACCACTCCGGGGGTTAACCCACCAGATCCTTCCTGCGTCCTGACACCATCCGTAGTATTTCTTTGTGCAAATAGGTTGACACCCAGATTAAATCTTTCTGAAGCGTTGATGTCGACATTACTGGTCAGCGAAAAACGGTCAAAGGCTGAATTAATAATAACGCCTTTCTGGTCAAAGTAAGAACCGGATACGTAATAGTTAACCGCCTCATTACCACCGGAAACTGATAGTTGGTAATTCTGAATGGCGCCAGTTCGGAAAATTTCATCCTGCCAATCCGTTTCACCTTCACCTGCAGCAATGCTCGGCCTTGCCTCCTGTATATAATCAGTAAATTGATCGGCATTCAAAAGATCCAGCCGGTTAATTTCATTCTGGGCAGAGTATGAAGTATTAAAATCAATTTTGACATCACCTGATTTACCACGTTTGGTGGTAACCATGATCACTCCGTTAGCTCCCCGAGAACCATAGATCGCAGTAGCTGAGGCGTCTTTCAATACCTCAATTGATTCAATATCTTCTGGTGGAGGGAGCGCTGCCCCTACAAAACCATCTACAACATAAATAGGATCGCTGCTGGCGTTGATGGAAGTACCACCACGAATTCTTACTTTTAAATCTGCACCCGGGGCACCATTATTAGATTGAATGTTTACTCCGGCCGCGCGTCCCTGTAGTGCCTGCACTGTTCCCTGAGCGGGATAAGCGGTAAGTTCTTCAGATTTTACGGAAGATACAGAGCCGGTAAGGTCACTTTTTTTCACCGTACCGTAACCTACCACCACTACTTCCGATAGGGATTGAATATCAGGAGATAGTGCCAGATTAATGGTACTCCTGCCATTGATGGTCACTTCCTCAGTACTATAACCTATTGATGAAAAAACCAAAGTAGTAACATCGTCGGCTACCGTAAGCCTGTAGTTGCCATCCAGGTCAGAAACAGTACCAGTAGTTGTATTTTTAGCCAGAATATTGACGCCTGGTAGCGCTTCACCGCTTTCCAGATCAGTAACTTTTCCACTAATGCTCTGCTCGTACTGTTGAATGAGAATACGCTTCATCTCCTGACCCTTGACCTTGTTCAGTACCAGCTGGTGATTTGCCTCCGGTACTGATAAACTTTGGGGAAGTAGTTTCTGAGGCTGCGCTGTAGTTTGAGGGACAATGATAAAGTTATCTCCTTCAAACTCTTCAAAATTGAGCTTATAGTCATCCAACACCTCACGCATCTTGGCAGATAACTTCTCCTTCTGCGTTTGAAGCAGATCATCTACTTTTTTACGGTTTACAAATTTGTTATCCAGCACATCAGACTCATAGTTGACTGATATCCTGAATTTCTTTTCCAGCAGATTACATAGCTCGTACAAAGCTACCTGCTTTTCATCCTGAATGTATACAGGGCTTGCAGTAGGCTGATTTGCTGTCTGTATACTGGCAGTCATGTTTTGTGCCAGTGCCGGACTACATACTAGTGCCATTCCCACTAAGCAAAAAATGCTTATTCGGAAACAGGCTTTTAGATTGAGTACATCCTTGTTCATAAAAAAAAATTTAGATTGAATCTATATGATTTAGTGACCCATTCGGATCGTATTGCCTTCTTGCCGGACCGGCACCTGGTAGATCGCACTAAGCATTTGCAGTAGTGCCGACATATCATCTTTGGGTGGTGAACCACTAAACTTTCTGTCTTTGAGCGAAGCTTCAGTGATTTCTACTTCCAGCCCGTAATATTCAGTAATGGATTTTGCCACTTCCTCTAATGGAGTATCCCGAAAAGACCAGCGTTGCTCTGTCCAGGTAGTATATTCATCCACTTTCACTTTGCTGATGGCAATCTTTTGGTTTGCCAGGAGGCGAGCATGTTCACCGGGCCGCATCACTACTTCTTCTGCTGTCTCTACTGCGCTGAGTAGCTTTATTTTTCCTTCCCTAAGGGTAACTTCAGTCTGCCCATCCCGATTTCTCACGTTGAATTCGGTTCCCAGCACTTCTACATTCAATTGGGTAGCGTGTACTACAAACTTTCTTTTCTTCGCGGAAGCGTCTTCATTTATGATTTCCTGCTTACTTACCTTGAAAAGTGCCTCTCCTTCCAGCCAGACCTCACGATCCTCCTGCTTCTCCCAATCCCTGGGATAGCGGAGCAAGGAGTTGGCATTGAGGGTAACTTCGGAGCTATCCGGAAGTATGATGGATTTGGTTTCGCCATAAGCGGTGGTCACAGTATTATAAGTATCCTGAAATACGCTTAGCAGAAAGTAGGTGAAGACAGTCAGGACCACAATAGCAGCAGCATAACGCATGTATAGGAGAGCAGGGCTGTGCGATGCGGATGAACTTACCGGCTGCACGTCATCTTCTCCGATGGAAGCAGCAATGCGTGCCTGAAGTACACGCTTCTCGGTACCGGAAAGTGATGCTTTATGAAACGAAAGAGAAAGAAGGATGCTTCGAGCTTCTTCCACTATCTCCTGCCGCTTGACATCAGTACCCATCCAGGCTTGCCAGTAGGAATCTAAGTCCGGAGAAGGATGCCTGATCCAATCTACGAATGCATCATCGGAGAGTAGCTGATCCAGTAAGGAGTCATCCAAATTCATTGGTAGTTTCGGTTGTTGTATTAGTTTCACTTACTAAGAGACATACCAATAGAAAACCTTCCCTACCAAGAGGAAAAAATTTTTAACTTTTACAGAACGTTCATTATTTGAACGCAATAAATGTAAAGTCGCTAAATAATAAGGGGGTTTATTAAATGAATCAACAACACAAAAGAGTGTACAGCTTTTTCGTGGAGTAAAAGTTTGAGCGATTTCAGTGCTTTGGTCATCAGCTTGTAGAGTGACTCAACGCTTATTCCCATAATTCCGGAAATTTCTTCATAGCTGAAGTTATCGTAATATTTCAGGAAGACTACTTCTCTCTGGCGAGCCGACAATTGTTTGATAGCGCTTTTCAGAAGAGACGATTTTTGAGAACGCTCCTGCTGAAATATGAGAACGCTTTCATGAGAGCCTGTTGAGAAAAGCTCAAACATGGATTCGTCACAAAAGGACTCCAGATTTCTTTTTTTCAGGGTGCGCAGCATTTTTCTGCGTAGAGAAGCATAGAGGTAAAACTGTATGGATTGCACCTTAGCCAGATGAATTCTCTTCTCCCAAAGATTGACAAAAAGATCGTGCAGGCAATCCTTAACAAGTTCGCGATCGGCATGTATTTTATACCCGTAGTTATATAGCTCATCTACATACTCCTGATAGATCTGGAAGTAGGCCTGCTTACTTCCTTTACAAAATGCCTCCCACAAAAGATCAGTTTGATGAATAGGCTTCAAATATGTATTTCGCTGTTCAGACATTGCTTCTCCCTTATTCCACTTTTCTTAATAATACTCGCATTAATTTTAATTTTTTCAAAACGTATGCATTATTAATCCCTTAAAGTAGATAAAATTAACCAGGAAGGTTCATTCCATGCACTTTTTAGCCAAAAAACATCACCCACTATGGTTTAAAGAACTATTTCAAAAAAGCTCCTAACAACTGCCAAGGCTATTTTAACAAATGCACGCTCACAGCCAGTGGTTGATTTGTGAGTAATTTAAGGATGCATAGAATCAGCGACTATACTGTGTCTCCTGCTTTGCTTTTCTTCGGGCCAGCCTTCCATAGACAGCTACCACCAGAAAGCAGAAAAGTGGTACCAGATAGGCAAGGTGTATACTACCTGTAATGTCAGATACCTGACCTTGCACTGAAGTAATCACTGCACCTCCCAGGATCGCCATGATCAGTCCTGACCCTCCTACTTTGGTATCATCACCCAGACCTCTCACTGCCAGGCCGTAGATGGTAGGAAACATCAATGACATACAGCCTGAAATTCCTACCAGCGCATATACGCCTACATAACCGTTTCCTATCACAACAATGAGTGTACAGGCTACTGCCAGGATAGAAAGCAGCGCCAGCAGGTTACCGGGTTTGATTACCTTCATCAGGGCTGTGCAGATAAAACGGCTGACGGTAAATAATACCAGGGCAGCCAGATAGTAAGATGCAGCTTCATCTTCATCTACCTGCAGTTCAAGCATTACATAGCGTATGGTATAAGACCAGACGCCAATTTGCGCCCCCACATAAAAAAACTGGGCGATCACCCCCCACACATAGTTTGGGTTTTTAATCAATCGCTTAAAAGTTGGCCCCAGATTCAAGCTTTCATCTGCGTCTGAAGCCTTCGGCATTTTTACAATGGCAATGGTCAGCCAGAGTGCTAACAAAAGAACGGCCACGCCCACATAAGGCCCCATCACTGCTGCAAGTTCTTCTGCCTGTATGTTCTTCAATTCATCGGGAGTCATGCCGGCCCTTACTTCAGCACTGGCAGCATTCAGTTTAGAAAGGATAAACACTTTACTCAGTAATACTCCTATAATAGAACCTATCGGATTAAAGGACTGCGCCAGATTTAGTCTACGCGTACCTGTGTCTTCCGGCCCCATGGCGATGATGTAAGGGTTAGCAGAAGTTTCAAGAATAGATAAACCGCCTGCCAGGATGAATAGAGAAGCCAGAAAATGGCCATATACCATCGTCTGACTTGCCGGGTAAAATAAAAGAGAACCGGCAATAAACATTCCCAGCCCTAAAAGCACTCCTGTCTTATAGGTAAACTTCTTGATCAGAATCGCCGCCGGCAGTGCAAGACAAAAGTAAGAACCATAAAAGGCAATCTGTATCCAGCTGGTCTGGAAATCTGACATGCTCATGATCTTCTTGAAAGCTGCCAATAAAGTATCGGTCATATTATTGGCCAGTCCCCACATCAGAAACAAGCTCGTAATTAAGATAAAGGGAAGAAGGGGAGTTTTAGAGGGATTGCTCATTCGGTTTTTGTATTAGCTAAAGTATTCTTTCAAATTTAAGATTTATATGAATTATGTCAGCATAATCAAAAAGCAAATAGATAAATTTATCCCAGCATCACTACATCAATCTTTACCGATGCTTGACTCTATCTTTCTTTCCTACACTGTCCGGGAGCTTAATATTACAGCGAAGCCATTACTTTAATCACTCCCGATTCAGGTTCAAGCCAAGTATTTAACTGATTTTTCCTTTCTTCAAAGCTGACTTGCCTCTGCTGATAAATATCAGGCTGATCGGTAGGGAACCGCTTATACTCATCGGTTAGGTCTGATGCGGATATATGCTTTGCTGATTCCAAATCCAGGGCTTAAGTTATTCATTTAAAAATGATATTACTATGCTTTATTTTCATGTTTTTGTCCAAACTGGCAATAGTCAAAACTAGTACGAAAGTAAACTGAATTATTTGCTGTAAATAGTTGAAGACTATTTCATACTTCATCGGATTTATACCCTTTGCGAATAACTAAGTATGAAGATTTATTTACATTAAACTAAAAACTGGTTTCAGTCTTCAAGACTGAAATCATGAATGAGGGCAAAGTCTGAGACTTTGCTTCATTTGTCCACTTCAGTTAGAAACTGAAGCGAGTATCTTGCTACAAAGCAATGATTTAAACTAATAGTGTCACCTTACTTATCTCCTCTAACCTTCGATCATTAAAGATAAAGCACAAAAAAAAGGTGCAGCTTTTCACTACACCTGGGGCAATAAACTCTAAAAGTTTATTGAGGAAGCCACATCTAGCGTGTTTTACATCTCACACGGTAACAGCTGCCTTTCATCAATATCACGATTTAATCATTCTTGATCTGGATAATGATCGGTTCCACTGCTTCGGTCGCATTGCCTGCCAGATCGGCTGGAAGGTTATTGATCGATACAGAAGCCAACTCATTGGCACCATCTTCCGGCTCAAACACGTATGTCCAGGTAATACCGTCCTGGGTAATCATATTTGCATCGGTAACATAGGCAGCATCAGTAGTAATCCCATTGACAGATACCTTTACGGTGTCAGAAGTGCTGAGCGCTTCACTAAAGACTGCTGACAAGGTCACCGCCATGTCATCGCTAACCGGCGTTTGTGAGGCCATAAGTTCGCCGGTGGCTGAGGTATTATCTACCTTGTATACATCAAAGGTCATGACGGTATCCATCGTTACAGAACCGTAGAATTCGGTAGATACGGCTTGCACTACGCTGACCTGATCAATGCCATCCCCCGTGCCGGCGGTATAGGCTACCTGAAAAGTACGGTCATCCACCTTTTCTACCGCACCGAGGGTACCGCCTGCCAGTTTATCTACCTCTACCATACTGACTTCGGGAGCGCTGGCAATATCCTGGTCAAAAGAAATTAGCACGTTAGCAGTCTCACCTTCAGATAATACTACTCCACTATCCAGCGCTATGCTAGCCTCCGGCGCAGAAGTAAGCACATCTACTGCCTTAGTACCGTTAATTCCGCGAGCAGCTACGCTGATTTCGCCACCTCCGGCGGCGGTAAATGTAACTGTAACCACCGGAGTGTCCTCACCACTGGTCACAGTTGCCCCTGCGGGTACCGTCCAGCTATAAGTTTCATTTTCGTAACGATCAGTGATATAGGTAGCGGTGTCACCGGGAGATACTTCTTCAGGACCCAATATGGTTAGTTCAGTAGGTTCATAAACCGTCACTTCATCATCTTCACAAGAAGAGATAAGTAATACTACTAGGCATAGCATACTTAAAGTTACTTTAATGGACAAGCATGTTTTCATTGGTTATTGTTATAGAGTAAGAAATATTATTTTGATTGTTTTCCCACAAATATATAAACATAAACCGCTTAATTGACTAAAAAATACTTATTCATGCGTTGATTTATTTGTTTTTTGGTACATCATCCAATGTGAAAATATCTTTTAAAAAAATCATAATAATTACAATAGCTTGTAATTCAATGATTAATTATATGAGAATATGTGAGCAATGCATACATATTACTTTGAATATTTTCTCATTGAAATATAATTATATCTATTTTGTGAAATTTGCATATCTACCTGAACTTCATCTCTGGCAAGCTATTCCCTAACCAAAAGCAGTGATAGCCGAGCGATTTTCTTGAAAAAGTGGGAGTTAAGTACATAAAAACATGAAGCATCACTGAAATTTTAATACTTTAAGGTTTTAAAAACGAACTGACTAATGAAAAACAACCTACTAAACTGCCTATGCTTTTTCATTGCTTTTACGGCAATGGCCCAAACCAAGTCTCTCCAAAAATCCCCACCCCTTACTGAAGCGTCTCCTGCCAGCGTAGATATGTCGGCCGAACGCCTGCAAAGAATAGACGCTATGTGCCAGGAAGCCATTGAAGAGGGGCAGGTGCCGGGCATTGTAGCTCTGGTAGCCCGTAAGGGAAAGATTGTCTACCACAAGGCTTTTGGCCATGCCAATATTGCTACTGATAAAGCGATGGAAAAGGATGCGATCTTCCGCATTGCTTCCCAGAGTAAAGCCATTACCTCTACGGCCGTGATGATGTTATGGGAAGAAGGGCATTTCCAGCTGGATGATCCTGTCTCCAAGTACATCCCTGAATTCAAAAACCCTCAGTTGCTGAAAAACTTTCGGTATAGTGATACGACTTATACCACTGAACCTGCTGAGCGGGAGATCACCATACGTCATCTGCTCACCCACACTTCCGGCCTGGGTTATGGCATGATAGACGGCGACGAGCGCTTTAAGATGATGTACCAGAAAGCGGGCGTCACGGACTTGTTTACTACCGAAGACATTACCATAGAGGAAAGCGTAAAACGACTGGCCCAGCTTCCGCTTCATCATAATCCGGGGGATGCCTATACTTACAGCGAAGGGCTGGATGTATTAGGCTATTTCATTGAAGTAATCTCCGGAATGCCTTTTGACGAGTTTTTACAGGAGCGTCTTTTTGATCTGCTGGGCATGGATGATACTGGTTTTTATCTGCCTGATAGCAAAGCCGACCGCCTTGTAGCAGTACAGCACAAAGTGGATGGAGCGTGGGAACCTTTGCCTGTCACTTTTTACGATCCTGAATATCCCATCAAAGGAGCTAAGACTTTCTTCTCCGGTGGTGCCGGTCTATCCAGTACGGCCAGAGATTACGCCACCTTCTTACAGATGTATATTAATGGAGGCGAGCTAAACGGCACACGCTTCCTGAGCCGCACCACTATCCAATCTATGATGGCCAACCAGATCGGTGACCTGTGGGAAGGTACTGGTCGCCATTATGGCCTTGCTTTCGGTGTACTTAATAAAGAAGGAGAAGCAATGGGAGGCCGAGGTAGCAGTGGCACTTTTGACTGGGGCGGCTATTTCAACACCCAATATTTCGCTGATCCGGTAGAAGACATCATCGGCATCATCATGAAGCAAACCCGCGGGCCTGTGGATGACCAGACAGGCTGGAAATTCCGACTGCTGGTAGGTCAGGCCGTGGATAACTAAAACTTACGACAAGCCTTTTATGAAAGCCTTACTTATTAGCTGTTGTCTTACACTCTGTTTTAATTCATCTGAAACCCTAACGGTAAGCTGACTATTCATAAAGTCATTTCAGACAGCATAACGCACCAGATTATTTCAAGCGGTAAGACAGCTGGTAAATAGCAGGCTTTTCCCAATACCTGTTGTTTGTAGCATGGTGATATTGGGGCTGCCTTTTACGCAGGTCATAATATCAGGATGGCAGATCTACTATCTTCTCTTCGGTTATTGTTCCGCATGATGTTTCACGAAATTCAATACGTTTTTTGCGGAAAAAAAAGGGCGCCACAGCAAAATATTTTTAGCTTCATATTCAATAAAATATTTTTTACTCAGTTAAGGATGCTTTTTTATGGCTTTGACGTATACTTTCTGAAAAATGGCTACGCCTTATGCTCACTGACGTATTACTGATTGTCGTTTCTTTGATTTTACTTTACTTCGGGGCAAGCTGGCTGGTAAACGGCGCCAGTGCTTTAGCGACTCGTTTAGGCGTAACACCCCTGATCATTGGTCTGACAGTAGTTGCTTTCGGTACCAGTACCCCTGAACTTATCGTCAGCATACAGGCTGCCTTGCAGGGAAATGGTGGTATATCTATCGGGAATGTGGTAGGTTCCAACATTTTTAACATAGGCGTGATTTTGGGAGTTTCCGCGCTTTGTTATCCCATTAAAGTCAAAGCAGAAGTACTCCGCCTGGATGTGCCGGTGATGTTGCTGACAGCCCTGCTATTCTTTGTTTTCTTTTTGAACTACGAACTGAGCCGCCTGGAAGGAATGGTATTGCTGATCGGCAGCATAGGCTATACTTTGTTTAATGTCCGTAAAGCCCGGCAGGCAAATGCTGAAGTACAGGAAGAATTTCAGGAAGCCATGCCTAAAACTTCCCGGCACTGGGCCATAGAAGTACTCTTCATATTGCTGGGCCTGGGCGTATTGATCTTTGGCTCAGATCTGCTGGTCAATCATGCTGTCAGCCTGGCCAAACGTTTTCAGGTCAGCGATGTAGTGATTGGCCTGACCATCGTGGCAGCAGGTACAAGTATGCCGGAACTGGCGACTTCGGTAGTGGCAGCCATCAAAAAGCAGTCGGATATCGCTTTGGGAAATGTGGTTGGTTCTAATATTTATAATATTCTGATCATTCTGGGAGTCTCTACCCTGATTACCCCCATCAAAGCGCCGGACATTGCCCTGGTGGATAGCCTGGTGATGGTAGGCATTTCTGTTCTTTTGATCCCCCTGGTCAAAACAGGATTTATCCTGAAACGCTGGGAAGGGGCACTCTTGCTAGGCGTATATGGGGCTTATCTGTTCTATCTTTTGGCAGTTTAAGTGTTGATAAAATCTAAGCCGTATCTCATCTGCTGGCGTTTAGCTTTGGTGTAACGTGTGCCTTGCTGTAGCGTTTTTTACTACACTTTTATATCAAAATTGCTGCATAGAAAGCTGTAGTGAACTTGCTGTAGGTAAGTGGAGAGAGCGTTATCTGTTCTAAAATGTTTGTTTATACTGTAATCTAATAGATAGAAGAACTAGAAATTTTCCAATCGTTATATCGTGAAGGCGTGCATTTCAGCTTAGTCGTTGCCCAAATGAATGTCATAATTCGTACAATCATATTAGGTGCTACTCCCCCTGTGTCAACTAAAATAGAAACAGGTTTTTCAAGAGTAGTTGTTAAGATATCAATAGAATAATATCCTTGATCAGAAATTCCAGAAACATATAATGAATCAATACTAGGAAGATCAACTCTGTGAATCATTGAGTTGAGAATATTCATTTCACTTTGATCTAAAGAACATATACTGAAGAGTGTATCCTCGTTTTGGGTTAACTCGCTAAAATATACTTCACCATTATCATTAAGTTGAATCTTAAATATCTCTGTTTCACCAGGATACGAATTTTTTGTAAGAGTTATTGATTTAATAATATTTTGTTCAACAGGAGGTCTTCTATAAAAAATTACTTCTGTAGAATCTTCGTTGAAAACAGTGCTTTTCAACACTAAAGAATCACGATAATAACCTGTTATAAAATAATTAACCCATAAGGAATCCGATTCACTCTCAATATCATATAGTTGAATTTTATCGTCCGTAAATTTCCAATTTGAGAATAGATAAAAACTCAATGGTAAAACAACCGAATCTTTAAACAATAAAAATTCTTCTTCATTTTTACTTGACCACTCGCCAATTAAATCTTTCTTATTAATCTCAATTGTATTGTCAGTGGTTTTTTCGGTACATGAAATGGTGAAAAATATGATTATAAACGAAACAACAAATATGCGACTCATATAAAAATTTGTAATCATCTTTATACCCACTGGTTAAAAACCTTGCCATTTTCTTCAAAGATTTTCACATCTTCCTCAGACCAGACTGATACCTCTTTGATTTTCTCTCCCGCCGGACCGCCTCTGCCTGACTCATAGATGATACTTTTTTCTGAAGTTAGCCATCACTTCGGCATGAGGTTTCCCCTGGCCTTGCTCCAGTTGTGCTAAACCTTCTTCTATGGCAGCTTTCTCGGCTTCAGATAAAGTATCCCATGGTTTGGCCTCAGGATTGGCAAGATGTGTAATCATGCCATACAGCTTTTGTAGCTCACTTTCTGGTAGTTGATCTACCATTCTAAAGATGTCTAGTTTTAATTCTGCTACGCCCATAACGCATTGCTTTTCTCAAAGAGAACGATTTTCCAGTCTTATAGATTCTAGGAAAAGTCTGATAAATAATTTGAGGCTCAGAAGATCTACCAAATTTTAGAAATTTGGCAGATCTATCCTTATTATTTTGAATTATCAAACACAATCTAGTCCTAGTGTTAAAAAATTATTATTGCTTTTTAACAAATACGGGCAGATATAAATCGTAAAAATCTACACCAAATTTAAATCCATCACCTAATACCATAGAGTGTATTCTTGACTTAATAAACTGATCCAAATTAAGAACAACTTCTTCTTCAGAGGAACAGCTCGTTTTTGTCTCAATGTATTCTACACTTCCATTTTTATATAATCTGAACCCAAGAAAAAGCTTACATTCTTTCTTAAAAGAAAAACTTTCTTTTACATCCAAAATCAGCTTCTCAATACTTGGATAGATTAACATTTTAACCTCACCTTCAATCTCAGACTCAAGACTATGTTTTATAATAGATACTGAATCAGCCCTATAGGCGTCTACTTGCCCAATTACTGAATTCCACATAAAAAGGTTAATTATTAATAATGCTATTGGCTTTGACATTATAGAGTATTTAGCTCTTGGTGATTTGCTAGTGAGTTAAGATAACTGAGACATTAACATATCCTCACTGTGTTTACTTTACAGAACATTTTTTATACCAAAACTGCTCCATAAAAAAACTCTAACAGTAGAATCCACCCTCTCAAACCAAAAACAAAAGCATGTAGACTGCTTCATCCACGCAGAATGAAGCTTCATCCCTTTTCACTTGTCGGATAAGGCTGGAAAGAGCATTCCTAGGCTTATTGTACTGTATTTGAAGTCAGAATTTTGCACTACAGGGGAGTGAAGGAGGGTAAAGGAGCCTCAAAGTGAACTGAGAGGTTTTGTAAAGGCGTTTTATTCCGTCAAAGACGACAACATTTCTTCGTAAGCTGCTTAAATAGCTCATGAAGTGCTTTACAATTTGATGTCATGCGCATTCTGAACAATAAATGCTCTTTACATTTTATGGTAATCCGTTTTATCGCAATAAAAGCGCTTTACATTTCTTCGTAATGCGGATTATCGCAATAAATGCACATTACAAAATATTGTAAGCTGCTTCTTAAGCGATAAAAGTGCGCTACAAAATGATGTAAAGCACTTTGACGCAATATCTGCATCCTACAAAACTTATAGCTGCGCTTTGAAGGAAGAAACCACCTTCAAGCGATAATTTGAGGGAATAAAAAGCTTTTTAGCAGGCCAATGGGCCACAGCCATGGGGTTTAGGATATGCTCATACTTTTCTGACTCATTATTATTTTCACTTCTTCCTTATCAGCAATATCCAGTCCTCGGGACCGGGAGCGGTGAGGGTCATTTCTCCTCCCCGGCTGTCAGAGCCATATACCCAGGCTCCGGAGTCGGGATCAAACCAGCTTGGAGTATAGGTGCCTCTGGGCAAAGTCATACTTACCGAGGGAGCTTCCAGACTAGGATGATCTGTACCAGGTTCGGTACCGCTGGGATTAGCCAGATAGATGATGTAAGTGCTATCGTCGTGGGCACATTTCCACCGATAAGGGTCACTGCCTACCAACGCGTCATCCGGCTCCATGCCTGCCAGCGTCAGGCCGGTCTGCTCAAAAAAGGTATGGATGTGGCGGAAATCATGCCCTCCCTGTGAGAGTATGCCTTTCCGGTTAGCGTCAAAGTAGCCGGATACTCCATAATCCCTGCCCTGGTGTGGCTCATAGCTGACCTCCACTGCACGCTCATTGCCAATGTAAGACTGACCGTCATAGGGCAGGTAAGTCTTCAGGCCACCGTAGGTAGCATGGCCTCCGGAGAGTAACGAAGCCCACATGAGCCTGCGAAAATAATACCTGCTGTGCGCCGGATAGCGGTAGAGTTCGTAGCGGTCTTCATCCAGCACGACGGGCTGCTTCCTCTTCTGGCGGTATTCCAGAATCAGTTCTCCTCCTACCTGGTCAAGGTCTTCCAGCGTAATCAAATCCGACCAGGGCTCATCCACATGATCATAGCCTTTGAAGCGTGATTGATGATTGGTGAGCAGCGTGCCCCAGGCTTCCCGTTCCGCCATGTCCTTACCCATTTGATTGATGATTTCGTAGTGTACCTGCCTGCCGCTCAGGCTATCACTTCGGCTGATCTCCCGGTCGTTGGTGATGGTCCACTGCACATTGGGAAAGGCCGACCAACGTGCCTGCGCGTACTCTGCCAGCAGTTGAGCCGCCTCATCTCCTTCACCATACTTTCTGATCAGTTCGGTATCTTCCGCATAAGGAATTAGCTGTAAATTAATGTGTGGGTGGTGATGAAGCGTGTACAAAATCCTTCGCTCAATTTCTTTCCAGTAATAGAGCGCCAGGTCTTTCTGATTGTTTGTAAAGAGGTTATTGACTGTCCCTCTGTCCATAGCAAACCAGGTGCGGATTTTGGTCGCTCCCATCTCACTGGCCTGGTCAATATACTCCTGCCAATAGGGTTCGGAAGCTACCACAAAACGATAACCGGTATCGCCGATGTGGAGAAACCAATCGCCATTGTCGTAGGCAAACTGATAAGGGTCATCCGGATGAATACGGAGTTTTCCTCGCAGATTGGAAGGCAGTACTTCAAAAGTTCCTTCCTGCCCATCCAGTCCAGGATTGTTGGAAGCAGATTGCCACTGCCATGTTCCGGGCTGATCGCAGTAAGCCCGGGCTTTGAAAGATAATCCACCATCATAAAAGCCATCTACCGGCACTTCGGTACCATCGGGTTTTGTAAAAGTGACCGTACATTGTATATCGTAATAAGGATTTTCATCCGTAGGACTGGCGCTCAGGATAACTTCATAGACTCCCCGATGCTGGGCAGTAGAAGTATTTTCAGACAAGACCTCCTGCGCATAAGTAACGTGATGTAGTATGATAAATATAAAAATGAATGCAAGCGTTTTGAGCATGATTACTACATTTGTTATTCTTATGAACCTAGGAGTATAAAGGGTCAATTGGTCAGCGAATTCATTTGTTAGGAGCTCTGCCAGATTTCCAAAACCTGGCAGAGCTTGCCTAACACCGGTTACTTCTTCTGCTGAGCAAGAAAGTTAACCAGGGAGGCAAATTCCTCAAAAGAGAGTGAATTGGCCAGGCCGGGAGGCATCATGGAAGTTTCCAGTTCTTCCCGGGTTTCAATATCTTCTTTGTTGACATTGAAGACCTGTCCGGTGATATTGCGTACTACCATTTTTTCTGCCGACTCTTCCGACACAAAGCCGGTGATGTTTTTTCCATCTTTTGTCTTGATATATACCGAGGCAAAGCCCTGGGAAATAGAGGCGTTAGGCTTAAGAATAGACTCTGCGATCTGTTCACGGGTCATGATAGAGCCGATCTGACCCATAAAAGGGCCTTTCATGGTTTCATTGGTACTGATGCTATGACAGGCCACACAGCCTTGCTTGGTAAAGAGTGTTTTACCCAGTTCTGGATCTCCTTTCACCTCATCTAAAGCCAGCATGATATCTTCAATAGAACTTTTGCCGATCTGCCCTTTCTCATTGCTGATTTTGGCCAGGTCAACCTTCACTTCTTCTTCCTTGGCAGCCACCACTTCTTCTCCGCCAAATTCGCTAATGCCCATGCGGTGCTTAGCATTGAGGCCGGCAAAGAATACTTTACCCTGAGCGTTGACTTTATTTCTTTCCTTCACCAACAGCGCTTTGATCTCAGGGGAAGCTTCCCAGCTTTCAGCCTTGTAATAGGGGCCGTGCGTATCGGGACGGGTGCTCCACCACCAGGAGCCATCGTAAGGGGCCTCTTTTTGGTAGAGACGAGACAAGGTGGTAAGGATTTCTTTTTTCAGCGCATCTCCGCTATTAGAGGAGTTACTTGTGGAAACCAATTCATTATTTAGACTAATGTCATCAGCGGCTTCGTAGGCAGCAATCAAGCCTTCTACCGCTTTAGGTTCGTGCATGTAGCGCAGCGCCCAAAGTGCAAGTGTACTATTTTCTGTTCCTATGGCATCCACACAGGCGTCAACCGCATTCAGTGCTACCAAAGCACGCACTGCAAGGTGGGCAGGAACAATCGCGGCATTAGGGGAGGCATGCGGACCTTCTGTGCCCTTAGCGGGGGCTACGAAAGAATCAGGAACGGGAATCTCCAGGAGTGCCCGGGCAGCTTCTTTATGTCCTAAGCGGCCAAGCCCGACAATAGCAGCAGCCTGTATACGCACAGAAGTATCTTTCAGACTTTGTACAAAAGGCTCCAGCGGCACATTTTCTACATAAGGTTTACGATCAGCGAGGGCACGCAGGGCAAACTCTTTTACATCCCTGTCAGAAACGAGATTTACCAGATTATCCACACCCTCTTCTCCGGCGACCTGTGCATAGGTAAAGATTCCTGCCACCCGGGCGTAAAGAGGGATACTTTGGTTTGCCGCAACGTTCCAGGCCGCTTCAGCGGCATCTTCTTTCGGACGTGTCAACAGTTCCTGCTGGGCATGCAGACGAGCCACCGCGCTTTCTGAGTTCAGGAGCGAAGCCAGTTGTTTCTCTGAAGCTTCTTTGATGTCAGGGAAAGGGGTATACTCCCAGTCTTTGGGAACGGTGCGCACAATAAAGCCTTTGCTGGAATCTCCTTTGTAACCCGCGCCATCCCAGGCAGATAGAAAAAGCCGGCCGGAACCATCAATGTCCAGGTCGGTAATCTGCGGCAGGCTGATAAACTCCTCCTGCTCCTGGGTAAAACTGGCACCATCCTCGGTGACACGATGAATGTACAACTGATTTCTCCCCCAGTCGGCCATCATCGGCACCTGATTGTACTTTTGAGGCCAGTGCGGATCGTCCATAAACAATGAACCTGTCCCTGAGCCACCTCCCACATCTACCAGGGCAGGGATGATCTCCTCGGTAAAATGTTTGAATAATACCGGATAGCCGTATTCACCGGATTGGATCTGATGCGAAAAACGAATGTTCCAGCCCCCGCCATCATTGGTATTACCGCGGGCAAAGATATTCATATAAGGGTCAATGGCCACATCGTAAATGTTACGCATACCGTGGGTGTAGACTTCCATCTCTTTACCATCAGGACGTACCCTGACTATGCCACCACCCAGCATGGTCATTTTCTTTCCTGAGCGATCCATGGCCTCGTGAAAGCCAAAATCACCTACGGCTATGTAAATCCAGCCATCAATGCCCATACGGATGCCATTGGTAGCATGGTCAGTACCACGGTCTTGCAGGAACTTGGGAGAGCTTATGTTTTGGATAAGTGGCTCAGAAGGACCATCGGCCACACCATCATGATCAGTATCCTTGAAAACGACCAGGTCCATGCCGCTGGCTTTGCCGGTTTCTTTAGAGAAGGTGGTATGTAGCACAAAAACCTGATCACCTATGGGAATAATTCCACGAGGATTATCCACTTTGGCAAATTCGGTATGGCTATCAGCAACCCCGTCATGATTGCAGTCTACCAGTTTGATGATAGCTCCTTTATCGGGATCTTTCCCCAGCGACCCCATCATATCCACACCCGCAAAAACTTCTCCCGTAGGGGCTACTGCCAGGCAGGCGGGACTTGGCGTAATATCAGGACCGGCAAAATAAGTCAGTTCCAGCTCCTCCGGCCATTTCAATGACTGGGTAAGAGAGTCTGTGATCCTCATCGCTTCAGTAGTATCCACGCCCTCACAGGGAGGTACTTGCTCCCCACAGCCTATCAGAAGTAAGAAGCAGAACAAACTTAAGCTGCTTCTGAGAAGCATGAAAGGCTTGGTAGTATTCGTTAATTTGGCACTCATTATTAGTTGTTATCTGATTATTTTCGTCACTCGCATTATCCTAGAGCAATTTCTAAAAACAAGCTGTAGAAGTTTGATAGGGGGCTATAAATATAATGGCAGAGTATCTTTACAGCAAGACACTCTGCCAAAGTTTATTAAACATTAATTTTCCTGGTGCTTTGAAAAAACACTAAAGTCCGTGCTTTTCCTTCATTTTATGGATAAAGGCATAGCCTTTTTCGGCTATATCCCAGGGTTGGGAGAATTCGCGCCACACCCCTATGCCATTGGCAAAGTCGGGATCATTGCGAGAAAATGCTTCAATGGTTAGCCAACCGTCATATTTAATTTCCGCCAATGCTGAGAAAGCATCATCCCAGGGCACATGCCCATCACCGGGCGTACCTCGGTCGTTTTCGCTGATATGCACATGGGCCAGCATAGGGGCTATGGTACGGATAGCATCAGAAAGCTTTTTCTCCTCAATATTGGCATGATGCGTATCAAACATGGCTTTGATATTAGGATGATCTACCGCCTTAAGCAATCTTGTCATCTGCTGCATGGTATTGCACAAATAGCATTCAAAACGGTTAACCGCCTCCAGGGCGAAGGTAATATCCGCCTGGGCGGCATAATCGCCAGCGGCATGCAAAACTTCCGCTGCCCAGCCATATTCTTCATCCTGTGGGGCGTGCTGCTTAAAATGCGCATGCGCTGAATGGAGAGGACCACAAAGCGTTTTGGCATGCATATCATGCCCGCGGTCAATGACCCACTTGAGGCGGTCCAATGCTTTTTCTCTTACGGCGACTGAGGAATCTATGGGGTTCATGTCCGGGCTAAGGACGGAGACCACGGTAGTTTCCATGCCCAGACTTTTTACGTAATCACCTATCCGTTTATAGGCAGCCTCATCGGGTGAGCCTATAAAAAACTCTACACCATCATAGCCTATTTCTTTTAACCTGTCAATGATTGGCATCATTTCGTCGGACATCACAGCCGACCAGACCAGTACGTCAAATCCTACTTTAGTCATGGATTGTTGTGTTTTTAGATTTCCAGATTATTATTTTAAAACAAAATCAGAGGGTTTCAAACCTTTCTGATGATCGCCAAAGCCAAACATGGTAGGTTCATACTCTCCTACATACTCTACATTAGCTTCTTCAGGTATCTGGTCTTCCATCTCCATGGTCCAGAAGCAGGCATTGACCATCATTCTACGTAAATCCTCGCTCTGCAAATCTATTGAAGCCCCCATTGTGGTGGTGAAAACACGGGCAGTTTTGCCGCTTTCGCTTTGGTAACTTTTTGTCCATGCCACTGGCATTACTGATTTTTCGTAGCTCAGGGGAGCATCGGCACTCATGCCTTTCGTAGTCTGGCCCCACAGCAATACCTCAGCATCTTCTGTCAGGTCACGGATAGTGTATACATCGGTAGGCCCCCAGATATCTTGTACACTCTTTAGTATAGGATGAGCAGCATGCAGCCCGTTGATCAATCCACGAGTACCTTCCTTGCCATGCTTACCATGATGGGCCACCCAGGTCTCACCCAGTACCTGTCTGCCGTAGCCTTCTCTCCAGCCTTCTACCTTACTGTCAGAACTGTATCTGGCATAAGGGCTCTGCTCATCGCTATCATACTTAAAGGCATGGGTAGAGGTGCGCATCGCGACTACTGGCTTACCGGCTTTGGTATAAGCGTCTATGTACTTCATTTGCTCGGCAGGCAGATGTCTCCAACGGGTGAAAAGCACCATCAGATCGGCAGTTTCCAGATGCTCAAGACCGGGAATATTGGTGTTATATTCCGGATCAATCTCACCGTTTTCAGGGTCAATGGCAAAGAGCACGGTAGTCTTAAAGCCATGATGTTTAGCCAGAATTTTAGCCAACATTGGCAGTGCTTCTTCAGAGCGGTACTCTTCATCGCCACTTACCAATACAATGTATTTCCCATTGCCAGGGCCATTTTCAGGTTCGTAAGTAACCCATTTTTCCCCTTCCTGGGCATGCACGATTTGTGTACTTAAAATCAAACTTAAGGAGCCAAAACAAAAAGCTTTCAGCAGGGGGTAGATAAGTTTTTTTACTTGGTTAATGGTTTTCATTATTTGGTTGTCTAAATAATATGTAGTGTTAATTTATTTATTCTTCAATCGGGTGCTGCCTGAGTAATTCTTCAGGAGAATAAAAGCCTGTTTTATCTTCAATGGAAGCTCTCACTTCTTTCACTTTTTCCGGAGCAATGGGAGAGGCTTCATTTCCAAAAGAATTGCGCACATAGGTAAGTACAGCAGCCACTTCTTCATCTTTCAGCATACCGCCAAAAGGTGTCATCGGCACCTGTCCGGGATATTCTTTGTCCAAGACTTCAATAGGTCCTTGTAGTCCTTTCAGCACCAGTTTGATCAGGCGCTCCTCATTACCTATTACCCACTGCGTTTGGGCAAGGGGAGGAAAGCCAGAAGGATCCAGTCCTTTTCCATCTGCCTGATGACAGGTACTGCAAAAACCTTCGCGATTGTAGATTTCCTGTCCTGCAATGAAAAGATCACGATCAGCACCTGTGAGCTTTGTTGCCACTTTCTCCTCCGTTTTCTCCTGCACAGATTTCCCGTTAAGATGGGCTACTGCTGTTTCATAAGCTTCGGTCATCCAGTCGTCAATAGGATACTTACCTGCTTCTTCCACAATAGGCAGGCCCATTTCTTTGGGCAACCAGGAGGCGGCAACAATGGCTTCCAGGCGCACGCGACCATGGTTATCCTGGGCTGCCTGCATCAGCAGTTCAGACTGATCGGCTATCTGATGTCCATTATAGCGCAAAGCCCTCACAGCAGCTGAGCGTACGTGAAAGTCTTCTGATTTAAGTAGCTGACGAAGTAGTGATTCATCTACCTGATTAAGCCCCCAGCTCACCCATAGAGCTTCCAGCAAATGATGTTCATAAAGGGGATCTTCCTGATCCAGATTGTCTATCCAGCTATACAACTGATTCTTCACCTCAGCGGCATCATGTCCTCTCAACTCACGACGGGAGCGATAGCGGGTGCGAAATTCGGGTAGTTTCAGATTGTCCAGCAGTTCGCTAATACTGGCTCCTGCTACTTTGGCAGGTTCTACCAGCGGACGAGAAGGATAAGTAATGCGATAAATACGTCCATGAACATGGTCGCGCAGCGGGTCACGGGCGTTGTGCTGCATATGGCCGATCAGCACATTGTGCCAGTCTACCAGATAGAGAGAGCCATCGGGCGCAAACTCCATATCTACCGGACGGAAGTTTTTATCATCACTCCACACCAGATCCTGACGATGCTCACTGTGGTAGCCGGTACCATCATCTACCAACATATGCTGCTTGGTACCCAAAAAGCCAATGGTATTATTAATGAGTAAATCGCCTTGTACATCATCAGGAAAGTGGCGGCTGGAAACGAATTCCATACCTGAGGTGGGACGCACCCTATGTGCATCTTCAATCAGGTTTCTGGACTTGGGGGTAGCTACGCCGTAGCGAGGTTTTACTTCGCCGGGCATCATCCAGTGGACATCCGGCCCGGAAGTATCGGCGAAGAAATCCTGCCCCCACGCATCAAAGGCAATACCCCAGGGGTTAGGAATCGGAAGCTGAGCTACTCGTTCCAGGCGGCGGCGATTCGGGTTATAGCGGTAAAATCCGCCATTGGTAGCCCTTACCGGCCCATAAGAAGTCTCTACATTGGTATGCAGGAAAACGCCCTCTCCCATATAGATAGCCCCCGAAGGATCGGCCGTATAAGCACTATGTGCATGGTGGGTGTCGTGATCGTCAAATCCGCTGAGAAGAATCTGTTGTTGGTCTGCCTGATCATCACCGTCGGTATCGGTATACAGCATCAGGTTAGTGCCCTGAGAGATATAAACACCTTCCGGGGCAATCTCAAAACCTACAGGAAGATGTAGGCTGTCAGCAAAAGTGGTCTGCTTATCGGCTTTGCCATCTCCATCCGTATCTTCCAGAATGATAATTTTGTCGTTTGGTTTTGCATCTCCCGGCTTATAATGAGGATAGCTAGGCATGGTGGCTATCCAGAGCCTTCCTTTATTATCAAAGGATAGCTGTACCGGGTTGGCGAGGTCCGTAAATTCTTCTTCAGAAGCAAAGAGCTCTATCTTATAGCCGGGAGCTACGTGCAATTTGTCCAGGGCATCCTGTCCGTAAAGGTATTCAGTCATACCGTTTTTACTGCTAGGCTCATAGTTGGTCTGTACAGGAGGCAGCTTTCTGGTTTTTTCGTCAGCCGCTTTTATATCCATCTTTTCTCCACCCACGGCCTTCCAGATCGCCTCATCCCGGATAGCGGTCATCTCACGGATTTTCTCAATTTCAAAGGGGTAATTATCCGGACCAAAAGGATCATAGCGACGGCCATACGCATGTACCCCATTGGGTATTTTATAATCATTGTGCCACATCCAGTTTTTCTCCATTACAGCATCATGCACCAGCGAACGATGCGCCTCCACCGCTTCCTTTACGTCCCTCTTACCAAATACTTTATCGGCCAGTAAGGTAGCAAAGCGGGCATACCCCTCATCCGTGAGTTGGGAGCCATCAATGGTAAGGGCATCGTCAGCTTCAAACCAGACTTTGGTAGGCCTGAACACATCTATGAAAGGCACATCATTTTGCGCAGCGACCTCTCTCATTGCTGCTGAATACAAGCCCAGATTGGCATTTACCTGCTCACCATCCGGAAGGTCGTAGCGATCAGAAAGGTCTTCAAAGGCAATGGGAGACACGATAGCCAGCCGGGGAGGAACAGTATCTCCATTGTAGCGCTGGCTCAGCGTATGCTTGATAAAAGCATCAAGTTCTGCCTTATAGTTTTCCAGCCCTGCCTCTCCCTGATAAGATTCGTTGAAGCCAAAAAAAGCCAGGATCACATCAGCTTCCAGGTGAGTAAGCCATTCATCGGGTGCAGGAAAATGCCCTTCGCTTCCCGAATCAGTAGCCAGTTCGGATTGGAATTCCTCCGCACCCGGAAATGCCCAGGGAGAATTACGGCTGGAATGTGGTCTGAAGCCGGGTGTATTTCCGGGATCACTCATATTACGGATAAACAGCAGGCTATCTGGATAACGAAGCTGCATTTCTGTCTCAAAATGGCCAAAGTTCATCATTCTGGACCCCAGGTTGTTACCAATCAAGACAATGTGATCGTCTTTGTAAATCTCCAGCGCACCTGGCTCAGAGCTCGAACATTGGAATAAACAAAAGCCAACTGCTATTATGCTAAAGGCCCGCGCTAATATTTTGCTAATCTTTCTTAAGGTTGTTATCATCTAATCATCTTTAGAGCATAAAATGTAGGCGATTTTTCAAAAAAAACTACCCTGAACTATCCTGCCTTTTTGTAAAAACTATACTAAGGCAAAATAAGTATCAAAGATTACAATTAATTGCCAATAATGGAGCTACAAAAAGAACCCTCCCAAAATATAGACATAAATAGATAAAAAAAAACTTCATGTGTGGCCACAGAAACCTGACATTTCGTGTAGATCGCCTATGCTATTTGCCCTAATTTTTCTAAATACACTTATATTAGATTCAATCATGAACTGCTATCGGAATGGAAGAAAATAAAGAGCTCATACTTCGTGATATACTGGCGATTGAAAGGACCAAAATGGCCAATGAAAGAACATTTCTGGCTTACTTCAGAACGGCTGTAGCCTTGTTTGGCGCAGGGGTAGGTATTGTAGAGATAGACTATTTTAAAGAGTATAGACTATTGGGTTTCATTCTGTTAGTAGCAGCGGTGATTATCCTGTTGATAGGAATCATCAGAATATTTCAGGTAAAGAAAGCAATCAGAAAAGCTCAGTAAGTTTTCTCTCAACACTAAGCTATGAGTAAATACCAGAGCACCGTAGATATTGCCCGGGCACTCAAATTATCCCCTTCCACGGTCTCGCGAGCCCTGAATGATCATTACTCGATTAGCGAAAAAACCAAGCTAAGGGTGCTGGCTTATGCCCATGAAGTAGGCTTCAGGAAGAATCTCAATGCTTCCCGCCTGATTCAGCGTAAAACTTTTACCCTGGGTATACTGATGCCTGAAGTAGTCAGCCATACTTTTTCTACCCTGGCCCAGGGTATCAACGATGTACTGGAGCCCGTGGGTTATGATATGCTGATCATGAACGCTTCGGAGCAGTATAAGAAAGAAGTACATATGCTCAACTATCTGGCTTCTATCAGGGTGGATGGAATCATCTTTTCGCCTACACAGCAGACCAAAGACTACGCCCACCTGCAAAGCCTACTCAAGAATAAAATTCCTTTCGTCAATATTGACCGTGGGCTCACCAATGTAGATTGCCATCAGATATTGCTGGACGACGAAGAAGGAGCTTTTCAGGCGGTGCAGCACCTGGTTAACCTAGGTTGCCGAAGCATTGCCCATATCGCGGGTCCGCCGGAGGCGCTCAACTCCAGAAACCGAATAATAGGGTACCGCAAGGCGCTGGAAGCTGGTGGGCTGGCTTTTGATGCGTCGCTGCTCACTTATTCTGACTTTATCATTGGTAACAGCATGGAAGCGGTCAGGAGTTTATTTGAAAGAGATAACATTCCCGAGGGGATCTTTGCGGTGAATGATGAGATCGTTTTAGGCTGTCTGCAAATGGCTGCCCAGAAAGGCATACAAGTTCCTGAACAACTGGCACTGGTAGGCTTTGACGATGAGGTATATAGTCGTTTTTTTCGCCCTTCTATCTCCACAGTCAGGAGCCCTATCCGGGAGATGGGGCAGAAAGCTGCTCAGCTCTGCCTGAATATGATAGACGATTATGAGAGCTTTCCTCCCAAAACCCAGTTGCTGACTCCCCAACTCATCATCAGAAGTTCATCCAGAAAAGAGTGGCGTAAGGAGTGAAGGGAAGCACCTGGTCTGTACTCAGGCTATCTTATCATTACCATAGGATTAAAAAAAATGACAGCGTCGTACCTGAAGTCCAAAATAGTAATCACCAAGCTACGCACTCCGGCGAGCCCCTGGCGACTGAAGATAATTCAGCGCAAACGTGTGCGTAAATAAATTCCTGATAAATTGCTACCCTTATACTTCGTTAATAAATTGTACGACCTTTTTGACTAATACTTTGACTAATACAACAACATGCAAACCCTTCTGTCTTTCGTGGGCTTCACGGCTTTCGTTGCTTTTTACTCATGGTACAAACTTCGTAAAGATCCGCTGTCCTCAAGAGACGGGTATTTTCTGGGGGGAAGGAGCCTGACCGGAATTGTCATTGCCGGTTCCATGCTACTCACTAACATTTCTACCGAGCACCTGATCGGACTGAACGGATCATCTTACAAAAACGGGTTTATCATCATTGCCTGGGAGGTCACATCTGCCCTGGCCCTTATCGTAGCAGCGACTTACTTTATACCGACCTATTTGAAGATGGGGTTGACTACCATACCGCAGTACCTGGAGTCTCGCTTTGACAGCGGCACCCGTACGCTGGTAGCTTTCTTTCTCATGATATCCTTTGTGGTGACCCTGCTGCCCATCGTCCTGTTTACCGGAGCCATCAATCTGGAAAGCATTTTTAATGTTTCTGAAGTGCTGAATGTTACTCAGAGCGAAGGGCTATGGATCACAGTAGTAGCCATTGGGATGATTGGCTCCTGCTACGCGATCTTTGGTGGACTTAAAGCCGTGGCTTATTCTGATACCATCAATGGAATTGGCCTCTTTATTGGCGGGTTAGCGGTACCCATCTTAGCGCTCTGGGATATTGGCGATGGCAATGTACTGACCGGACTTTCCAAGGTGTACGAAAACAGTCCTGAGAAATTTAATGTCATTGGTGCTCCGGATTCGGTTTTGCCTTTCAGCACCTTGTTTACCGGCCTGGTGATCAACCAGCTTTACTTCTGGGGGATGAACCAGACTATTATACAACGAGCCCTTGGAGCCAAAAACCTGGTAGAAGCACAAAAGGGACTTCTGTATACCGGAGCCTTGAAAGTGTTTGTGCCTATCATTATTGTCTTGCCGGGAGTTATCGGTTTTTATTATTTCGGGGATTCGCTCTATGAAAATCAGGACATGATCTACCCTGAACTCATCAAAAAAGTATTACCCTTGAGTTTTGTTGGTTTCTTTGCGGCCGTAGTAATGGGGGCAGTACTCAGTACCTTCAACAGTGTACTTAACAGTACAGCTACCATTTTTAGCGTAGGCATTTATAAGCGACTGATTGACAAGGACGCCACCGACAGACAGTTGGTAAGGGCAGGAAAAATAAGCTCCACCGTACTGGCGATTGTAGCCATCATGGCAGCCCCACTGGTAGCCAGTGCTCCCGAAGGATTGTACCAGCTTTTACAGCAGCTGAATGGCATTTTCTTTATCCCCATTGCCTCTATCATGATTGCAGGGCTGTTCATTCCGCAGATTTCTGCCGCCGGAGCTAAAGCCGCGCTTTTCGTTGGGCTGGCGTTTTACATCACCGCTACTTTCATCCTGGAGATAGACATCCACTTTGTACATATATGGGGGATAGAATTTGTACTCAACTTATTGGTGATGTTTGTTGTTTCTAGATTTTACCCCAATACCGAACGTTTTCAGCCTTCTGATTTTGGGGAGCTAGAGTTGAACCAATGGAAATATACCAAACCATTTAGCATCATCCTTACGCTGATCATCATAGGAATATACATCTGGTTAGGAAATTTTTAACAAGAAATACGTAAATTAATACTTATGGAAAATGTAAAAAAACAGTTGGATATCGAGGATCTTTGGGAGGAAGATCTTCGCGAACGTTATCCTGAAAATGGAGAAAAAGAAAAGACTAAGGAAGAATTCAGAAATTATGATAATCCCGGGCGGGATACGGTGAAAGAATTTTATCGCCAGAACCACCTGCATCAGTCTTATGATTTTGTGATGCAGAAAGAAGCAGAATATAAGAAGCTGGACAAGAAAAAGATGACCTTATGGGAAGCCGTAGAGTTTCTCAATACTTTGGTAGATGATTCTGACCCGGATATTGATCTTGACCAGACGCAACACCTGCTGCAAACCTCGGAAGCCATGCGTGCCGACGGTCAGCCCGACTGGATGGTTCTGACCGGATTTTTGCATGACCTGGGTAAAATCCTCTGCCTCTTTGGTGAGCCCCAATGGGCAGTAGTGGGCGATACTTTCCCCGTAGGCTGCAAATATTCTAACAAGATCGTATACCCTGAGTTTTTCAAAGATAACCCGGACTACCATGATGAGCGCTTCAATACCAAATATGGTATTTATGAGCCTAACTGCGGTCTGAACAATGTGCATATGTCATGGGGACATGATGAGTACCTGTATACGGCCATGAAGGATTATCTGCCCGAACCGGCGCTTTATATCATCCGCTATCATTCATTCTATGCGCAGCATAAGGAGGAAGCTTATAACCACCTGATGAATGAGCACGACCATGAGATGTTTAAGTGGGTAAGAGCGTTCAACCCTTACGACCTATATACCAAGTCGCCTAAGGCTCCCAATGTGAAAGAACTGCGTCCTTATTACGAAGATCTGGCAGCCAAGTATCTTCCTAAGGAGATCGCTTTCTAGTGTAATGTCTCAGAAAATAAATGTCTGCATCCTAGGCTTGGGCAGGGCCGGAATGTTCCACTTACGCTCTGTAAGTTCACTGAATTTGTTCAGGCTTAAATATGTGGTAGACCCTGGTCTTAGCCAAGAGGATGAAATTGTGAAGGCGCATGATTTCATCCTCCTGCAACATATAGAAGCTGCTCTTTCTGATCCTACGCTTGATGCTGTCATCATATCTACTCCTACCCAGTCTCATTATGCCAATATCATACGTGCTTTAGAAGCCGGCAAGCATGTATTTACTGAGAAACCACTGGGAAAAGCAGTAGAAGAGATCAAACACTGCTATGAGCTGGCAAAAGAAAAAAAGTTAGCCCTTCATCTGGGTTTTCAGAGGCGGTATGATGAAAACTTTGTTGCGCTGAAAGCGAGTCTGGCAGACATAGGCAAGATCAGGACCATCAAGACCAGTTCCCGGGATAACCCTAAACCCTCGCTGGATTATCTGAAAATTTCCGGCAATATCTTTCATGATATGCTCATCCATGATTTTGATATGCTGATCTATCTGCTGGGCATGCGTATCCCCCAGTCAATTTATGCCATAGGGCACGCTTATGATCAGGAGATTGCCAATATTCCGGATTTTGACACTGTGCTAGTCACTTTACAATATGCTGAAGGGTTGATCTGTGCCATAGATACCAGCAGAATAGCCACCTATGGCTATGACCAACGTATTGAACTTTTTGGAGAGCATGGCATGGCTATCGCTGAAAATCAGAAGCAAAACAGTGTTCGACTGCATACTGCTGAGGGTATGCATCTGTCTCCCATACAGTACTCATTTCCTCAACGCTATCAGAAAGCCTATGCCAAAGAGATGAGGTCCTTTGGAGAAGGTATTCTAAACAATCAGCTACATAATGTGAGCCTTGAGGAATGTATTTTAGCACACCTCATTGCCGATGCAGCCCATACCTCGGCGACACAGCGGCAGGTGATTGACTTTCAAACATTTTATCATCAGTTTAGCTGAAAATCGTTTCCATTGGCAAAAATAAAAGTAGGCATAGTACAGGATAGTCCGGTCTTTTTTGACAAAGAAGCCTGCCTTCAAAAGGTAGAATCAATTACAAAAAAGTATGCCCGTGAAGGCTGTCAGCTACTCGTCTTTCCCGAATCTTTTATCCCCGGCTATCCTCGGGCTTTTGCTTTTGGCACTAAAGTAGGAAGCCGCAGCGAAGCGGGACGTAAACTCTATGCCAAATACCACCAAAATGCTGTGGATGTAGAAAGTAATGATCTCCTCAGGCTTGAAAAACTTGCTAAAGAACAGCAGGTTTATCTGGCTGTAGGCCTTACTGAGAAAAATAACCGAAATGGAAGTTTGTATTGCTCACTTCTGTATATCTCTCCCAAAGTGGGGCTGATGGGTGTGCATCGCAAAATCAAGCCTACCGGACAGGAAAGAGTAATCTGGGCCGAGGCGGGCGGAGAATCCCTCATCAGTATGCAAACCCGGATCGGCAGAATAGGAGGATTGATCTGCTGGGAAAATTATATGCCGCTGGCACGCATGAGTATGTACCGGCAAGGGGTAGAAATTTATATTGCGCCTACTGCTGATGCACGCCCGGGATGGCAGGCGACAATGCAGCATATCGCGCTGGAAGGCCGCTGTTTTGTCCTGGCCAGCAATCAGTATTTCAAGAGAAGCATGTATCCGGAAGCCTATCAGGAATTGGTAGAAAGTGAGGAAGAGGTGCTGTGCAGAGGGGGCAGTGTCATCATCTCTCCTATGGGTGAAATACTGGCCGGACCATTATACGATCAGGCGGGTGTGCTAAGCGCGGAAATTACTTTAGAAGATATTATCTCTGCCAAACTCGACTTTGATGTGGACGGACATTATGCTCGTCCCGATATTTTTGAGTTGAATATCCAGAACCAATTGGAGATAATACAGGAAGACGAATTGCTTTCAAAACTGAATAAAGAGAAGTAAGCTTCTCTCAAGGAAAAATTACTTTCGCCTCCACTGCAACTTCCCATTGAAACTGGCCTGCTCCTCGCCTTGGCGGTAACCGCTGATCAGGAACTTTTCTGCCTGTATTTCATGCCTGTAAATTTCTACACTGTCCCCTTCTCTCAGTTCAGATTGAAAATTGATCTGCAAGGTTTGTAATTCGTGTTGAGAGAAAAAGTCCAGCGGAAAACTATTGAGCATCCAGCTTACATAGCGAATGTTGTTCACATGCTGGTTGTGATCCAGCTCGGTGTACCTGGCAATTTCCGTATAACTAAGCTTTGCTTTTGTACTCTCCAGTTTCTCTATCGGCTCATCTATTGCGTGTGCTTCATGCTTCAATCGGGCAAAGAAGCTATCCGGGCGAACAGGGCGACGGCTATTAGCATTCAGCATCAGCCAGTAAGAAGTAGCCTGAATGAGTATTTCACCCTGCCCATTACGTACTACAAAATCTCGCAGGGCAAAGAGGCGGTCGGTGCCCTTGGCCCAGGTCTCAATGATAATTTCCTCATGCCACCTTGGAAGCTTTGTGATTTGTAAGAGGAGGCGGGATAGCACCCAGAATAGCTGCTGCTCATCCAGTTGTTGGTATCCTACGCCCAGCTTAAGCGCATGCTCACTGGCTACCTCCTGAAAGAAGCCGCACAGCACATCTGTACGTAAGTGGCGCTGAAAATCCACATCATAAGAGCGTACTGTAAAATGTTGCTGATGCACCAGAGAGGGCGTTGATAAAGGCATGATATTTTTATTAAGGCCAAAAATTAAATTTTCAGACAAATATAAGAAGCCCTTAGAAAATCCGGCTGATCGGCTGTGAAGGGGATAGATCAAATGGGTTCAAAGCATTGACGAATTTGAAATGGCTGTACTGCCCTAAATCTTTCTCCAAAATCTGTTTTTCTTTCACGGTTCCCTGATCCAGCAGAAACTGTCTCTGTACGCCGTTCAGCAAAGGCTGCTCTGAGGTATACCACCGGCCTCCCTGGCTAAAAAGGATATTGGCAAAATAAGTATCCGTCACCACATCTTTTTTGATGATCAGAATATCATCGCACTCTCCTTTTTGTTGAAATAGTGAAGTCAGCGACTCTCGCTCAGCATATTTATAAGTATAGTCAACCTCATGACTGTATACTTTCTTAAGACTATTAATCTGGGGACGCTGGTAAGGCACAAACTCTAGCTGCTTAACCTCATGCTGGTAGAGCACTCTACATTTGTATAAACCCTGAGCATATTTGCTGAGCAAAGGAGAAATGATTCCCGATAGGCTAATTTCCTTATTGAGGCCCCATAAATCTTTACGGCTGCGGTTCATGCGCTGCTCATGATAGTGGAGCAGTTGGACTTCTCCATTTTCTACGCAGATAGATTCAAGCAAAAGGCACATACACTTTGTCAATTAGCTCCTGATATTCGGTTTCCGCCCGGCTGCGCGCAGTGATGCCCCCTCCACTTTTATACA
This sequence comes from Catalinimonas alkaloidigena, assembly GCF_029504655.1. Lineage (NCBI taxonomy): Bacteria > Pseudomonadati > Bacteroidota > Cytophagia > Cytophagales > Catalimonadaceae > Catalinimonas > Catalinimonas alkaloidigena. The sequence goes on from NZ_JAQFIL010000001.1 coordinate 6,201,551, forward strand.
CATACTGCCTCCCCTGCTTTTCTATGAAACGAATCATCACAGCACTGTCTACATTCTGTCCATCAAAAATACCCATCACACCGCTATAGTGGCCACGCTCATAGCCTTCCGCTTCGCGGATGATTTCCAGTGTCTTAGGCTTAGGGGCGCCACTGATAGAACCGGCCGGAAGCATGCTCATCAAAATATCTCCTAATTGCTCACGATAATTTTCAGCAAGCTGTCCACAAATCTCCGAGCTCACCTGCAAAAGTTTACCTCTGTAAGTCTCTACTTCTTCCACATAGCGAAAGCGCTTCACCTGGACATCACTGGCAAAATAGCTCATATCATTCCGGATAAGGTCCACGATGGTCACATGCTCCGCCATCTCTTTAGGGTCTGACAGCAGTTTTTCCTGGGCATTGGGGATGCTACTGTCAATCGTTCCTTTCATGGGATAGGAGGAAATTTCTCTGCCTCTGATTTTGATAAAAGACTCAGGGGAGAAAACCACGAACTGATCTTTGTACCACAACTTATAGCGTGCCTTGCTTTGGTAAAAGACCTCTACCAAGCTACGGTTGATCGCGATGGGCGTAGGCAAAGTTAAGTTGACCAGAAAAGAATTCCCCGCTTTCAGATGATGCATTACCGTGTTAAAAGAACGCTGATACGTAGCAAAGTCAACCGGAAATTTCTCAAAAACAAGCGGTTTCAATTCCGTAGCGGCAGATGAATGAGAAGCGTTGGTACGACCGTCAAAATTATAAAGTAGTTGGCCCCTATCAATTTCCTGCAATGGAATTATGATAGGTTTCTTGATCAGGAAATCAATCGCAAAGAGAAAGGGCGTACCATTTGCCCCCAGGGTATTCATCCGCTGCCTGCACCGCTGCTTTTCTTCATGATACATTTGCTTAACCATTGCGCCTCTTTATCAAATTGGTACACAAAATTAGCAAGATCACAGCAAACATCCTTTAGCTCCCGGCTATTATCCATTTATATTGCTTGCTAAACTTCTCTGATTATGTTAGGTGCTATTGCCGGAGACATCATAGGCTCAGTCTATGAAGCTGCTCCTATCAAACGAACAGATTTTCCGCTTTTTCAGCCTGCCTCCACTTTCACTGATGATACGGTGCTGACGGTAGCTGTAGCGGATTGCCTCCTTAATGATAAGGATTATACGGCTAGCTTGCAGGAATACGGGCGCAAATATCCGGATGCCGGATATGGAGGCAACTTTATGCATTGGATTTTTGACAAAGATCCTCAGCCTTACAACAGCTGGGGCAATGGCTCCGCCATGCGGGTAAGTCCGATAGGCTGGGCATTTGATAAACTGGATCAGGTATTAGAGGAAGCCCAAAAAAGCGCGGCGGTTACGCATAATCATCCCGAAGGCATCAAAGGCGCACAAGCCACTGCAACAGCGATCTTTCTTGCCAGAAAAGGCAATAGCAAATCCGAAATCAAAGCTTATATTGAGGAAAACTTTGGCTACGATCTGGGCACAACGCTGGTAGAAATCAGACCACAGTATCATTTTGATGTAAGTTGCCAGGGTTCTGTACCGCAAGCGATCATAGCCTTTCTGGAAAGCAAAAGTTTTAAAGAAAGTGTGCGACTGGCGGTTTCGCTGGGAGGCGACAGTGATACCCAGGCTTGTATTGCCGGGGGTATAGCTGAGGCTTTTTATGGTAGCATACCGGCAGATATTGCCCAGGAAGTTGTGGGTAGGCTTCCAAAAGATTTGAGAAACATTACTGAAAAATTTAAGCTACGCAATACATGAATATACCTTGTGTTACCTTCCTCCTACTTATTAGTTTTTCTACTTTTGCTCAGCAATCCTGGAGAATGCACACGATTGACAGCACTTCTTTTGGCGCTGATGGCACTAAACTGTATCATGCCAATGAAGATAATTTTGCAGACATCATCTGTGGCTGGGAGCAGGGCAACATTGCCCGCCTGTATCTAAACCCTGCCAATACGGAGCTGGACTGGCCTTTTGTAGAAGTGCCTGCCCCGCAGGTAGAAGATGCCCTGCTCGCCGATCTGGATGAAGATGGTTTTGCCGATATTGTTACGTTAAGTGAGGGAAAGCAGCAGCGCATTACTTTTCACTGGGCTCCGGCAGATCAGGTTAAATATGAGCAGAGCGAATATTGGCGGTCCGTAGATGTACCTTCCACCATCGGCAAAACGCGTTGGATGTTCGGCATGGTGATGGACGTAGATGGTAAAAATGGATTGGACCTGGTGGTAGGCTCCAAAGATCCGAACGCTACGCTGGGCTGGCTGGAGGCACCTGCTGATCCACGGGATGTAGCGGCCTGGCAGTTTCACGAGATCAGCCCTGCCGGCTGGATTATGTCTATTCTAAGCCTTGATATGGATAATGACGGCTGGAGAGATGTGCTTATCTCTGACCGCTACGGTGATCACAGAGGCGTGCGTTGGCTCAAAAATCCTGGAAATACTCAGGCGCTTAAAGCACATTGGAAAAGCCATACGATTGGTTTAGAAGAGGGCGAGCCTATGTTTTTAACACATACAGAAGCAGGAGGCATTTATGCTCCTGATTTAAAAGCAGGGCTTTTACATTTTCAGCGAAGCGCAGCGGGACGGTGGCAGGCCGATACTATTGCCTATCCGGACATAGCCGGAAGCCGGGGCAAAGCTGTGAGTGTAGGAGATATAAATCAGGATGGCACAGAGGATATAGCGCTTAGTTTTGAAGGGGCTGAAAATAAAAATGGTGTCATTTGGCGAGATGGCAAAACCCAACAGTTTCACCCCATCAGCAGCCTGGAGGGGATCAAGTACGATCTTGTAGTGCTTATTGATATGGATCAGGATAGTGATCTTGATGTGCTCACTTCAGAAGAAAATAACAACAGTGCAAGCGAAGGCGGCTTAGGTGTGGTCTGGTATGAAAACCCTACCTACTAAGAAAAGCTTAAAGGCAATACTTATCCACTTTTAGAGTATGCCTCCAATTCTCCCATCACTTTCTGTCCGATATATTTCTTAAAATATACGACAAACTCCGACCCTTCTCCTGGCTTACTCCTGACCTCCAGCTTTCCATTATTGCCATGAACAAACTGTTTCACCAGCATCAGCCCTATGCCTGTACCTTTTTCCCGATTAGTGCCTCTGCTGGAAATGCTTTGGCCGGTTTCCACAAATATTTTATCCAGCTTATCAGAAGGTATGCCCACACCACTATCCTTTACATGTACCGCAAAATAAGTATCGTCTTCAGAGTAGAAGAGGTGAATGTCCCTTCCGGCGGGAGTAAACTTGATAGCATTGCCAATAATATTCTGTAAAATAATCTTTACGTGATCCGGGTCTGCATAAATAAATTTGGAACGGTCTGAGGCGTGCTGAATGCATACCTTCTTCTCATGGGCCAGAATATTTGACACAGCGAGAATACTATCCACTACTACTGGTAAGTTTACTTTCAGGAATACCGCACTGATTCCTTTTTGCTGACTGTTAGCCCAATACAAAAGGTTATTTAGCATTTCTGAAACACTTGAAACTTTTCGGTGAAGTTCTTTGAGCACCATTTTTTGTTCTCTAGTATCAAGTAAGCCTTCTCCTATCAATTCAAAGGTTCCCATGATTGAGGCAAAAGGGCTTTTCAGATCATGGCTGATAACTGAAAATAGTTGATCTTTGGTATTATTTAAGGCACTTAACTCCTCATTTTGCTCAGCTATTTTTTCTTTTTGCGAAGCGATATCTGCATTTCTTTCTATCAGCAACTTATTCAACTGGTGCTTTTGCCGATTATTGCGATAAATGAAAGAGGCTGCAATGATGAAGAATAGGCTTACTATGCTGATAATGATAATAATGAGTTTGCTCAGACGATTTTCCTGCTGCTGTAATTGGTTTTCGCGCGCGAGTTGCTGGTTTTCTGCTTCTTTCTGCTGTAAGTGCAGAAAGTTAATTTCCCTTTCCTTAGCCTCGCTGTATAAACTATCACTGTAAGCCTTGTAGAGTGTATGGTAGTGATACGCCTGACCAAAATTTCCCAGGGCAGCATAGCCATCCGAGAGTATCCGCAATGCTCTTTCCATATCCCACTTGGCATGCATGTCGCGAGCAAATTCGTAGCCTTTTAAGGCATTATTCACACATTGCTGATACTTTCCCAGCGCGTAATAGGTTTGCCCCGTTCCAGCATAGGCGAAGCTATTTTCCCATTTACTGCGATATGAGGTATCCTGCAAAACTCTCTGGTAGTAGGCCAGGGCTTCTGTATACTTCTTCATATGGAAATAGATCTCTCCCAGCCTGTTGTGGCTCATGACAATCATGCGGTAATCCCTGATTTTTTTTGCTATCAGAATTACTTTTTTTACATAAAAAATCGCACTGTCGTAGTTTGAGGTTTCGTCATAGCAAAGCCCTATATTAAAGTAGTTTTTGATAAGCTGGGCACTGTCCTTTAGCGCAATATTGAGCTCTGCCGCATTAAAGAGTTCTTTAAGAGCGGCACTGTAATTATGCTGCCCGATATAAACCAGGCCGATTGTATTCAAACCTCTTACATAGCCAGCTTTATCTTTCAGTTCCTTGCTCAACTCCAAAGCCTTGAAATTATTTTCCAAAGCCATGTTATAGGATCCTTTGATATAATATGCTTTCCCCAAAACATACAGGACTTTCATTTCACCTATCTTGTACCCTTGTTGTTGAGCCAGTTTCAGAGCTTCTTCGCAAAAAACAAGCGCACTGTCGGGTTGATCAAACATATACTGCTCAGCAAGTTGCTGAAGAAGCAATACGGAAGTAGTATCAGAGGTAAAATCAGGCTTTAGCTTTTGATTGTTCCACTCACTCAAAAGTGACAGCGTATCTTTTTGGGCAAAACTGAAATTATACGATAATATTATGCAAATAATACTGAGCAAGATGTAAAATCTACCAAATGACATGAATAGTGAGCAGTTTGGGCAAATCGCTGATACTTATACCAATTAAAATATATCGTTAAAATTATGAAGGGGAACCCAATAAAAACAGAAAAAAAGCACCAATACTCTAATCTGTAATGAATGCGCTGATAAAGTAAGTGCTATGCCCAAGAAAGGTACTGAGCTGTGAGGCTTCTTTGTTTGAACCGGAGTATCAAAACGGATGAATTAATCCATATTCGCGCTCCATTATGAGCTTAAAATAGAAAAAGCGCCCCTCCAGGAGCGCTTTCAGTATTGTTTTATCAAAATAAAATATCATACAACGCAGTAAGCAGCCCATGCTGCACATACCAACGTCACTTTAATAGCGATTTCAAATCTTCTTTTAGTATCCATAACTTTGTGTTTTGAATCAGTGTATTAAACGAGAATCCCCGAGCACAAAGTTCACTTTTTTACGAATTATTTTATCATAAGCCTATTTTACTGACAATATCCATATCAAAAACCCCTAATATTTACAATATTAATACTTATTAGAAATTAGTACTATTTCATCACTGCTAAGCTTTAGAGCGCATTAGGGTGTAGAAAATAAGACAAAACCCAGTGTTCAGCAAGAGGAATTATCTTTTACTTCCTGGTATCATCACACCCAGCCCGCCATCAATTCGGTAGGCCTGCCCGGTCATAAAAGCCGCTTTGTCACTGCACAGATAGGCGATAAACTCTCCAACTTCAATGGGTTGGGCAATACGCTTGGTCAGGTGCATATCTACACACTCCTGATAGGGAATTTCCGGATCAGGCGACTGTTCAAAGCCCCAACGCAGCATGGGCGTATCCACAGAGCCTGGGCAGACAGCCACGCAGCGTACCTGAGGACCATAGTCTACCGCAATGCTGCGGGTAAGCCCGATCATAGCGGTCTTGGAAGTCACGTAAGGACAAACATTCCCCTGACTGATCATAGCCTGTACGCTGGAAACATTTACTACTACTCCTTTACCAATTTTTTGCATATGGGGGATAGCGTGTTTGGCACAGAGAAAAGCACTCTTTAGGTTGATATCCATAACCAGGTCCCACTCCTCTTCGCTGGTTTCCGTTACGGTAGAATAACGCTGTATCCCTGCATTACTGACCAGGTAGTTGATCTGCCCGAATTTTTCAACGCCCTTGGCTATCGCAGCTTTGACCTCCTGTTCTTTAGAAACATCGCATTTGATAAAAACAACTTTCTCTCCTGCCTTAGACGCTACATCATTGCCTTGGGCCTCATCTACATCTAAAATGATGACATTGGCACCTTCTCTTGCAAAAACTTCTACGCTGGCAGCTCCTATTCCCTTGCTGCCACCGGTCACAATGGCTGTTCTGCCCTGGTGTTCCATGAGTTTGTCGTTAAATGTTTACCCTGAGTTAAACCGGACCTGATGACAGATCAGGATTCAGGGCCTGGTTAAAAGTTAATACTTAATAAAAAATGCATACGCCTGCTTTACTGAAATAAAGGCTGCCCCGAGGCTAACTTATGGCAAGCTAAAGGAGCGCCTTTCACGCCAAAATTAATCTGATTAATATGATATCTTCCTAAATTTGAAGTATATAATTGATCAAAGTCAGGACCTCCAAAGGCAATGTTGGTGGGATTAGAGAGAGTGTGTCCTTCCCAGTCATCTACCAACTGCTGAACTTCCTGCTGAGGCGTAACTCTGTAAATTCTGTTAGGAGCGTAGCAAGAAACGTATAAATTTTCCTCAGCATCAAAAGCCAAACCATCAGGACAGGTTTGCGGTAAAGTCACGAAAACCGAGCGCTCACCCGCACGACCATCCCGGAGGATAGGAATACGCTCAACACCGGGCAGCCAGGTACAGGCTACATAGAGGGTCTGCTCATCGGGAGATATAGCCAGACCGTTGGCAAAATTAAATGGTCCCGCATGCCATATTTCATGCTTGCCGTCAACACCAAACCTGAGAATCTTTCCTGTCTTTTGCCGAAAAGCCCCGCTCTCACTTACATAAAGGTTTCCCTGACTATCAAACACCGGATAATTTGGGATATTAAACTGATGCCCTTCTGCGCCTTCGGCAAACTTAGTCAACTTACCGCTACTTAGCTCATATTTCCAGACACAGTGCTGCTTGTTATCACAGACTGCCAGCCACTCAGCGGTAGGGTTAAAGGCAATTCCTAATACAAAGCCTCCGGTATTGCTTACTTCTTCTACATGACTGCCATCAGGGGCAACCTTATAAACTTGTCCTGCCTCTCCTCCTGCCCAGATATGCCCATCCGGATGTACAGCCACCCCTTCTACATGGTCCAGGCCTCCTACAAGCTCAGAAACTTGGTTAAGTCGGATTTCCATAGATTGTCAAATTAAGAGCAGTGCTTAAGATAGGGCAAAATTACGAGAAACGGCAAAATTATGTGCCAGCTTCCAGCGGCAGATGCTGACTTTTGATTTAGAAATTTCCAAATAAGGCTTTTACTGATAAAATTTCAGCCTTCATTAGCTATCCCACCACCTGTATATTAGAATAATTCAAATTCATTTAAAGTGGTAACGTACACATTTGGGCATGCTCCTAATATTATCCTATAAAAAAGATGATTTATAGTTTTCTAGTAGAAAACTTGTCAAACTGATAAAACCATTGAGCTTATTGCGAATATTATTTGCAAATATTAATAAAATGCGTAAAAATATTTTATCAATGCCACTGATTAATTCATTTGATTAATTCAAATTTTGGCCAGTAAAATCTTATTAATTGCAAAAAAGCAAAAGTAAATTATAGTTAGCATATTTTGCGATATATATGATAAATACAATTTATAGACTCTACAGTATTTGAAATATAGTAGAATTTTACCCAGAACATATTATTTTCTTGCCTTGTATTTCATCAATGCTTATGTTTACAAGATATAAATTTATTAATACATATAAAACACACATAAGATTTTACTATTGGCTCTATATACAATATTTATCATTACACCAATATTTGTTATCCTTTTTATAGTCTCATTATTTGATAGTCTTATTCCTAATTTAATTCCTATATTGAACAGTGAGAGCTTTGGATATTTTCCGAAAACGAACTTGTTTTTTTATAGCCAAAAATCCTGTAAAAATGATATTTTACATCAAATAATCTTTACAGAAGACCGCTAATCATTGAATTTATACCTTTATTTACACAGAATTGCTTTTACACATTTTATGAATTCCCTGAACTCTGGCTTGTGCTTTAATTTTATCCTTACGCTTTTAGTGCTTGTTGCTTTCACCCAATGTCAGCAAAACAGTAATTTACCTCCCTCTGACCCCGAAAATGGTGGTCTTTATCTGCCCGACGGCTTTGAAGCAGTGGTACTCGTGGATAGCCTCCCCGCTCGAGCCCGGCATCTGGCAGTACGGGATAATGGCGATGTTTATGTCAAAAACAGATTTTCAGACGGCAAGTCTTCCATTACAGCTTTGCGTGATACCGATCAGGACGGGAAGGCAGATATCATTCAAACCTTTGGCGAAACCCATCGGGAAAGAGGCTACGGTACCTCGATGAGAATACATAACGACTACCTCTACTTTAGCACTGAGTTGATGGTCTATCGTTATGCCCTCGATACCGACGATCTGGTGCCTACGAGTGAAATGGAAGTTGTACTCACTGATGATCATGAGCATGGTATGCATGAGCATATTGCCAAACCAATCGCCTTTGATAACGAAGGTTATTTGTATGTTCCTTTTGGTGCTCCTTCCAATGCCTGCCAGGACCCTAAAAGAACGCCCAACGCTCCCGGAATAGACCCATGCCCACAGTTGGCAGACCACGGAGGAGTATGGCGTTTTGATGCAAACAAAACCAACCTTACCCAGGCAGATGGAGAAATGTTTTCTACCGGAATCAGAAGTGTGGTGGCGATGGAGTGGAACCCGTTGGATGAAAACCTTTATCTGGTCATGCATGGCAGAGATGATTTGCTGCGCTTATGGCCTCAGAAATTCTCATCCTGGGAGAGTGCTTTACTTCCTGCTGAAGAGTTTTTAAAAGTTACTCAAGGTTCTGATTTTGGCTGGCCCTACTGTTATTATGATCAGATGCAGGAGAAAAAAGTACTGGCTCCCGAATACGGAGGAGATGGTAATAAAGTAGGCCGCTGCAGCGATTGTGATGATCCTATTATGGGATTTCCCGGCCACTGGGCCCCTAATGATCTGTTTTTCTATACCGGTGAGCAGTTTCCTGAACGTTATAAGCAAGGTGCTTTCGTGGCTTTTCATGGTTCTACCAACCGAGCCCCTTACCCGCAATCAGGTTACATCGTCGCCTTCATCCCTTTTGAGAATGGCGCGCCAAGCGGAGATTTTGAGATTTTTGCCGATGGCTTTGCCGGAGTTGACCCTATTGTCAATGTAAGTGATGCGATTTACCGCCCAATGGGCATTTCCATGGGACCCGACGGATCTTTGTATATTGGAGAAACTGAAAAAGGAAAAATCTGGCGTGTGATGTACAAAGGGGATAAAAATGTGTTTGGAAAAACCCAGCTGGCCAGCATGGAAGAAAGAAAATCTCTATCCCATATCAGAACGCCCGATGAGATAGAGGACAATCTGGATAGAGGAGTGGCGGTAGAGGGAGCCAAGCTATTCAATACCTACTGTGCTACCTGTCATCAGCGCAATGGGCAGGGCGATTCTCAGCGTTTTCCTACCTTAGTAGGCACCAGGTGGGTGTTGGGAGATAAAAAAGAGCTGATTGAAGTAGTTTTGAATGGTCTGGAAGGGCCTATAGAAGTAAAAGGAAAGCCTTATAATAGCCTGATGCCTCAGCACAGCTTTCTGAGTGATGAGGATGTAGCCCAAGTGCTAACTTATGTGCGACAGAACTTTGGAAATAAGGCCAGTGAAGTAAGTACGGAAGAAGTAAGTGCCGTAAGAAAAACTTTGCAAAAGGAATAAACATAGTAATCCTACAGAAACTTGCAGAATAATATAAAATTGAGAAAATTAATCTACACTACCCATAAAATTGAATCATGATTAATAGAAGAAATCTTCTCAAACGCTTAGCCAGCCTACCCTTGCTAGGTAGCATAGTGGGCAGTGGTATCCCTATCCAATCTGCTTCCGCTACACCAGCAGCAGTATCAGTAAAACAAGATTTATTCAAAGAACTGGGCATAAGGCCTTTGATCAATGCCCGCGGCACTATGACCTTTTTATCAGGTTCTCTCATGGAACCGGAAGCCTTAGCCGCGATCAATGCTACTGCGCATGACTTTGCCAATATGCATGAGGTGGAAGACAAAGTAGGAGAAAAAATTGCAGAGATGCTGGAAGTAGAAGCCGCTATGGTAACTTCAGGCGCTGCCTGCGCCCTCACCATCGGCACGGCAGCAGCCATTACCGGCATGGATATGGAGAAGATCAGACAAATTCCTAATCTGCCCGGCCCTCAGCCAGAAGTAATCATCCAGAAAAAACACCGTTATGTGTTTGATCAGGCAGTACGCAGCGCAGGAGTAAAGCTGATAGAAGTAGAGAGTGCTGAGGAAATGGAAAAAGCCATCAACGAACGTACCGTAATGTCTCTTTTCTTTAATGCTGCGGTCTCCTGGTATGGTATTGAAGATAGCATTAGCCACGAAGAATTTGTGGCCATTTCCAAGCGCAACAATATTCCATCTTTTATTGATGCGGCTGCCGATGTACCTCCGCTTGAAAACCTCTTCAAATATCAGAAAATGGGCTTTGATATGGTCACTTTCTCAGGAGGAAAGATGATCCGAGGTCCGCAAAGCGCCGGCCTTCTGTATGGACGTAAAGATCTAATTGAAGCAGCCAAGTTGAATTTCTCACCCCATGAGAGTCCTATTGGCAGGTCTATGAAGGTCAACAAAGAGGAAATTTTTGGAATGTATGCAGCCCTGAAGCATTATCTGGAAAAAGACCATGAAAAAGAGTGGGAAGAATGGATGGGCCGGGTAAAAGATATTGCGAAAAAAGTAGAAAGCGTGTCAGGAGTAATAGGTGAGACACATATTCCTAAGGGCCGTGCCAATGTATTTCCCGGCTTGCGTGTGAAGTGGGATCAGAACAAAATAAAAATAAAGCCGGATGAAGTAGTGGAAGCGCTTAGAGCGGGAGAGCCCAGAATTGAGACCTCTGCCGGAGACGATGGACTGCAAATCGCAGTGGTAACACTTCAGCCAGCGCATGTTCCGATTGTAGCAAGACGCATTAAAGAGGTACTGGAAACAGCAGTATAAGTTGATGGGGATTCAATAGTCTTAAATAATTTTTTTAATATAACCAATGCTAAAAATTTAATGATATGAAATCACAACGTAGATCTATTTTAAAGAAAATGATGGCATCACTGGCCGGAGTAGCAGGCTTGGGTGTAGCTGCACAGGCAAAGAGCGAAACAACTCCTTCCACGAAAGAGACTTTCAGCCCTCACACAGAACCCGGCCAGGAAGTACCGCTATTTTCAGGATCTGTCAAGCATGGAGGATTTGTATTCGTAGCCGGTAAGGGTGCTCACTTTGAGGGAGATATCAAAGCGCATACTGATCACGTCCTCAATGAGTTGGAAAAAGAGCTTAAAAAAGCAGGTTCTTCAATGGATAAGGTGGTAAAAGTAAATGTATACCTGGCTGACCTGAATGACTATACCGCTATGAACGAGGTCTATCGCGGACGCTTTGGAAACAATCCTCCTGTTCGTACTACAGTAGCTACTTACGGGGGCGTACCCGGAGATTCACTGGTAGAAATTGACTGCATCGCCTCTGTGTAAATGGATTTTAGGATTTGGGAGGAGGAATTTAGAAACATTCAAACCCCCTACTCCCAAAATCCCAATTCCCAAAACCTAACAATTACCCTTATGCTAGACCGAAGACAATTGATCAAACGCCTCTCTGCCCTACCCTTGGTGGGCGGCATTATAGGAGGAAGCGCCCCTTTCACTTCCGTAATGGCATCAACAGCCGCTCCTCTCTACCGCGACTATTTTGCCGAACTGGGAGTACGCACTTTCATCAACGCAGCAGGCACTTATACGGCCATGACCGGCTCGCTGCTACGCGAAGAGATGAAGGATGCCTATAACTATGCTTCCCAGCACTATGTAATGCTGGATGAGCTACAGGATAAAGTGGGCGAAAGAATCGCACAAATGCTAAAATGTGAAGCTGCTACGGTCACTTCCGGGGCTTTTTCTGCCATGACCTTTGGCATGGCAGGTGTGCTCACTGGCATGGATCCTAAGAAAGCAGCACAAATTCCTCACCTGGAAGGCACCGGCATGAAGACAGAAGTTATCATTCAGAAAGCACATAACATTGGCTATGCCCATGCTGTGCGTAACTGTGGGGTGAAAGTCGTAGAAGTAGAAACCAAAGAAGAGCTGGAAAAAGCCATCAATAAAAACACTGCCATGATGCTCTACATCAACACCTTTGAGCCCAATGGAGAGATCAGTGTAGAAGAATGGCTGGAAGTAGCCAAGAAACATGATATTCCTGCTATGAACGACTGCGCCGCTGATGTACCCCCTGTAGAAAACCTATGGAAATATACCCAAATGGGCTACGACCTGGTTTGTTTCTCTGGGGGTAAAGGCTTGCGAGGGCCACAGAGTGCAGGCTTACTTCTTGGTAAAAAAGACCTGATTGCCGCTGCCAGACTTAGTGCTCCTCCCAGGGGGGACACTGTTGGTAGAGGGATGAAGATCAACAAAGAAGAGATACTGGGCATGTGGGCCGCACTGGAAGCTTTTCTTAATAGTGACCGGGACCAAGAGTGGAAGCTATGGGAAGATCAGGTGGCCCATATCGCTGATGCCGCAAAGTCTGTGAAAGGGGTCACCACTGATATACATGTTCCTCCGATTGCTAATCATGTACCTACCCTAGGGGTCTCCTGGAATACTAAAAAAGTAAAGATCTCCGGCGATGAGCTCAAAGAAGTGTTGCGCAGCGGTCATCCTTCAATAGAAGTCGCCGGTGGTGGTAAGGATTCTATCAGCATAACCACCTGGATGATGCGTCCCGGGCAGGAAAGGATTGTAGCCACTCGTCTTCAGCAGGCACTCTCCGAGGCAAGTACTTAGTCTTTTCGTAGACCGGAGGCAGGAGCCTGGCTAGCGTATATGTCCGCTACCTGGCACCCGCTTCCGGTCTTTGTCGCCTGTTTTCCCTTTTATTAACCTTTTCTATATACTCTACACCATGCGAATCAAATTACCTATATTTCTTTTGTTCTTCTGCCTGCTGGCCACCCATATCCAGGCACAAAACTATAGCCTTCTCCTCAAAGGAGGGCATGTAATAGACCCTAAAAATAATATTGACGAAGTAATGGACATTGCTGTCAGCGGAGACAGTATTGCCCGGGTAGCGAAAAATATTTCCGAGGCTGAGGCAGAAAAAGTAGTTGACGCCAGTGGCTTATATGTTACCCCCGGCCTCATTGACATCCACTCCCATAATTTTCACGGTACTGAGCCGGATGCTTACCTCAGCAATAGCTTTACTGCACTTCCTCCTGATGGTTTTACCTTCCGGGTAGGCATAACTACCATTGTAGATGTGGGGGGAGCTGGCTGGAAAAACTTCAATACTTTTAAGGAACAAACCATAGACCAGTCCAAAACAAGGGTGCTTTCTTTCCTCAATATTGTAGGCTCTGGCATGAAAGGAGGGCCTTATGAGCAGAATCTAAACGATATGGATGGTAAGATGACCGGCATGATGGCGCAGCGCTACCCTGAGATTGTAGGGGTAAAAGTAGCCCATTACGCAGGTCCGGAATGGAAGCCGGTAGAGCAGGCAGTAATCGCCGGTGAGATGGCCAACGTACCGGTGATGATTGACTTTGGCGGGCATATCCCGCCCCTTTCGCTTGAGACCCTATTTATGGAGAAGCTACGCCCCGGTGATATCTTTACGCACACTTTCGCACATGTGCCGGGCAGAATACCTGTAGTAGATGAAAGAGGGCATGTAAGACCCTACGTATATGAGGCCCAGGAGCGAGGAATCATTTTTGATGTAGGGCATGGTGGAGGAAGCTTCCTTTTCCGTCAGGCAATTCCCGCCCTGAAAGAGGGCTTTCGTCCTAACACAATCAGCACTGACCTGCATACCGGCAGTATGAATGCGGGGATGAAAGATCAACTCAATATCATGTCCAAGTTTCTGAACATGGAGATGTCGCTGGCAGAAGTAATAACAGCTTCTACCTGGAAACCTGCTCAGGTGATCCACCGCGAAGAGCTGGGCCACCTGAGTGAAGGAGCGATAGCCGATATCGCAGTATTCAGCCTGCAGGAAGGAGAGTTTGGCTTTATTGACTCGGGAGGGTACAGAATGGATGGCACACAAAAGCTACAATGCGAACTCACCATCCGTGCAGGTGATGTAGTTTATGACCTCAATGGAATTTCCCGTCCCTACTGGATTGTAGAGTAAAAAGACCATCGTATCATATATCTTTCAAATGAATAGCCAATTACCGTGGGTGCTGTTATTCTGCTTTGCGCTAATTACAGCTTGTAAACAGTCAGAATCTACCGCCAAAGTACAGGGAAATTCTATTGACGGGAGAGATGTTAAGGCGCTGGCAGAAGGCGTAAGTGTGAAACCTTTTATGGCGATAGAAAGAGGAGGCATCCGCCTCTGCCTTGACCCTGTTACCGGAGACTTTTTTTATAATACCATGAAAGGGGATATCCACAGGATATACAGGAGTCAGGACTCTCTCTATGATGAGAAAGTGTACTCAGTGGAGGATCATGGTGTAGAGTCACTGCAGGGCATGCATTTTCAGGATAGTAATATCTTTTTGGTAGGCAATAAATATTATAACGGTAATACTGCTACCAAAGGCATCGTGATGCGGGGGGAACTGAGCCATGAAGGAAAATATCTTTGGGATACGCTGGCGATTACAGAGCTTTATGGCAAGCCCAAGACTTTGTACAGCCATGAGTTTAATGGCATCGCAATCAGCCCGGATGGTGAATACATGTATGTAAACAGCGGGGCGCGTACCGATCACGGTGAAGTGCAGGATAATGGGGACCTCTACCCCGGTCTGAGAGAGTCTTTCCTGACCGCCTGCATTTTCCGGTTGCCAGTTGATGGCAAAGATATAGTCCTCAAAGATGACTCTACTTTTCTGGCAGAAAAAGGGTACCTCTTTGCCGATGGTGTGAGAAATGCCTATGACCTGGACTTCTCGCCGGCAGGACATTTGTTCGCAGTATCCAACTCATCTGATTATGACCATCCGGAAGATATGTTCTGGCTCAGGGAAGGGCATCATTATGGTTTTCCCTGGAGAATGGGCAATACTGACAATCCTCAGCAATATGCAGACTGGGAACCTGAGCTAGACAAAGACCCTTTTATCAATCCCGCGGCATATGCTTATAATAACAACTATTTCAAGGTTGACCCTGAGTTTCCAAAAAAGCCTGCGGCATTAGAGATCACCCCCCCGGTATTGAATTATGGCCCTGATGCTAACTTTTACCGTGATGTAAAGACTGGTGAAGTCATGGATGGTGACGATACCGGAGAAGCGGTGGGTACCTTTACCGGTCACCGTTCTCCTTTAGGATTATTCTTTGATCAGGACAGTCTGCTGGCAGCGCCGTTTAAAGGGAATGGTTTTGTATTAAGCTATTCATTTGGCGCACAGTCAAGCCTGATGAGAAGGCTTTCTCTTTTGGGAGGAGATCTCATTCGCATGGAAATGGAATATAAGCCTGAGCTAGATAATTACATCGTATACTGCTACAGGGTTGTAGATGGTTTGAGAGGACCTACTGATGCGCTGATGATTGACAACCATGTATACATTATAGAAACTGGAGGAAGAATATGGGAGGTCACATTACCTATAGATACGGCTACCTGAGCAATAATGCGCCGCAGCAAATTAAAGCCATTCAATGCTAGTACAGCCTGTTTTTTTTCTTATATTTAACGTAATGCGTAGCCTTGTGGAAATACAATCGCCGATTGGTATTCACTTAATTTCCGAGATTTGCACTTAGCAATCAAATATTTTGATGCATCCTATTGACAGTAGTCAGGTTAATAATACGATTTCATTTGTTTGACCGGCTAATATGTGAAGTGTATAGCAGGTAGGCTTACAGGCAATTATAAGAATATATCTACTGGTGATGAAGCGGCTACAGCGAGTGCAACTTACAGGCATATTGTTAGTCTGGAAAATTCGTAGCTAAGGGTCAATATTTACTCCGGAATTTAGAAAATCAGGAGTATTTTATTGGGTAATTTATGGTAACGTAACCGATATGTTTATTTCAATTTTATCATCACTTTCGCCATAAAAAAATTGAAGTTTTTCAATTTATCGCGCCTTTTTCACAGAAGTTGGAAAAATTAATAATAATGATTCTTCGCATTATAATCTTATGCAAGATATTCTGATATTTATCCATACAAATCTCTTTTTATCTACAAATTCTCAAAACAAAATTTTATGAACCATTCCTAAATTAACCCAAATTCACAAAACTGATTGAACACTAAAAGTCAGTACACTTTCACATGATTAACTAAATTTTACTATGAAAAAATCCTTACTTTTTTTTATTTGTTTTTTACTGCTGCTATCAGTGCTTGAAGTCCAGGCACAAACGCGCACAGTAAGAGGTAAAGTCATTTCAGGTGATGAACAAGAAGCCCTGCCTGGAGTGAACGTACTTGTACAGGGAACTACCACCGGAACCGTTACCGACATTGAAGGTAACTACGCTATTTCTGTATCAGGAGATAATCCGGTATTGGTTTTTACCTCGGTAGGCTTTGAATCCGTTTCCGAAGAGGTCAATGGTAGGTCTACCATAGATGTGGTACTCATGCCTGACCTTCAGCAATTAGGCGAGATCGTGGTGACCGCGCTGGGTATAGCAAAAGAAAAGCGTACTCTGACCTATAGTACGCAGGAAGTATCCAGCCAGGGAATTGAAGAAACAAGACCCTTGAATGTTACCGAAGCCCTAAGTGGTAAAGTAGCGGGTATTGCCATCACAACCACTGGCGCTGGCGTAGGAGCCCCTACCAAAGTAGTGTTGCGTGGTAACCGTTCATTACAAAGCAATGGTAGCCAACCCCTTTATGTGGTGGATGGTATTCCCGTAGGTGGTAGTATTGCTGATATTTCCCCTGACAACATCGCCAGTATATCAGTACTGAAAGGTGGTAATGCCGCAGCACTTTACGGAAGCCGTGCAAACAATGGCGCTATTATCGTCACGACCAAATCCGGTGAAAATGCTCCTGATGGAGTTACGGCCAATCTTGGGTTTAACTATCAGGTCAATAGCCCTATATTACTGACCAAGTACCAGAATGAATACGCTCAGGGCTCAGCAGGCATATATTCTCCCATGGCTTATACTTCCTGGGGCCCCAGAATGACTGGCCAGGTTGTAGATCACTGGTCCAATGACCCTGACTACCTGGCTTCTGTAGGAGGTACTTATGCGCTTCAGGGACAACCGGATAATGTCAGGGATTTCTTTCAGACAGGACATACGATTGCTGCCAGTGTAGGGGTAAATATCAAGAATGAGAATTCTAATACGCATGTCAACTACACTTACTCTGATGGTAAAGGTATTATTCCGCAGAACAATCTGCAGAGACATTATCTGAGCCTGAGAAACAATACCAAGCTGCACGAAAAGCTGACTCTTGACACCAAAGTTACTTATATCCGTAGTAATTACTCCGATATTTTGTTTAGTGGAGAGGGTTTTGACAACCCTATGCGATATGCCTACATTCTCCCCAGAAATATACGTACGCAGGATCTGGAACACTATCAGTTCATTAATGAGGCTGGACAGTTAAGACAACATTTCTATGTGCCACGGTCCAATGAAGCAGGAAACCCTTACTGGACAGTCAACAATGTAAAGCGCCCTCAGATCAATGAAAGAGTACTGGGCCTGGTTTCTTTGAAATATCAAATTACCGATGACTTATCTTTACTGGGTAGATCGGGTATAGACCGCAGCAGTACCTATGAGGAGACCTTTCGCTATGTAGATACATACATTGTTGCGGATGGAGGAGATTATTCCAAGACCTTTAGCTATGGTCTGGAGTGGAACTCAGATGTACTACTAAGCTTTCAAAAAGATCTGACAGAGAACATTTCCTTAGGCCTTAACGCTGGTGCTAACCTGAGAGTAGCTAAAGCTGAGAGTGTAGGAGGCTCCGGTGCCAACTTCAGTGTGGAAAACCTATTCGCGCTGGGTAACACCTTAAATCCCCGTCCTAATGAATCTTATGCGGAAAGAGAGCAGCAGTCGGTCTATGCTTTTGGAGAAATTGGTTTTTATAATGCCATTTTCCTTAGTGGATCTTTCAGAAATGACTGGAGCTCTACCCTACCCGAAGCAAACCGATCTTATAGCTACCCTTCCGTAGGACTAACCGCTGTAATAAGTGATCTGGTAGACCTTCCTTCTGCTGTAAGCTTCCTGAAATTAAGAGGATCATGGGCTGAAGTAGGAAACGATACCGATCCTTATCGCCTCTCCAGACAGGCTAATGTAAGAGCCGGTACTATTTCACTAAGTCCTACTTTACCTCTGGCTGATTTGAAGCCGGAGAGAACAACCACCTGGGAAGCAGGCTTTGATGCCCGATTCCTGGACGATAACCTCAGATTTGACTTCACTTATTATAAGTCTAACACCTTTGACCAGTTATTTGCTACTAACGTACCGGTAGCATCAGGAGTAAGCAGTGTGTTTCTCAATGGTGCTGACATCCAAAACCAGGGTGTGGAAATTGTATTAGGAATCACTCCGGTAACTACGCCTAACTTCTCATGGGACCTGAATGCTAACTTCGCCAAAAACATCAGCGAAGTAGTTGAAATTTCTGATGATGTTGATGTTTTGATTCAGGGCAGCGGTTTCTTGAATGAATACCGGATTGAAGCGGGCGAACCTTTTGGAAATCAGTATTCACGTGGATTTGCAAGAGATGATGATGGGAATGTGCTGATTGACTCACAGGGTTTACCGGTTGTTACTGCTGGCAAAACTGTACCGGTGGCTAATTTTAACCCCGATTTTCTATTGGGACTTAACAATACTTTCAAATACAAAAACTTCTCTTTGAGGGCTTTGGTTGATATGCGCCAGGGTGGACAGGTAACTGTATTCACTGAAGCTATCATGGCAGGTAGTGGGTTACTTGACTATACTTCCCAGGGAAGAGATGGAACTTTGGTATTCGGTGAAAATATCTTTGCAGGAGAAACTGCTGTTTTGACAGATGAAACAGGAGCACCTACTGAAACGCCAAATAACATTCAAATGAGTGCCGAAGACTTGTGGAACAGATTAGGTGGTAGAAATACACCGGTAGGTGAGGCCTTCATCAGAGATGCTTCTAACATCCGCCTGAGAGAGCTTTCATTTAGCTATAACGTACCGGAGAGCACGCTTTCCAGCCTTCCTTTCCGTAGTGCAAGCTTATCCGTGGTGGGAAGAAATCTGTTTTTCTTCAGTAACAAGACGGAATATTTTGATCCGGAAGCCGTTCAGTCTGTATCAAATAATGCGGAAGGACTCAACTCTTTTGCTCCCCCCACTACCAGGAGCTTTGGTGTATCATTAAAACTTGGTTTTTAATAGCAAAAAATATGATGAAGATGAATCGTAGTATATTATATATAGCAGCCTTGTCCATCCTGTTTTTGGTCAATAGCTGTACCGATGATTTTACGGAAATGAATACTGATCCTAAAAATCTTACGGTAGATAACCTTACTCAAAGTGAGTACGGAGCAGTAGTAAAAGCAGCCATGTATACGCCTGCTTTCTTAGGTGATCCTGCGAGGGGCGCATTCCAGCTTACGCAGTCACTATTTTCGGATATTTATGGAGGCTACTTCGCCACTACTGCCCCCAATTTTAACTCTGATAAATTTATCCTGGTAGGTGGCTGGCTCAATGGTGCATTTAATTATTTCTATGCCAATGCCGCTCCTCAGATCAAATACGCGGAGGATTTTGCCGCAGAAAATGGTTTTGAACTGGAAAATGCCATGATGAAGGTATGGCGGGTGTGGGCTTACCATAGAATGACTGACTATTGGGGGCCTATACCTTACTCTGAGTTTGGAAACAGAGAGAGGTCAGTGCCCTATGATGCACAGGACGAAATCTATGCTGACTTCTTTGCTACTTTGGATGAGGCAATTCCAGTACTACAAAGTAATGCTGGGGGTACTTCTTTCTTAGGCATCAATGACTTGGTCTACGGAGGGAATGTAGATCAATGGCTTAGATTTGCTAATACATTACGTCTTCGTCTGGCCATGCGGGTAAAGTATGTTGATCCTTCATTGAGTCAAACTGAAGCTGAAAAAGCAGTATCAGTTGGTGAGTTCATTGAGGACAATGAGGACAATGCTATCATAGAGACAGATGCTGATTTCAGAAACCCTTACAATACCATTACCCAATGGGGAGAGTTTCGTATGAGCGCCGATATGGAAAGCATCCTCAAAGGGTATGAAGATCCCCGCGTACAGTACTATGTTGCTCCTGCCGCAGAGCCGGACCCTACTGACGACCCTGCCAGCATATCATTCCCCTACGAAGGGATGAGAAACGGGCAGTCTCAGGTGGCCAAACAGGGCACTAACTTCAATGCGATAGCATCTGATATGGCTCCGGAATATACAGAAGCCGGAGCAGCTGGTCCAAACTATGTAGTGATGAATGCTGCTGAGTCTTATTTCCTAAGAGCTGAGGGTGCATTAGAAGGGTGGAACATGGGAGGAGGAACTGCTCAGAGTTTTTATGAGGATGGTATTGTTACATCTCATGAAGAATATGGACTGGATGGAAATAACCTGGCTGGAAATCCTTATGTAAGTAGCTCCAATACACCTGACTCTTACAATGGAACCGACCCTGCGCCTTCAGAAGTACCCGTTGCATATAATGCCGGAGGCAGTGTAGAAGAGCAGCTGGAGCAGATCATTACCCAGAAGTGGATTTCTCTTTATCCCAATTCTCAGGAGGCCTGGGCAGAGAAGAGAAGAACGGGTTACCCCACCTTCTATGATCGCCTGAATACTGACGATCCGGCTATTCCGGTAACTACAGTGCCTAGAAGAGTACCTTTTGTAGATGGCGAATTCACTACCAATGCTGAAGCTGTTAATGCTGCAGTAGATAATTTACTTGGCGGTCCTGATAACGGAACTACCAAACTCTGGTGGGATGCTAAGCCTTAATTTATATTGACTTTCTCTTAAAAAGTGCCAGCGTCCCTGGCACTTTTTTTTATCTTTATCCTTAGCTATGAAGAAACTAATAACCTGTTTGCTGATTGGAATTTCAGGCTTTTGCTTACTGACTGCCTGCAATGATACTGAAGAAGCACGAACATTATTTACCAGAATGCCTGCTGACGATACGGGTATCCGCTTCAGAAATGTTCTGCGGGAAACGGAGGAGTTCAATGTCATGAAGTACGGTTATTTCTATAATGGAGGAGGCGTAGCAGTAGGAGATATTAACAATGACAGCCTTCCCGACATCTACCTCAGTGGAAACCTGGTGGCCAGCAAGCTTTATCTGAATAAAGGGAACTGGGAATTTGAAGACATTACTGAAGAAGCTGGAGTGGCTGCTGCCGGGCTATGGAATACCGGCGTAAGTATGGCTGACGTTAATGGAGATGGCTGGCTTGACATCTATGTATGCCGCTCCGCCGCAGCTGATCCAGGCAAGCGAAAAAACCTGCTTTTTATCAATAGTGGTGCTCAGGAAGAAGGAAAGATAGCCTTCAGCGAGATGGGAGAAAAGTATGGGCTGGCTGATCAGGGGTATACCACACAAACTTCTTTCTTTGATTATGACCGGGATGGTGACCTTGATGCCTTTGTGCTTAACCATTCTACACAGGAATATGCCGGTTTCAGTAATGTATCAGCACAGTATAAAAAAAGAAAAAACAACTTTTTAGCCGATAAGCTTTACCGCAATGATATGGCTGAGGGTAATGCCAAGCATCCTGTTTTTACAGATGTCAGTGAAGAGGCTGGCATTATTCAGAATGTACTGGGCTTTGGGTTGGGTGTAAGCATTACCGATGTCAATCAGGATGGATGGTTTGATATCTATGTAAGCAATGACTATAACGAAGAGGATTACCTCTATATCAATCAGCAGGATGGCGCATTTGTAGAGTCTTTAAGAGATTACATGAACCACGTTTCGCTATTTTCCATGGGAAGCGACGCTGCAGACCTGAATAATGATGCCCTACCAGACATCGTAACCTTAGACATGCTTCCCGAAGGCAATGAAAGACTGAAAATGTCTCTGGGACCAGAGAATTACGATAAATACCAGCAGTTGATCAATAGCGGCTTTCATTATCAGAGCATGCGCAATATGCTTCAATTGAACAACGGCAACAATTCATTCAGCGAAGTAGGGCAGCTGACAGGGATCTCTAGTACCGATTGGAGTTGGGCAGCGCTCATCGCGGATTATGACCTGGATGGCTGGAAGGATTTATTCATCAGCAATGGTTATGCCCGCAACTACCTGGACATGGACTTCATGAACTATGTAGTCAATGAGCAGGTAAAAAGTCAGCGGGAAAATCTGGATGTAGAGATTATGGGGTTGGTAGAAAATATGCCTTCTATAAATGCTCAAAACTACATTTACCAAAACCAGGGGGGACTCAACTTCAAGAATCAGGCTACTGCCTGGGGACTGGATGAGCAAACACAATCCAATGGAGCTGTATACGCTGATCTGGATAATGATGGTGACCTGGACCTGATCATCAATAATGTCAATGAAGATGTATTTGTCTACAGAAACAATAACGAAAGCCTTCTGAATCATCGCTATCTCAAAGTCTACCTGAAAGGACAGGATAAAAATCCATTTGGAATCGGAAGTAAAGTTTATGCCTATTCTGATGGAAAATCACAATACCAGGAAATGATTCCGGTAAGAGGTTTTCAGTCCTCAGTAAGCTATGAGTTGATTTTCGGGCTAGGAGAAAAAAGTATGCTGGACAGTCTAAAAATTATTTGGCCTGATGGTAAGCAGCAAATTTTACACGAAATAAAAGCCGATCAATTTCTTCAACTTGAGTACTCACAAGCAAAAAGTGCTCAGGGAAATCAGAGCTTGGCAAATCAACCCACATTATTCCAGGCAAAGAGCAACAAGCTCAACATTGATTTCGTGCATCAGGAAAATGCTTTTTTTGATTTTAAACGGGACAAAATGCTTCCTTACGGGATTTCTAACCTGGGGCCAAAAATTGCCAAAGGCGATATAGATGGAGATGGACGTGAAGATCTCTACCTGGGGGGAGCCAAAGGCCAGGCAGGGCAGCTTTATCGCCAAGTGGGCGATGGCACTTTTACCCGGATTGCAAGCGCTGCACTGGAAGAAGACGCGCAATCTGAAGATACCGATGCCCTGTTTTTTGATGCTGATCAGGATGGTGATCTGGATCTATACGTGCTTAGTGGGGGGAGTGACTTCGCAGAACAGGATGCAGCATTGCAGGACCGTTTGTACTTCAACGATGGTCGCGGAAACTTCATTCATAAAGCTCATACCCTACCAGAAATGTTGAGCAGTGGTGGTAGCATAGCCGTAGCTGACCTGGATAATGATGGTGACCTGGATTTGTTTGTAGGCGGAAGATTAATTCCGGGACGATATCCTCTCGCACCACAGAGCTACCTGCTTGAAAATGATGGCTCAGGAAAATTCACTGATATCACTGATACTATTGGTCCTGCACTGGCAAAGGCTGGTATGATCACTGCTACCCACTTTGAAGACTTGAATGAAGATGGGTTTAAAGACCTGATCGTAGTAGGCGAATGGATGCCTATATGTGTGTTTTATAATGAAGGAGGAAAATCTTTTCAAGCTGCAAAACTTCCTGCTCTTGCTCAGACTTCAGGATGGTGGAACACACTTTATCCTGGTGATTTTGACCAAGACGGAGACACTGACTTTATCGCAGGAAATTTCGGTAAAAATAACCTTTACCATGTCAAAGCAGGACAACCCGCTCGCCTTGTTTACAAAGATTTTGACAACAACGGCTCCATTGATCCTATCTTTACCCATTACTTACAGGGAGAAGAAGTGTTTGCCTATAGCAAAGATGAATTACTAGGACAGCTTATTTCTTTGAAGAAAAAGTTTTATGACTACAAGACTTTCTCCCAAACCTCTCCGGGAGAATATTTTACTCAGGAACAGCTCAGTGGTGCAGATACCTTGTACGCACATATACTGGAATCCGTCTATCTACAGAATGAGGGAGGAAGTTTCAATGTGATACCTCTACCTACAGAAGCGCAGTTTTCCCCCATTTATGCTATCACTTCATTAGCCATCAATGAAGATAAATTTCCTGATTTGATTTTGGGGGGGAATCAATCTCTTAGCCGGGTAAGTACTGGTAGATACGACGCCAACTATGGCATAGTGCTTTCAAATCAGGAGGGGAAGACATTTGAAAGTATACCACCTGCCAAGACAGGGATCAAAGTAAAAGGGGATGTACGAAGCATTGTCAGAATATCAATTGATGACCACTGGCACCTATTATTTGCAAGAAACCAGGACAGTCTGAAGGTATTTCAGAAAGAAGAAGCTGAGACAAAAGGGTTACAAGTTTTAAAATAGGCAGCGAGGCCGGAAATAGTGTCAAAATATTCATGCAGAATTGAATGGCTGGTTTTACACCTATGCGCGACCAAAAGTAGACTCAGCATAGGGCTTAAGCAAATTCGTAAATTGTTCTTACCTTTGCCCGAAGCAAACAATCACAAAATTAATTTTTATAACAATCAATCGATATGGCTTATAACTTATTAGCTGGAAAAAGGGGCATTATCTTCGGTGCTCTTGACGAAAACTCAATTGCCTGGAAAGTGGCATTAAAGGCACATGAAGAAGGGGCTACGTTTACTTTGACCAATGCTCCTATCGCTTTGCGTATGGGTAAAATCAATGAACTGGCTGAGCAGTGCGAAGCCAAAGTGATTCCTGCCGATGCCACGGTAGTAGAAGACCTTGAAAAACTATACGAAGAGTCCGTAGATACGCTGGGCGGCAATTTAGATTTTGTTCTACACTCAATAGGCATGAGTCCCAACGTGCGTAAAGGACGTGATTATGGTGACCTCAACTATGACTGGTTTCAGAAAACGCTGGATATCTCAGCGATATCATTCCATAAAGTGATGCAAACTGCTGAGAAAATGGAGATTATGAATGAATGGGGCTCTATACTTGCGTTGACCTACATTGCTTCCCAACGTACTTTTCCTGACTATAGTGATATGGCACAGGCGAAAGCAATGCTGGAATCTATCGCTCGTAGTTATGGCTATCGCTTTGCAAAATCAAAAAAGGTGAGAGTAAACACTATTTCTCAGTCACCCACAAAAACCACTGCCGGTACTGGAATCACAGGCTTTGATGTGTTTTTTGATTATGCCAATAAGATGTCTCCTCTGGGCAATGCGAGTGCTGAAGACTGTGCAAATTATATCATAGCGATGTTCTCGGATCTTACCCGTATGATCACCATGCAAAACCTGATGCACGATGGGGGCTTCTCCTCTTCAGGCATCACGGAAGAGCTGATTACTGACCTTACCAAATAATGATAAATGACTGATGAATAATGATGAAATGAGTGCTGCACTATTTGTCATTATTCATCACTTCCAATATTCATTACTCATTAAAGCATGATCGTCTTTCCTAACGCCAAAATCAATCTGGGTCTCAATATCCTCCGCAAACGCCCTGATGGTTTTCACGACATCACTTCCTGCTTCGTACCTGTGCCATACACAGATGTACTGGAGATTATTGAAAGCAAGAAATTTGAGTTTAGCAGCAGTGGTTTAGCCATTCCCGGTCATGAAAAAGACAATCTTTGTATCAAGGCATATCATCTGTTACAAAAGGATTTCAACCTTCCTCCGGTCCGAATTCATCTGCACAAAGTCATCCCTATTGGCGCTGGGCTGGGAGGCGGCTCTGCAGATGCAACATTTACTTTGAAATGTCTGAATCGGATGTTTGATCTTTTTCTGGATGATTTTCTACTCGAGGAATACGCTAGCAGATTGGGAAGTGACTGTCCTTTCTTTGTCAAAAACCAACCCGTGATGGCTTATGGTACGGGCAATGATTTTGAAGAGATTTCACTTTCATTAGATGACCAATATTTTGTATTGGTTACACCTCCTATCCATGTAGCTACAGTTGAAGCCTATGCAGGCATAACTCCTTACGAGCCCAAACACAACTTAAAAGAAATATTAGAGAAAAATTCCATTACGGAATGGAAAGGACTAATATATAATGACTTTGAGAAAAGTATTTTTTCAAAATACCCAGCTATTGGGGAAATCAAGGAAAAGCTTTATGAAGCTCATGCCAGCTATGCTAGCATGAGCGGTAGCGGAGCTACTGTGTATGGTATTTTTGAACAGCAAACAGATATTACTTCGCTTTTCTCCGAAAACTACCAGATCTGGCATAGCCAGAACAAAGAGGAAGGGTTTTCGTCCTAGCGAAAATTGTAAGATACTTCTTTGTCTTTATTTGGGCTGCTGGCTGCCAGCTTGTTTTCGTTGGCATATAACATATTATAGAGATTTACTACCCTCAACTGCTCGTGCACTTTCTTCATTTTCAGCTTGCAGCGCTTGATATATTTCTCAACTTCATCTTCATATCTATGCATAAGAGGCAATATTTCTTCTTCAAAATCATTGATAAGTGTTAAGCCTGAATCTTCTTCATGCATGAAGTAAGTATGCTTACATACTGTATTCAGATAAATATGGGGAGCCCTCATGTCTTCAGTAATTCTTGGGCGACGTACATATTCGCTTTTCCTGAGCATGGCAAGTTCACCATGAGAGATGACTTCAAAGAAAGCTCTTCTTTGGTAATTAGGGTATACCGGAGTATCAACAGATACGTATTTACGGTGTATCTGCTTGATAGGATCAAATAATTCAAAATAAGCAATACTTTCTGCCGTAAAAGCCTGCGTCATTCCATTGTTTTTGACTCTTACCACCTCAAACTTGAGGTCATAGCTTAGCTCTCCTTCAAGTGTTTGACCATTCTCTAACAACAATTTCCCATCACACCACAAGCCATAATCAGGAATGGCCATCGCACTAAGAGATACTAAAATAGTTACCACTAATACATACATCTTCTTCATGATCCTTCGGATATACAGTTAAACTTTGTGATTGGGAAGCAGTAATGCTATCCTGCTCAAACTGTATCAAACATGAAGCCCTGAAAGCAGGAAGATCTCTCCTTTCAGACAGATATATCAGAAGTGTAAGAAATGCAGAAGATAAATCATGTCATCTGCTTGAAGCTTGTCTGCTAACAAGCTATAAGCACATAAGGTGGCAACATATGTACTGAAAAAGGACTAGACTGCTACTTCTGCTTTGATGTGCGGATGTGGATTGTAATTCTCCAAGGTAAAATCTTCATATTTGAAGGAAAATATGTCTTTAACCTCTGGATTGATATTCATCTGTGGTAGAGGGCGAAGCTCACGGCTAAGTTGCAACTGAGCTTGTTCCAGGTGATTGCTATAGAGGTGTGCGTCGCCAAAAGTATGGACAAAGTCTCCCAGTTCCAGCCCACATGCCTGTGCCATCATCATGGTAAGCAAGGCATATGACGCTATGTTAAAAGGAACTCCCAGAAAAACATCAGCACTACGCTGATAGAGCTGGCAGGAAAGTTTACCTTCGGCTACATAAAACTGGAAAAGCGTATGGCAGGGTGGAAGCGCCATGCTCTCAATATTAGCAACATTCCAGGCCGAAACTATAATCCGTCGTGAATCAGGGGTACGCTTAATCTGATTTACTACCTGGCTGATCTGATCTATATGCCTGCCATCGGGAGTAGGCCAGCTACGCCACTGATAACCATATACCGGCCCAAGATTACCTTTTTCGTCGGCCCATTCATCCCAGATTCGCACTTTATTTTCTTTCAGGTAGTGGATATTAGTGTCCCCTTGCAGAAACCACAATAGCTCGTGGATAATAGAGCGTAAATGTAGTTTTTTGGTAGTCACCAAAGGAAACCCCTCTTGCAGATCAAATCGCATTTGGTAACCAAAAATACTCATGGTACCTGTTCCGGTACGGTCTTCTTTCCTGACACCATTGTCCAGAATGTGCTTCATCAAATCATGATACTGCTGCATAGCCAAGGGGAATTTAAATTTTGGGCATTGCAATTTTAATGAGATGTGTTAAAAATTGCTACCCGATGAAGATATTTTCTTTATCCAGGGTGTAAACAAACTCATTCAAATTCTAGCTGTTAGTCAAATAAGTAGAAACTGTATCTTTTCAGCTGAACACGATACTTATGCAATTCTTTTGTTTAAAATTTACTACGCTGCTTTGTCTAGCTTTAGCAGCTTGCAACGCACCAAATCAGCAAGAGGAAGGCTTCGGCACCTCTCATAAAACCTCTGCACACACCGCCTCTGAAAACACCCTAATTGTAACCGCTGATGAAAAATATAAAGTTCTTAGGGTGAAGACAACCGACCCCAGTTTGCAAAAACCAATTTATGAGGATACGGTTACCCTGGGTAACAGGGCAGGTGTATTATGCCAGAACAAGGCTAAAAACCCAGAAACGCATTATGGTTTTCAGGTAAGGGACGATTTAAGCAAATACTACTTTGCTTTCTACAAGGGGAGTCTCATGAAAGAAGAGTATGAGTGGTGTAGACTCTATGCATATGATCCATCCCATGAAAAGTGGACTCAACTGATTGACTTTGGTGAGATATATGAACCTATCTGGAAGTATGTGGAAGGCCAGAATGCTATTGTTTATATAGACCGAAGTTCCGGTACGCTATTATCTTATCAGTTGGATAATAAAAATATTGACACGCTTAGAAAAGTGAATGTTGATGTGAGAGAGCATGTCTTTGAGGCAAAAGATGGGCAAATAAAACTTAGCTATATAGAAAATGATCAGGTAAAACAAATTCGTTATAACCTCTCAGATCAAACTTTGGAGGAAGAGATCATAGCGCATGCTGATGGCTTTTCCAGCATACATCAGGAATATGTATTGCAGGTGTATTTTGAAAATAGCGAAGAACAAGGCTTTCGCCTCTATCATGAGGGAAAGCTCATCGCAGACCAGCCCTTCACGGTAGGGAACGTCAATAGCTTTTGGAATGAAAATGATAGCTTTTACCTTCTGGGGGAAGAACACATTTTTATGATGAATACTGAGCTGGATACTTTGGCTAGCGCAAAGCTCAATAGTCCTTTCATATATAACGTATTGGAGAAACAAGTTTTAGCGCACGAAAGGAAGGTAGCAGATAAAGGAGAAATTCAACCTTATCTGCTTCCTAAAGATCTCTCCGTTAAACAAGCTACACAGATACTGGAAAATGCCAGATGGGTATTGTTGGTCCGTGAAATTTAGTGTTCAAAAACCTCAGATAAGCTTGCCTCCAGTTCGGAGAACATATTTTTGTCTTTAATGATATAGTGTCTGATACCCTCTCTTACCATTTTTAGCACGAGTCCGCCATCATCCTGTCCACTAAATACGATAAAAGGAATATCACTGTACTCATCTTTAATCGAGGAGTAAAACTGAAAACCATTTGTAGTATTGCTGTCGTCGGTGGAAAAATTGTAATCTGTAATGATTAAGGATGGCGTTTCTTTCTTGAGCTGTGCCATACAATCCTCCACAGTATAGAACTCACGTACATCATAACCTTTTCTGGTCAGAAACGCTGCTATAGTTGCAGCAAATGTATCATCATCATCTACAACAAATACTGTTATTTTTTGACTTTGCATTCTGGTAAAGATTTACAAACTGTTGGGTTTAATAATGATTAAAATTTTCCCGCTTGGTGTATTACTTAAAATGAAAGTAGGTTTATATTCAAATTTGTATCTATCATAAAATCCTCAGCCTCTTCTCTAAGGTCTTCATCATGCTCAGGATAATACCAGTTAACTGTCACCTGCCCTCCTTCTTCTTCATAAGTTTGCAGGAATTCTAATAGTTGTAATATGCCTTTTGAAGAGCTCGTATTGAAATACGATAGTTTAAAATCAAATACAATAGGCTTTTTAGTTTCAGTAAATACCTTCAGCCAGTTCAGCAGATCACCGAAGAAAGTCCAAGTGTTCTCCAGATATGATTCTCCTTCTATCAGACAATGCCCGCTCTCTGCATTGAAGTATACATCCGGCACATAAAAAGTACCTTTTTCTCCCTTAATGCTAAGGGATTTCAGACTACTAACTTCCATATTATTTCTTTATGTTAATTTTGAATATAATACAAGATAATTCATTATTGATATCAATTATTTCCACTTCGGGTGGGTTTCCTGCTAGTATAGTAACCTGAATAAGCCCTATACCTGCGCCCTTATGTGCCTCACCCAGCCTCATTCTTCTCCTTTGTCTTTTCAATCCACGCAAACCTTCTTTATCTAATCTACTGATAATTTCAAAATGCTGTATTAATTGATTTACCACCTCTTTGCTTAGCACATTGCCACAGTTGATTTCAAGCTTGTTTTGTTCATCAAGAACCTGAAACCAACCTACTCTTTCCATCTTCTCTCCATAATTGATTAGTTCCAGAGAATAGTGCTGCATGTTTTGGGCCAATTCTATTGAAATAGCTGATATACGATTTGTAAGTACTTCAGTGGCAGGTAACTTATTTCTTAACTGCTCTACAATCTTAGCAATTACCTCCGGTGTAATAGGACCTTTGTAAGAGATCAGACTATCAGGATGTTGCCTGATAAAAAGATCTTCGTATGGGAGTGTATGCATTTTTTCTTTTTTTATTGAAACCTTACCCCTATCAGACTTATATCATCTCTTTGTTCTGCTCCTTGTTGATGATCAGCAAAAGCGGCTAGCATAAAATTCTTTTGGGATTCCATGGGTAGATGATGCCATGCCTTAAGGCAACTGGCTAACTGAGCTGACCCAAATCTTTTTCTCTCCTCATTTGGCTGATCAATAATACCATCAGAACTTAAATAAATTTTGTCATCCTTATTCATTCGTAATTGATGCAAATCAAATGAAGCGGTTTGTCTGGAACTGCCTATTGAAATCCTGTTCCCTTTTACTTTGCTTACTTCACCTTCTTTGATTATCCATAGGGTATTTTTTGCTCCGGCATAGCATACATTATATTCACTACCGACCTTTTGTATGACACAAATCCCAATATCCATGCCGTGCAAGCGGGAAGACTCATGGTAGCGTAAGCGTTCAAGTAATTTTTGGTGCAAAAAAGTGAGTATTGCACCAGGATCACTCATTTGATGTGCCTGAATAGCTTCTGTAAGCAAACTATGTCCAATTAAGGTAATCAGCGCTCCGGGAACACCATGCCCTGTACAATCTGCCACAATTAATATCTGATAATCTTCCTGTTGAGATACCCAGTAAAAGTCCCCTGAAACAATATCCTTGGGCATAAAAATAAGATAGCTCTCAGGAAAAAGCTCTTTGATGTAATCATCATTGGGCAAGATTGAGTCTTGAATCTGCTTGGCATACTCTATACTCTCCTGCACACGATTATGCACCAGCATTAACTGTTCTTTTTGGTCAGCCAGCAGTTCCCGGGTCTGTTCCAGGTAAAACATATGTTGCTTTAGCTCCTCTTCGTTACTATGTAGCAGCTCATTTTTATTCAATATTTCTTCTTTCTGCTGCTCAAGTCTTTTATTATCTTTACTTTTTTGGGTAAAACTAAAGGCTATAACTCCTATAATCAGTAAGCATAAACCCAAAATCCCATACCCATATTTACGCAGATTAGCTTCCTTCAATAGACGTTCTTCCTTTAACTGGCGATCTGTTTCCAGTAGTTTGATAGTCTGTTTCTGTTTCTCCTGCTCTAATTTTTGTCTATGAATTCTCAATGATTGTAGCTCTTTTTCACGAGCCAGTTCTTCCAACTGTCTTTCCTGTTGCTCAGCCTTAAGCTTTTGGTTAGCAATATCCAAGGCCTGTTTAGCATTATTGCTTTCTAAAATTTGTTTAGATAGTGCAAGACTTTGTAATTCTTTTTCTTTTTTCAGGAGGGAAAGTTCCTGTGTCTGTAACTTTAGCTGCGTTTCTCGTCTTTCCTGCATCAATGCACTTTCTTCTTTTTCACCCCAGTAAGCTTTTATCTCTTCTTCTCTGGTAATTGCAGCCTGGTATCTCTGTTCCAGTTCATCTTGCTCTTTCTGAGCTTGCTGTGTAATGTAACTTCGAATTTCATCAAACTTCTCTCCGTACTCTTTAACCTTATCATCTCGCTTCTCTTTTCGGTAAATCATTTTTAGGAGACGATAGCTATCTAAAAGTACAAACCACGCTCTCTCCTCGAGTGCGACCTGGCTAGCAGCTAAAGCAGTCTTAAGTGCATCACTCTGCCTCCCACTCAGATAATAATGTGAAGCGATATAATTATTAATATCTGCCTCCCCTTTCCTGTTATTGTTATCTTTTTCTATCTGGAGCGCCCGCTCATAGTACTGAAGGGCCTGTTTATCATTTTCTAAATTACTGTAAGCCAACCCTACATTGATAAGTAAAATTACTGATGGCTTTTCTTTAAACTGTTCACTCAATGTGATTGCCTGCCTAAAGCTTTCAACGGCTTTCTTTTTTTCATCTAACCTTTGGTAGATAAAGCCCAGGTTATTTAAAGCACTAATCTCTTTCTGATATGCTTTACTATTAGCATATTCCTTTTGAAGCCACTGAGCATATACTAGTGCATCTTTATATCTTTCTTCTTTTTGGGCAATAGATAGCAGAGACTTGTTAACTTTTTCCAGTTGTTCTGTAGACTGGCTTTTTCCAAAACCTTCCAATACCTTTTGTCCGTAAAGCTTAGCCTGTTCATAATTTTCTATTTCTAGAAAGCGCAGACACATTTCAAACCTGAGCATTAACAGCTTTTCTTTCTTGCCGTAGCCACTTATCAGGAGCTTTTCTAGCTGTTGGTCATAGAACAAAGCTTGCGCTAGAACCCTTTCCTGTATATATATATCAGACAGTAAATAATAAGTAGCTTCTTTGGCCGAAGGATTATTACTCCCTTCAAACTTAGATAGCGCCTGCAAGGCATATGACAAAGCATCCTGAAGTTTTCCGTCCTGATTTAACTTTTGAGCCTGTGCTAGATACTTGTACCCAATTTCTTCTGATTGGGAAGTACTCTGCTTTACAGAATCTTCTAAGACTAAGTTTTGAGGATTTATTAAATGAGTATTTCCACTACTTTCATTTAGCGACTGGTCTTGACCAGAACCAGGTGATGGTAACAAGAATAGGAGGAATAGAACTTCAAGCAAGCTATAAAAAACACGCCTGTAACTACAATGCTTATATGTATTATTTATTTTCAGCTCTGCCATTTTTTAAAGCACCATATTCAGCCCTATCGTGATTAACCTATTGTGCTGATCAGCAAATGGGATAACCACTTCCTGTCTATTAGTCAGGTTCCTAATATTTACATACACAGAGTATTGATCCCATATCTTATAGTTCACTTTAGTATTTACAAACCACTGGGGAGAGACCAAATAAGCTGCGCTATCCAGCACATAGTGTTCGCTATAATAGTAGAGGCCCGCGTTAATATTCAGGCGGTCAAAAAAAGTAGTAAAGTTCCCACTTAAAGATCCCGACCAAAGTGGATAATTCGGAAATGCCTCTTCCTTTTCAATCAACCTGGTCACTTGTCCTAATACTGTCCAACGATTGATCTGATAATTACCTTCAAAAGTACTCCCTACAGCTGGCATATTTTCCAGATATGGAGGTTCACCCATTTTTTGATAAAAGCCTGAAATACCAATCATTCCTCTATTGGTCCAATGTTGACGAACTCCAAAAGCATAGCTTAACATTTTGATAGCCGCAGGGCCCACCCCATGTATGGTGTCTCTATATAACTGTTGGGTAGTTTTATATACCTGAGAAGCACTGGCCTGAAGGGCGGTATTCTTCTTCAAAAACCATTCTGTAGCAAAATGAAAGCCTAATGGATAATCTAAATTTTGTAAGCTTTGGTAAACCCTCTGACTGGAAGACAGATGCAAACGATTTTTGGCAAAAGTAGCTGTCTGCTGAAAATATAAAGAACCACTAAGCTGAGACCAATCTTCAGCTAGTGGGATGGCATCTGCTACCAGTGTCAATTTGTTAAGAGTGTCACCTGAAGGTGTAAACTGATCATTTATCCATTCTGTACCAACTAGTAAAGAGTATTTGCCCAATGACTTATGGTATTCTAGCCTGGCACCTGTTCTGGCATTATGATATTGCCAACCTGCGTAACCAGTAGCATAATTTCTGTCTCCTGACTGATGAAAGATATGTGAACTCCATTGAGGCGTAGCAAAATGAATATTTATCCAACGACGCTGTTCTTCCCTATGCGTAACGAAAATTTCATCTGAAGGCATAAATATACTCTGAGCCTGAGCGTTTTGTACTCCTAAATCTACACTGACAGATTTATCTTCATTCCACTGATAAGCAGAGCTAAGGTGAAAAGCACTAGACTGTACAGCAAGTTCTGTGTACTGATGCGTTTGTGAGGCATCAGGCTGAAAGAATAACAAAGAATCACTTCTGATATAGCGGCTTACCGAGTTGACATAATATTGATCTTGAAAACGCTGACTTGCCTGATAGTGCCCTCCTACTCTGACAGCAAACTTATCATTAATACCGATGTTCAAGCTTCCGTGATATCGGTATGACTGAAATTGTCCTACTTGCAGATTTGCTTGTAATTGAGTACCCGATGTGTTCTTACTTTTTATTGTAACTATATTGATCACACCCACTGCACCACCGTAACCAAACCAGCTTCCGTGAGGCGAGCGGATCAGTTCAATTCTTTCAATATCTTCTATGCTGACTGGCATTGCCTCCCACCAAACTTGACCAGTTAAGGCATCATTAAAAGGAACAGCGTTAATAAGTAAGAGCAAATTTTCTTCAACCTGTACGTTGGAGTTGCTACTAAAGCTATTCGCTATTCCTCTATATTCTACATCATACAAACCATTAGCTTTAGGCTTTACCACAAATTCAGGAAGTAACTGTAGAGCTTCAGGTATATTGTTGACGCCTGACTGCCTGATCCTTTCTTTCGTCAGTACATTAACGTTTAACGCAACTTCCTTCAGACTATCCAATTTACGGTTTGCTGCATAAATCATAAGTTCCTGCTCACGGAGTACTTTCTCCAGAGGTAAGTCCTTACTGATTTGTAGCTGATACATAGTCGTACTGTCCACACTGGATTGTCCCCAGCATTGAGCACTGCTGAAGATCATTATCATACAGCACAAGCTAATATAGATGCTATGGTGTGACAAGTTTAAAATCCGCATGACTGGAATATATACGTTTGTGTAGGGAAACCATTTCCTGAATACAACTTAGTGGGCATACCTACCTGATTTGTATCATATATATAGGCTTTATTTTCCCAGGTATCAGTAACGAACTCCTGGTAAAAGCTGGTAACCGAGCTGGATACAAAACCTAAAATTGCAGAGCCTGTAGGGTCATTTAACAAAGCATTAACCTGAGGAGAAAACTGATAGTTAGGATTAAAATGATCTGCATACTTCCAGCTTTTTATGAGCTGGTTCGCCGCATTTCTGGCTTCTATAATATTCTCTCCCGAGTAAGTATAGTTCTCCTGAGTATTTAAAGTTGATTTAGTATGATCCGCATATTTGCTAACCTGAATTACTTTTCCCTCAGAATCATATGCTAATGTAGTGTAATCTAGCGTAGTATTGGTTTCATCCTGCCGGTGAAGTGACACCCATTGGTCGTTCTGATAGCCGAATGTCCATATCTCTTTAAGAACCAAAATATTCGGCGATTCTTCTTCGTATTTGTTCGCTTCAACTAGTTGTTCATCTTGGTAAATCAACTCCCAATTGTATCGTGCAATATTTGTGCTATCACCACTAATACTTATTAGCTGACCGGCATTTTCGGTATAACTCTCAACCCAACCGTCATCCCATATTTTTTTACTTAATAAACAGTTCGGAGGAACAGAAGCTGAAACTGTTAATACTGCCTGTCCCGCTGATTTTACAGTACCATTTTTACTTACTACCCGCACATAATATTTTTGTAATGGATCAGTTCCCTCTACTTTCCATGTATTTCCTATTACCTCTTTTAAATCATATCCAGAAAGAACAGTATTAAAACTACTATCCTCGGCCACACTGAGAAGATAGCTTTTAGCTCCTTCCGCTTCACTCCAG
The DNA here is from genome assembly GCF_029504655.1 of Catalinimonas alkaloidigena. Taxonomy (NCBI): domain Bacteria; kingdom Pseudomonadati; phylum Bacteroidota; class Cytophagia; order Cytophagales; family Catalimonadaceae; genus Catalinimonas; species Catalinimonas alkaloidigena. The sequence continues at coordinate 6,237,997 of NZ_JAQFIL010000001.1, forward strand.
GAGAGTGTAAAAGAATTTAGTACCTGGGTTGTTATTTCTAGGCTCTGCGGAGCCTCCAGTGGATAAGTACTAATCACGAAAATTTCCGAATAATCTGAATATGTATTGAAGCCTTGTGCTTTAATACGCAGGTAATAATCTGTCCCCGGTGTTAAGCCTGTAAATGTGTAGGTAAAGTCGCTAGTTGTTAGTCCATTGAACTCAGGGAGGGTACTTGTGAAATCAATGTCAGTGGCTAAGTCTAACTCATAACTCTCAGCATTTGCAACGGTGACCCAGTTGGCGGAAAATTGACTTGCGCCTATTTCTGTAGGCTCAAGTATGTCGGGAGCAGCAAGCCCCTTAGTCTTGATTTTCAAAGTAGATGAGTAAGCAGAATACATGGTATCCTGTTTTGCCCTCAATCTGAAATAGTAGGTAGTATTTCCATCCAGACCTTCTACTTTAGCTTGTGTATTCTGTATATCTTTTATAATGATGGTAGGAGTATTGTGCTCATCAAATAGTGGATCTGCACTTGCTTCTACCTCATAAGCATCAGCTTGGGGAACAGCTTCCCAGTACAGGGTGGCCGAAGTATATTGTATATCTTGGCTATCAGTGATTACAGGTTTATCTAATTGGGTAGTTATTGCATATTTAACATTAGAGGGTATTGAGTAGAAGCTTCCCCTTTTTGATTTTACTCTATAGAAATACCCTTGCTTTTCTTTCAGGTCAGTAATGGTTAATACAGTATCCTGATTACTACTACTTTCGTAGGTGTTTATAATATTCTCAAAGTCAATTTGAGATGATACTTCTAATAAATAACCATCTGCAGCTTCTACTTCAGACCATATCGCTGTAATTTGATTGATACCTATACTTATAGGTTCTAGTGCTAGTGGGCTTGGCAATGCCGTAGTAGATATTTCTTGTGTATCTGAATACTTTAAAATAGAACCTGATATAGTTTGGGCCCCCACTCTATAATAATATATGGTAGAAGGGTCAAGGTCTTGTACCTCATAAAATGTTTCTTTCACTTCAACTGGATATTCTTCACTTAGCTTTACTTTGAAATCAGAATCCAAAGCAATATCCAATAAATAGAAGTCAACCGATGGAAAAGGAGTCCACTGAATTATAAAACTATTGGGGTTGATACTCCTAGGCTCTTCTATTCTGGGTGAAGGCTGAATGAATTCTTTTTTCTCACTGTCACATCCCCAAGAAAATAGAATCAGAAAAAGAAACCGGAGTAAAGGGTAATATCCTGTTTTCACATTTTTTTCCTATAAAAATACTAGGATTACCCAAAAAAGTTAAAATCATAAGGCTTGCAGCAATTCCGAGTAAGCATGAAATCACTTGGAAATAAATATTAATACATTAACAGGCTGACAAACCGCTTAAACAATACAAGCCCTTCATTACAACCCATGACGCAAATAATTTGATAATTTATAAATTATCATGATATAGCACAAAGATATACCTGTTATATAAGGTGAGCTGAGTCGAAAACAGCGCTCGAGTAGATATTTTATCATAGCAATGATGGGAGTAAGGCCTGGCATTGATTTACCAAATTTTTCCCTCGATATCGTTCTTTTGTATGTCTCTGGTTTTTGGGTTTTTCCGCTTTACATTACATCTATATCCGAAAAAAATAGGTTGAGCCAAAATAGAATCATATGGTTATAAGTATTCCTTTAACCATACTTTTAGGGGGAAAATATTATTTAATATTAAATTATTATATGATAAACTATATTTACAACACTTCTCAAATGTTAATAATCGAAAGTAATTACTCCATGTAATATTAGTGGGATAATGTGAAGCAATACATAGCCTGAAAGATACTTTAAGATGAATTTTTACTCTTTTTCCTTATTTTTTCTATGTAATTTTTATAGCTATTGTATATACTTTTATTCAAAATCTCACATTTATACATCAGTTGCTGATTGAAAAAATCATACTAAAACTTTAAAAAGTTACATTTTGATTTTTTTTTGCTAGCTTTGGTACATGGATTTGAATTTGTGGCTTTAATCTAAGAATGTATGGAGACTATGTACCAAAAAATTGCTGAAGACTTACAAACCAACACAGGAGCCCAAGATTGCTCTTTCAACCCTTATGAATGTATAGGTAAAAGTGTTTCAGATATGGTTATTTCTTTTGATCATAACTTTACAGTTACCTATTTAAATGAAAAAGCTGCTCAGTTATTAAATTATAAACAAGAGGAATTGATTGGCTTTCATATCATTGAACTTTTCCCTAAAAGTCAGATTGAGTTTTTAGAGGTATTATTGCAAGAAGTCCTTGAGAAAAAACAAGTCTACAACCGCCGTACCTGCTTTAGTGTACGAGGAAAAAAGCAATTACCGGTATCCTTATCTTTTTCTACACTTTCACAGGAAGAAACTACAAACTTTGTTATGATTGCAAAAGATGACAGGCAACTTGTTAGAGCTACAGAAGAGCTCAAAAAGAAGAATGCTGAATTAGAAACACTGATTTATCGTATATCACATGACTTAAAAGGCCCATTGGCTTCTATGAATGGTCTTTTTCAGTTAATGGAGTTAGAAGCTGATAATCCTGAAGCTAGCCAAAACTATATGCAGCTAATCAAAAAGAGTGCGCATAGATTGGAGGAAAAGCTTTTAGGCTTACTTGAACTTGGGCTATCTAAAAAAGAGGCGATTGAATATAAGCCTATCCCAATAAGAGAGAAGCTGGAAGATATTATCCGTGATTTGCAATCTTTTCCCGGCAAGGAAGAAGTACTGATACACCTAACAGCTACCGAAAATTTTACTTTCAATACTGAGGAAAAGATTTTTCAATCTATCATGCAAAACTTAATAGAAAATAGTATTAAGTACCGCAGGCCTAATATTTCAGATGCTGTAACAAAAATATCCGTTCGTAGATATAAAGAAGGCGTCAAAATAAAGGTAAAAGACAATGGCTTAGGTATGGACAAGGACCTCCAAAAACGCGCTTTCGATATGTTCTATAGAGGGCACAACCACACTGAAGGCTCCGGTTTAGGAATGTTTATTGTCAAAACTCACGTGGAAAAACTGGGAGGGCAGATAGGAATTAAAAGTACACCACAAATGGGTACAGAGGTTTGGCTGTATTTACCCGACCCCAAATTATATGATGAAAATTATGGAAAATTACTTGCCGACTCATAAACTATCTATCAACTTCTCCTAGGACAATATCTATAGATCCCAATATGGCAATCAGGTCAGCAATCATACAACCTTTAGAGATTTCACTGATCACAGAAAGGTTTACAAAACAACTACTACGCGCCTTACAGCGAAAAGGAATATCGCTTTTGCCATCGGTTCTAAAATAAAACCCAAGTTCACCCCGAGGATTCTCGGCACGCACGTAAAAATCCTGCTTTTTGGGGCGAATCTTTTTGGGAACCAATGCACGTGGATCAAATTTACGGTCACGTGTAAGATCTCCGGTAAGTCGTTCCAGGCACTGCTCAACAATTTTTAATGACTCATAGCATTCTCTTACTCGCACATGAGTACGATCCCAGCAATCACCTACGCTGCCCATAAGCCCTTCGCCTACTGGAATATCAAAATCCAGTTCCGGATAAATAGAATATCCATCTACTTTCCGCAAGTCTAGCTTCAGCCCTGAGCCTCTTAACATAGGCCCCGAAATGCCATAATTGATAGCGACATCCAGAGGAAGCAAACCAACATTGGCGGTACGTTCTACAAAGATTTTATTATTCATTACCAGCTTTTCCAACTCCCCCAGTTTTGGCTTTAAGTACTTGATAAAGGCAGCGCAGCGTTCTTCAAACCCTAGTGGCAAATCATAAAAAAGCCCTCCAATCCAAATGTAATTGTATAGCATGCGCGCCCCACATGTCCATTCCAAAAGTCTCATGATATGTTCTCGGTCACGCATCAGCCAAAGAAAAGGTGTGTAAGCGCCAATATCCATAGCATAAGTTCCTACTGCCACAAAATGAGAAGCCAGCCGGTTCAGTTCGGCGACCAATACTCTTATATATTCTACACGAGGAGGTATCTGGTCAGCAATACCTAACATTTGCTCTACGCCCATCGCAAAGGCATGCTCAGAATTCATAGAGGCCAGATAATCCATCCTGTCTACGAACGGTAATATTTGATTGTAAGGCAGGTTTTCAGCATGTTTTTCAAAGCAGCGATGCAAATAGCCTAAATGAGGCACTACATCAACAATAACCTCTCCGTTAGTGATCACTTCTAAACGTAATACTCCATGTGTAGAGGGATGTTGTGGGCCAACATTCACAATCATCTCTTCCGATTTCAGATCTTCAGCTTTGAATTTGTTAGGTTCAGACTTTCTCAGATGCTGCTCGTCAAACTGATATTGTATTGGATTCGCCATGCTAGTAGATTACCTTGATACCGTGATAATATTCCTGCTCTTTATAGTCCTTGCGAAGGGGGTGACCCTCCCAGTCATTAGGCAACAAAATGCGGCGCTGATCAGGATGACCACTGAAATGAATACCTACTAAATCATACGCTTCACGCTCGTGCCAATCCGCAGTACGCCAGATATGACTTACGGTAGGCACCTCGGCATAGGCCTGGCTTTCAGTCTCTCTGGTAATAATTATCTGCAATGACAATTGAAAATTATAAGGAATGGAGTACAGATGGTAAATCACTTCCATTGTTCCCTGCTCAGGACCATTATCCATACCAGTCAGGCAAGCCAGATAATCAAAGTAGGTCTTTTCATTGGTATGCAACGCCATGCAAACTTCTGCAATCTTGGCAGCCGGAATATGGAGCATGGGAGGAGAAGCATCAGTATCTGTTGCTAAAACGATATCTTCACCAAATTTATCAGTTAAAAGAGCTTGAATTTCTTCCAGAATCATGCCTTTTGGGGTTCAGGGCTAGCTTTTTCTTTTTTCTTTCTCTTTTCCATCAGCTTCTCTAAAGCCGTTGGAGCCATTAGCGATTCATTACGGATTTTTTCCTGCAATTTAAGAATACCGCCTATCAGGGCTTCGGGGCGTGGGGGACAGCCTGGTACATATACGTCAACAGGGATAACTCGGTCTACACCTTTTACCACATGATAGCCATGCTGCCAGTAGGGTCCTCCACAATTGGAGCAGGAGCCCATAGAAATTACATATCTCGGTTCTGACATCTGTTCATACAAACGACGAACACGGTCAGCCATTTTGAAGGTGACCGTACCGGAAACGATCATGACATCAGACTGGCGGGGTGAGGGGCGGGGTATTACGCCGAAACGATCCAGGTCATAACCGGAAGCGTAGGTAGACATCATCTCAATAGCACAACAGGCTAGGCCGAAGCCCATAGGCCAGAGCGAAGACAGACGCGCCCAGTTCACAATATCATCAACACGAGTAACAATTACTCCTCCTTTTCCAAACTGTTGATCCAGCAGACCTCCCATGACGATAATTAATTACAAATTGAAAGATTAAAAAATAATTTAAAATAAGGGTTTTGCGAAATACTTTTTCTGGCTTAATACTTTTCTGAAACCTTATCGTACAGCGCTTTAGGGATGTGTGATGTATAGCTAGGTTTACTAACTCTCGGCTTGATCCAATCCAGAAACCCTTTTGCCCATGCATATGCTAAACCCATAGCCAAAATACCGATAAAAACAGACATCTCCACCAACGAAAACCAGCCCCACAATCCCTGTGTTCCGTCAATTAGTTCTTTCTGCCCGAATACTGTAGCCCAGGGAAACAAAAATACAATCTCCACATCAAAAAGAATAAAAATCAGGGCTACGATATAAAAGCGGGAGTTGAATTGTCCCCAGGCTGATCCGCTGGGGTCTTCACCGCACTCATAAGTAGAAAGTTTTTCTTCGTTAGGACGGTCGGGACGAATCATTCTCGCAACCATCAAAGCGATCATTACGAATATGCTACTGCCCACGATAAAAAGAAGTATTATGCTAAATGCTGAAAGCTGCGTATCTTGAGTAATCATGGATAATCTTAGGTATTTAAAGATCCAGTGAATCAAAATGCTTAAAGTGGCCATTCATCCGAATACGTTCTTTTGTACGCTCTACTTCTCGTAAGACAGGTATTGTCTTTTTCAGATGCTGTATGACCATCGCCTGACGATCTCGCTCACGTTCAATTTGTAAAAGCTGATACTCCTGCTCTTGTGATAGCCCTATTTTATGACCGATTTCAAAGGTAGTAATATCCTCGTCTACTTCCACTTTTTTAACGACATTCATCAAATTGTATAAATCCTTGATAAGCGAGATAATTTCAGTATGAAGCCTGAGATCACCATCTTGTACATTATCCAGATAAAACACATCGCCTCCGGCATAAAGTTTTCCTCCTACCGGATTATTGAACGACATTACTTTAAAAACTCGGGTAGCCCTGGTAGTGATGTCCAGGCGGCCATCTTCATACCGTTTTACTACTTTTTTCACATACATCTCAGTACCATATTCCAACTTTTTATCAATATATGCTGGAATCCCAAAAGGATGGCTTTTTTCCAAACATTCATTAATTAATTGCTTGTATCTTTCTTCAAAAACATGAAGGTTGACATTCTCGCCCGGAAACGCCACCAGGTTCAGAGGAAATAAGGGTAGGTAATTTTCCATATAGACACGATCCTACTCAACTAACAAAAATATGATTCATTCCTTCTTATCATACAACAACTTATCTACGTGATCGTTACACATTTGCAATACGTAAGAAAATGACTGATTTGTCATTCAAATAAATATTCCAATAGGAGAATTTATTTTGATCAGGCACAGTTATTGTAACTTATACAATAGCGCAAGGATTTTTCTTAGCGTTTGTTTAAGGTTGATAGTTGACCCCGGACGTTTGGTCGCGTCCGGGGTTCTTTTTTATACCACTGCCCGAAAACAGGCTAATAGCTTCTGCATATCCTCCGCTTCATTATACAGATGGGGAGCGATCCTTACTGAATTACCTCTCACTGAAACCAACACCTGTTCACGCTGTAAATGCTCCTGAAGCTTACTCATCGCTACCTTTTCTGGTAGTCTTACACCAAACAAATGATGACCTCTAAATGTTGGATCTTCTATCTGAAAACCATATTCCAGTAGAGTCGACAGGATAGGCTCATTGAGCCTTTGACAATAGGTTTGGATATTTTGGACTCCCCAGGCGTCAAGTTCTTTAAGTGCTTGAAGTAGCATTGGGACCAGAATAAAATTACTGCGTTCTCCAACTTCATAACGTAATGCTCCTGGCTGATAACAATCCTGATAATTTACCAGATTGGTGAAATCTTCGCTTCCAAAACGGCTTATCCACCCTTCTTCCAGAGGATCGCCTTCGTCAAAGTAAGGTCCGAAATAAGCCATTCCAATTGCATATGGTCCCATGAGCCATTTGTAGCCTGCGCAGATGAGCGCATCAGGCTGTATTTCATCTACATCAAAAGCTAAAGCGCCTACTGACTGAGTACCATCTACTACCAGCAATGCTCCTACTTCCTTTGTTCGTTCTCGGATGGCCTTGAGGTCAAAGCGAGTGCCATCTGACCAGTGGACATGAGCAATAGCAACCAGCCGGGTTTTGTTGTCTATTGCTTCCAGTATGTTCTCATTCCATTTTTTACCTCTCTCTTTAGTTTGTAGAGGAGCATCTATGGTTTTAAGTATTGCCTTCTTTTCGGCTGTCAGCTTTTGCCAGATATATACGTTGCTGGGAAACTGTTCTCCTGTTACTACAACATTCTCACCTTGGCCAATAGGTAGGTTTCGGGCTACTACTGCCATGCCATATGAAACAGAGGGAATAACAACAAGCCGTGAATGGTCTGGAGTCTGAATGAGCTTGGCATATGCTTTCCTTAAATCTTCTACTTCGCCAAAAAACGCTCTATGCCCTACCTGTTCCGGAGATCGTTTAAGCTTCAATCCTTTTATGCCTGCCTCTTCCACACTCTTCATCAAAGGACTCATATAGGCACAATTCAGATAAGTAATATCAGGAGATAATGTGAATTTACCTTTCTGAGAAGGCAATGCAAGGCTGTGTTGTGACATTGTTATTATGTATATTGCTTATTTTCTAAGCGAAAGATAGGAAGCCCTATATTATTTAGATAGTTTTTAAGAGAAAGAAGGTAAATTAGTTATACAACCAACCCGCGGCGGTATGAAAGAACTCAGTAGAATAGTGGAAGCATATGACCAGATTGCTGACACCTCTCAAAAGGCAGCACTGGCTACCGTAGTGAAAGTACAAGGCTCTTCTTACCGTAGAGCCGGAGCACGTATGCTTATGACGGATGATGGCCGCTGGACTGGTGCGATCAGCGGAGGGTGTCTGGAAGGAGATGCGCTACGCAAAGCCCGTCAGGCTATTCTCCTAAATCAACCTAGCGTAGTAACTTACGATACTATGACTGATGAAAATGCCAGTAGACTCGGAGTAGGACTAGGCTGTAACGGAATTATAGATGTACTCATTGAACCTATAGATTATCTGCGTGAGCAGATGGATTTAATGCGGGTTTTTAAAAACTTTCTCAAAGATCGTAAAAGAGCAGCCATTGCCACTGTTTTTAACGTGGAAGAATCTATGCAAGAAGGGATTGGGCAAAGGTTCGTCACAGATAGTCAGGGAAATGCGCTGAGCAATATTACTGTCCCCTTATTGAAGGATCAGGTACACGCTGATATTTTACCTGCCTTAGCAAAAGGTCAACCCCTCAATAAAGTATATGCAGTGGAAAAAGGTCGCGTAGAAGTAAGTATTGAAATACTTCACCCCAGCATAGAGCTCATCATCTTTGGAGGGGGATATGACGCTGCTCCGGTGGTAAAACTAGGAGATACCTTGGGCTGGCAGGTCAGTGTAACTGATGATTGTATTGCACATACGGGCAGCAAGCGTTTTCCGGGTGCTTGTCAGGTGCTACATGCTCCACGCGAAAATGTGGTAGAACAATTATCTATCACGCCTTATACTTATACGGTGCTGATGTCGCACAACTATGCGTATGATATAGCTGTATTACCTCAACTGTTGGCTACTGACGTTCAGTATATTGGTATTTTAGGACCTAAAAAACGCTATCTGAAAATGTTGCATGAGCTGGAACAAAAAGGGATTATCCTCAGTGAAAAAGATCAGGAGCGTATTCATAGTCCTGTAGGATTAGACATTGGTGCGGAAACACCCGACGAAATAGCGCTATCCATTATTTCAGAGATACAAGCTGTACATCAAAGAAGCAAAGGAGGACTGCTCAAAGAAAAGAAAGGCTTCATTCATGAACGCAGTTGAAGAACATGCAATAGTTATCCTGGCCGCCGGAGCATCTTCCCGCATGGGCCAACCCAAGCAGTTATTAGAAATTAAAGGTAAAACGCTACTGCGTCATGTAGCCGAAGAAGCCATAAGCGCAAGTATAGGCCCGGTAATAGTAGTAGTAGGTGCTTTTTCTGAATTGGTAGAAAAAGCAATCAAGGATATTAGCGTAAAAAAAGTGGTGAACCTGGACTGGAAGCAAGGTATGGGAACTTCCATTCAAAAGGGTATATTAGAAGTACAAAATCAATACCCCCATTGTCAGGGAGCTATACTCATGCTATCAGATCAGCCATATGTTGACGCCACCTTGCTGAACAAATTATTACAAGCCCATCTGGATTCTAAAAAACCGATTGTTGCTTCATCTTACCAGAATACATTAGGGGTTCCGGTTTATTTTCATGCTTCGTATTTTCCTCATTTATGCCAACTGGAAGGCTTCGTAGGGGCACGCAAACTTATCCGGCAGCATAAGGAAAAGGTAGAAAGGGTGGATTTCCCTTCTGGTAAATTTGATATCGATACGCCTGAAGATTATCAGAAAATAAAAAAGAAAATGGAGTAAAAACCATGAGTTAAGCACGCTACTTACTCAGCATATGCCCGCATTTTTATTCACTTCTTAAAGCTTCTGCCGGATTAGCAAGCGCCGCTTTTACCGACTTAAAGCTTACAGTGAGCAGTGCTATGACGAGCCCTACAAGTGCTGCGATCACAAACATCCACCAGGAAATACTAATACTGTAGGTAAAGTCTGCCAGCCACTGCTGCATAAAATAATACGCTACAGGGGCAGCCATCAAAAATGCAACCCCCAGTAGTAACACAAAATCTTTGGTGAACAAATAAACAATATGCTGTATACTGCCTCCCAAAACTTTACGTATGCCTACTTCTTTTTCTTTCTGAATGGCCATAAAACTGATCAGCCCGTAGAGTCCCAGGCAGCCAATAAAAATGGCTATTCCGGCAAAAATGGATAAGAGCTTGGAGGTTTTTCGTTCCTGCTCATACATCGTTGCCAGATCATTATCCAGAAACTCATAGCTAAAATAATAGTCAGGAAATGCAGACCGCCACTGTTGTTCTACTGCCGCGATCGCCTCCTGGCTACGACTCATTTCAACTTTAAAAGAAGCTTTCTGAAAAAAGCCTGGCGCTCTTATCATCATCAGAGGGGGGATTTCTTCTTTCAATGACATAGAATGAAAATCCTGTACAACTCCTATTATTTCTCCTTCTGTACCATAAAAGCTGATTTGCTCTCCCAATGCCTTTTCAGGATCAGTGATTCCTATTTCTTTCAAAAAGGTTTCATTCACCACCAAATCAGTAGAGTCACCCAGCGGCTGTACATTGTGTCCTGCAATGAGCGGGATGCCATAAAAAGTCAGAAAATTACTGTCAATAAACTTAATCTCGGATATCTTACGCTCTTCCGAAGATGCCTGATGCATAAAATAAGTCCAGTACTTATTTATGGTAGCCGCGGGTGTGTTCAATGAGAAACTAATGTCTTTGATACTGCTCAACTGAGACATGTCATTACGCAATGTTTCTACCTTATCGTGATTACTTCTTGGCAGATCCGCCGTAAGCACTGCTTCCTGATCAAATCCCAGTGAGGCATTATTGAAATAATGCATTTGACTTAATACAACCACTGTGCAGATGATAAGCACCTGCGAAAGCGCAAACTGGAAAATGATAAGGCCTTTACGCAGTATTATTCCTTTTGAGCTACGGGAAGCATAGGTGTTTTTCAGACTGGAAACAGGACGAAAGGCTGAGAGTACCAGTGAAGGGTAAAAGCCTGCTAATATACTTACTACTATACCTATCCCAAACAAAAAAAGCCAGGTTACCCACTCATTCATCAGTGAGAAATCCAGAGGAAGGTTAAGGAAAGAGCCAAGGGGGGGCAGTAAGTTCGCAGCTAGTAGATATGAAATCAGAATAGCCATAAAAGTCAGCAGTGCGGTCTCTCCCATAAACTGTCCGATCAGTTGCTGGCGCGAGCTACCCAGCACTTTACGCACTCCTACTTCTTTAGAACGCTTTACTGCCTGGGCAGTAGTAAGGTTAATGAAGTTTATACAGGCAGTAATAAGCAGGAAAATACCTACCAGAGCCAGGCTGTTGATAGACTCTTTGGAAACGGTACGCTCCGAAAAATTATCTATCTGACTACTGAAATGAACTTCCTCAAGGGGCTGAAGTTCATGCGTCATATAATTATCAGCAAAATCTTCACCCAGGTACTTAGCGATCATCCCCGGAAAACGGGTATCAATTACTTCAGCGAAAACATTAGGCTTTAACAGGACAAAGGTCTGATAGTAAGAGCTCCTGCTCCCCCCATATGTTTCTTTATATTCTTCACTTTGCTCAAAAGTAGCGTGAGAAATGGCCATTCTGATAGGGTAATCAGTATTTTTTGGCATCGCCTTGAGAATTCCACTTACTACCAGTTCCTGTGCATTGTTGAGCCGTATACTCTTGCCCATCGCATCTCCACGAAAATATTTTTCTGCTAAAGTTTCATCAATCACCACCTGCCCGGCTTTGCCAAGTGACTTTTGCGGACTACCACTAATCCATTCAAAATCAAAAATTTCATAGAAGGCAGGCGAGACATAGGCAATACTAGGCTCACGACTCAACTCTTCATGAACTTCTATCTGCGTCTTTTCAGGATTAGGCTTGTAGACAACCGCAACCTTCTCTATTTCGGGAAAATCATTTTCTAATATTACCTTCAAGCCATGAGGTGTTCCTGCGTCGTTCAATGCCGGATCTTTTGGTGAACCTGAAAGTACCCGATAAATACGGTCTGATTTAGTATGAAAATCATCAAAGCTTAGTTCAAAACGGACGATCAAAAAAATCACCAACGCTCCGCTAATGCCCAGGGTAAGTCCTGCAATATTGATCAGAGAAAAACTTCTTTGTCGGGCCAGGTTTCTGAAGGCAGTGATAAAATAGTTTTTAAGCATGATAAATCAGCTGATGGAGAAATCTTGACTTTTAACACGGGCTGTAAAAAAAGCGTGCCATTTCATAAATGTGCTTCTGATGAATGTTAGTTAGTTGTACATACATATTAAATGTACATTAACGAACATGTCTGTGCGAAGTTGGACACCCTAAAAGTTAAAATCATGCGCTAGTTTAAATTACTGTTTAGAAAATTTTATATAACTTGTAAGCTTGATTCTAAGTTATTTTGAGGCAGTCTATTATACTGCTTTCCCTTCCCTATACTTATCTGGTAAGAGGTAAGCAGAAGCCCGCTCAAATAAACATTTTAACATAAAAACTTTTTGTTGAGATATGTACCATTCATCATTAGTATTAAGCACAGCTATCTTTTTGTCTAGTGTGTTTTTTTCATTTAACCAAGCTGAAGTAGTTTCTATGCAGGCTGAGCCCAACTTAGAAGAAAGCATCAAGCTAGGAAAAGAAATCTACTCCAGCTACTGCGTTAGTTGTCATATGAGTGAAGGGCAGGGAGTACCCGGAGCATTTCCTCCTTTAGCAAAATCTGATTATCTCATGGCTGATAAAGAGCGTTCTATTCGCACAGTGATGCATGGCCTGGAAGGTGAAATTGTAGTCAACGGCACTACTTATAACAACATAATGACTCCACTTGGCCTGACCAATGAAGAGATTACACATGTACTCAATTATGTGCGTAACAGTTGGGGCAATGAAGGAGAAGTAGTCACTTTTCAAGAAGTAGAAGCTGTAAGGGAAGCCGGAGAATAAATAGTGCTATGCTGTAATAGTTCTTAACTGCTACGGACTAGTGTGATAGTGGTATCATTAGATTGCTCCGATCTCTTGACTATAGCACTCTAATCCTAAGAATCATACCACTAATTTATTTTAGAAAGTGACGTTACTTTTGATTCCATCCAGCGTCTAATGGTCAGCAACAGATCTATTAATTTCAAATCCGTAATATTTAATCTGTAATTTTCAATGATATGACACTGGCTTTTTTGATGCTCGAGAACATCAGTGGATGGGAGATATTCATTATAGTACTTGTAATTTATATCTTCTTCGGTCCTCGCTCTCTACCCAAGTTTTACCAAAACATGAAAAAAGCGCTTGCCCAATTTCAGGACTCCCTGAAAGAAGTGCAGCGTGAATTGCATAAGAAAGAATAGAAAAGGGCAGGCATTTGCCTAAACCCTTTTTTATATTTTCTATTCATTTCTCAACGAGCTTACAGGATTGACAAAAGCCAGCTTTAGCGCCCGACTTCCCACAATTAACATTCCCAGCACCAGTAAGCTGGCGCTTCCCAAGAGTATACTTCCCACTCCGATTTCTGTACGATAAGCCAGATTATTTAGCCAGAGGCTATTCAGAAAATAGGCTGTCGGAATACCAATGATGATGGCAATAAACAGCAACAGCAGAAAGCTTTTCAAAAGTAAAAAATCAGCTGATACAGTTCTGCCCCCAGCACTTTACAGATACAAACCTCCTTCATCTTGATTTCTGCTGTGTAAATGGCAATCCCCAAAAATCCGAGACAGGCAATGCAGATGGAAAGGAATGCAAAGTAGCCAACTACTTTCATCAGAATGGTCAGTCCTGCCAGTATAGCCTGTATATGAGTGCTGCTCAGTTTGATCAGCATATAGGCAAATTCCAGCGGACGGCAATAAAGCGCAAAGATTTCAATACGTTCCATCACCGGCAGGTAATGAAAATTTTTCACTATACCACTTATCCTCACCTCCTGATTTCCAACAGTCAGCGGTTCGCCCATAGCTTCTGTAGGAGAACTATGTCCAAGTGCATAGACAGTATACTCATTCAATACCACAAACTCTTCATGCTCAGGGTTTAGACAATCACACTCCCCAGCATACTGCAGGAGATTGAAGAAAATTTGTTCGTATTTCTTCAGAAAATAAAAAAACCACGGGCAATAGCCATAAGCAATTTAAAACTACCTATAGCTACTTCCTGTGGCTAATGCTTTTCTCCGCTTAATGAGTTCAGCGATTATGCGAATGTTATTCCACCTTCTCTGCCTGATAAGCAGCTTTCTGTACGATGTCTTTTACCTATTGCTCAATTTCGGCCTCTGCAGCCAGCATTCTGTCGGGCATACCCAGGTCTGCTTTTCAGTAATTTTCCCTACTGCCTCATTCTGATGAGGCTTTAAAGCCCCCTACGCAGTCATTGGGTTTGAGCTGTATGGATTTCGTAATTTAATATCGATTAATTTTGATTGCTCAGTACATTTCTACTTCCTATCTCACTTAATAATTTGGGCCAATTCTTTTGCGATGAGCTGAGACGACAGAGGAGACCAATGAGTATCATCAAAAAAATAAACATCTTTATTTTTGTTTATGGCCTCGCTTAGAATCTTACGAGAATCAATAAAATGATAGTTTTTTTGCATTTCCTGCATATGCTCAAAAAACTTGGGCTTAGTGTATTTTTCATTGTTTACAATATGATTATAGTAAACATCAAACTTGTCAGGAGCAGGAAGAACAATGAGCATAATTCCTTTTTGACTAAGTTTTTCACCTAAACTATTAAGTTCTCTATTAAGCTTTACCACTAATTCTTTTCTGTTATTCACTTCAGTCATGAGCAAGTCCTCTTCATAGAACAAAAGTTCTTTTTGAAACCGGCCCGAAAATAAAGTTGAATCCACTTTTACTTTTAATACTTTTGAAAAGAAGGCATTATCGTCCAGATGATACAAAATATTAAACAGAGGAAATTTCACAATTTCTGCTGGAGGGAAATTTTGCGGATCAGTTTGAGGCATGCTCTGCTTTTCCCTAGCTGAAGAATCTTTATTATTTTTAAATTGAAAAATATAATTAGTTTCAATCTCGTTTCCCCTTTCAACAAAATGTCTTTCTACGGATTGTAGTATGATATAGTTTACCTCAATACTATCCAGCAAATTTCCATTCAATACACCATATACCACACTTATTGGGTTTTTTTTAACCCTCTGGTCAAAATTTATCACACTAATAGAGTCATATTGTGCTAAGTAGTTCTGGTAACCAATCTGGCTTTGCTGAGAGAATGAGTCTCCTATAGTAAGAACAGAATACTTATTTTTTTTTGAAAGATTAGCTTCTGATAAGTTGGTAAATTTAAGAGGCTGGCTATACTCTTCCCTGAATTTTTCCCTGTAGCTTTTATCAGTAGGTATATATCCTACCCTACTAAGATCTCCCTGGTTTTTTGAGTAAAACAGTTTCGTTACAGCTAACATTACTACAAATGGAATGAGAAAAAGAGTAGTCTTCTGGATGAATCGTTTCATTTTAAATTCTAAAACTGAAAATAGATAAATTCCTGTTTCTGCCCTCCGAACCAAAAGAGTGCAAATATAATTGCATAGTACATCGTATATCTGACAGGGCTTTTCCATTTACTGCCCAAATCAGCGATAGCATATTGTTCTTCTCTTCCCAGCCACTCTACAACTATGAAAATCATCACTAATCCAATCACTGTCTTGGGACTCACTTCTGATGCTGGCAGTGAAAACAAGGAAGGCGAAAATATTCCGGATAAATATGCCCAAGCATGAGTTATATCTTCAGCTCTAAAAAAGACCCATGCAAGTAGGGTTAATAAAAATGTAAGTAGAATATTAAAAAACTCTTTAACTGTGGGCAGGTAATTGCCTTGAGCAGCAATCTTCATATTCTTACGGTTTTTATCAGTCAACAGTAGGGGTAAGAAATAAATGGCATTCAAGGCTCCCCAAACAATAAAAGTCCAGTTGGCTCCATGCCATAAACCGCTAACAATAAAAATGGCGAAGGTATTTCGGATTTTCATCGGGGTCCCTCCTCTACTACCTCCTAGTGGAATATAGAGATAGTCTCTAAACCAGGTGGAGAGGGAAATATGCCATCGTCTCCAAAACTCAGCTATGTCTTTTGAAAAATAAGGAAAAGCAAAGTTCCTCATTAAGTCAAAACCAAATAACCGGGATACTCCAATAGCAATATCTGAGTAGCCAGAGAAATCACAGTAGATTTGAAATGCAAAGAAAAATGCGCCCAGTAATAAAGTACTACCTGAATATTCTGCTGAATTATTAAAAATTAGATTAGCATACGTAGCACAGTTATCGGCGATTACTATTTTTTTGAATAGCCCCCACAGTATCTGCCGCATACCATCAACGGCTTTAGCATAATCAAAGGTACGTACTTTTAAGAACTGTGGAAGTAGATGAGTAGCTCGTTCAATAGGACCAGCAACTAGCTGAGGAAAAAAGCTAACAAAAGTAGCGAATACGATAAAATTTCTAGTGGGCTTGAGCTTTTCTTTGTAAATATCAATAGTGTAGCTCATCGTTTGAAAAGTATAAAAGCTAATTCCCACTGGAAGAATAATATCAAGAGTATTGAACCCTAATGCAACTTGTAAGCCAGGAACGACATCGTATAACGAATCCAGAAAAAAGTTATAGTACTTAAATACTCCTAAAAACCCAAGATTTACCAGAATACTTGTCCAAAGGAGAGCTTTTCTTTTAAAGTGGTCTTTTTGCTTTTCAAGCGCTATTCCAACAGTAAAATCTACTAAAGTACTAAATGCTATAAGTGATAAAAACCTCCAGTCCCACCACCCATAAAACAGATAGCTGGCCACCAGAAGTAGCACATTTTGTAAGCGCAAGCTTTTACTAGTGATAAACCAATATAGTATAAAAACTATGGGTAAAAATATAGCGAAATCTAATGAGTTGAATAACATAAACTTTTGAATAACCTGGTGCCAATTTACAAAATACTGGATTACGGACGCAAAAGTCAGAGGTCTTCAACGCATATGCTTTACAATTTTGTGCTCTTCAGCCTAAGGCTGTTGGTGACTACCGAAACTGAGCTTAAAGCCATGGCTGCTCCGGCAATCATCGGGTCCAGCAGAAAACCGAAAAACGGGAAAAGTACTCCCGCCGCAATCGGAATACCTATGACATTGTAAATAAATGCCCAGAACAAATTCTGCTTGATGGTCTTCACGGTTTTGCCAGACAAATTCAGCGCCTTGGGGATAGCTGTCAGATCGGAGGTGATGAGTGTCATCTTGGCAACATCCATGGCAATGTCAGAACCTTTGCCCATCGCAATGCTCACATCTGCCTGTGCCAGCGCCTGTGAATCGTTAATACCATCACCCACCATCGCTACGATTTTGCCCTTTTGCTGTAGTTCTTTTACAAAATCAGCTTTCTCTGAGGGCAGGACTTCTGCTTTAAAATGTTTCAGACCTACATCCTGAGCCACTGCCTCAGCGGTCTGCTGATTGTCACCGGTGAACATATATACTTCTACCCCCTGCTCCTGCAAACTTTGGATGGCCCGGGAGGAAGTTGTTTTGATCTTATCCGCGATGGCGATCACTGCCAGTACCTGATCCTGATCAGCAAAATAAACGACTGTATTCGCCTTTTGCTGCCACGTCTTGGCCTGTTCTTCTAGCTTACTTGGCAAAGTAATTTTCAGTTCAAGCATCAGTTGCAGGTTACCTATATAATAGCGTTTGTCTGCTGATTTCGCTTTCACTCCCCTGCCGGTCAGGCTTTCAAAACTTTCAAGCTCAATATTTTCTCTTTTTTCCCCTGCTAGTTTGTCGACCACTGCTTCAGCCAGTGGATGTTCCGACTGTTCTTCCAAAGCATAAAGTATCCCCTGATAGCTTGGTTTCTGCTCTTCTTCCACTTCAAGATTCCATTGTATACCGCTTACCGCGGGTTTACCTTCGGTAATGGTTCCGGTCTTGTCCAGAATGATGGCATTTACCTTATGTGCCAGTTCCAGGCTCTCTGCATCCTTGATCAGGATATTATTTTCTGCACCTTTACCTACCCCTACCATGATGGCGGTAGGTGTAGCCAGCCCCAAAGCACAAGGACAGGCGATAACCAGCACTGTAATGGAAGTGAGCAAGGCATGTGTAAAGGCATCATCTCCTCCAAAAAGCATCCAGGCAGCAAAGGTCAGGATGGAAATGACGATTACTACCGGCACAAAAATACCAGCGATTTTATCTACCAGTTTCTGCACCGGAGCTTTGCTACCCTGTGCTTCCTGCACCATTTTGATGATTTGTCCGAGCACAGTTTCTCCCCCTACTTTCTGCGTTTCAAAGCGAAAGCTTCCCTGCTGATTCACAGTTCCGGCAAATACCTGATTGCCTTTTTGTTTCTGTACAGGAATGGGCTCACCGCTGATCATACTTTCATCCACATAAGAAGAACCGCTTTGTACTTCACCATCCACCGGAATTTTCTCTCCCGGATGTACCAGAATCAGAGTACCCGGCTGCACCTGAGCTACCGGAATTTCCTGTTCTACGCCTTCAACAATGGCATGCACCGTTTTAGGCTGCAGACCAATCAGCTTTTTGATGGCTGAGGAAGTATTTGCTTTGGCTCTTTCTTCCAGCAGCTTCCCCAAAGAAATCAGGGTGATGATGACCGCTGCTGCTTCAAAGTAGGTGTGCGCGGGAAGTCCCCGACTATGCCAGAATTCAGGATAGAAAGTGGTGAAGGCACTGAAGAGAAAAGCGATTCCGGTACTCAGTGCCACCAGTGTATCCATATTGGCTTTGCCATGAAGCGCCTGCCTCCAGGCATTGATAAAGAAGTTACGCCCAAACCAGAAAAGCACCGGTGCGGTCAGTACCATCATGATCCAGTTGGCACCAGACATGTCCATGCTGGGCATATCCATAAGAAACATACCAATGATGAAGACGGGTAAGGTCAGCAGCGCAGCGAAGAGCGTACGCTTTTTCAGAGCCTCATATTGATGGTGTTGCGATTCTGCTTGCTTTTCCTGGGCATTTTCAGTTTCTATAATCAGGTCATAGCCTACCGAGCGTACCGCCTGTTGTAAAATTTCAGGTTTAACAGCAGAATCTACATCTACCCAGGCTGACTGGGTAGCATAATTAACGCCAGCGTCTTTTACTCCTTCGGTTGTTTTGAGGGTAGATTCTACACTTACCGCACAGGCTGCACAGCTCATACCTGTGACGGGATATGTTTTGCGAACATAGCCATTCGCTTCTTTTAGGCTGGTGGCTGGTTCCTGATCTATCGTGGTGTGATTCGTTGCCATAGTATTACTTGGTTATACAACAAAATAACACAAAGCAAGGCAAAGATGATTTACAGAATTCTGGATAAGATTTATATGATTTTAAGTTCGTTTGTAAAAAAAATCCTGTCAACCCCAGGACCCTTTTCATCAACAAAAAATTGTACTTCTTATAATATAAGTACGCTCTATAAATTTTTAGAGGCAGTCCATATTCACATTCATAGTTTGGAGAGTTGTAAGCCTTGTAAACATGCGTGATCAGTCAATTATCATGGAGTATTCGGTATTTGTTGGGCGATTGTCCCACTCGTTCTTTAAAAAAACGGCTAAAGTGCTGCGGATATTTAAAACCTAATTCATAAGCAATCTCATTGACAGTTTTGTTGGGGTCAAATATTTTTTCTTTGGCCACCTCAATCACCTTGGATTGAATATGCTCCTGGGCAGACTGACCGGTTTCTTTTTTAATCAAGTCACCAAAATAGTTTGGAGATAAATTTAATTCGTCGGCACACCAGGCTACGGAAGGCAAGCCAAGCGTTTGTACCCTGTCCGAATGAAAATAACCATTTAGCAGGCTTTCAAACCGTTCTACAATGTTGCTGTGGACATGATCACGGGTGATAAACTGACGATCGTAAAAACGGACGCAATAGTTCAAAAACAGCTCAATGTTATCTACAATAAGTTTTTTACTGTGCTTATCTATGGCATGTTCTAATTCATACTCAATCTTGGAAAAGCAATCCAGTACGATTCTTCTTTCACGTTCTGATACGTGAAGGGCTTCATTAGATTGGTAGCCAAAAAAAGTATAGTCCTGTATATGCCTACCAAGGGAAGTACCAAGGATCAGATCCGGATGAAAGATCAGTGCAAGGCCTTTCGGTTGATAGGTCTCTCCCTTGTTTTCAACGGTGATGAGCTGCCCGGGAGCAATGAATACCAATGTACCTTCCTGGTAATCATAGGTATGTCGGCCATAGCGCAGATCGCCACAGTTCACTTGTTTTAAAAAGATGGTATAAAAACCAAAATACATATTGGAGGCTTGTCTCGGACTTGCCTTTGAAATATCCACCACACTCACCAGTGGGTGGAGCGTTTCATTGTTATTGAATACGTTGTAGTCGTTTATGGTCTCAAAACGTCGCAGTTCCATATTATTGATGTTTTAGCTCATCCTAAATTACGGATTTATACACTTCTCAACAGATGAGTCCCTTCAAATCAGTAATAATGGTAGAAGAATCCGTAATCCGTATACCATTAAGGCAAAAAAATACCAAGACCTTTGGAATATACCGATCAAAGAATTTTACCTAAAATAAGCATGCATAGTATCTGTAAACTGATAAGTACTTTGAGGCGCCAAACAATATGCTTTTGCAAAAAGCCCTTTCAATACAGCTGCGTCACCCTATCCATCATCACCACCCTGCTCCTCTGCGTCAATACCACCTTTGCTCAACCGCATATAAAGATTTGGGGCAGCAAAAACCCCAAAATGATAAAAAAGCAGGCTGAAATATATCTAGACCATTTGGATGTCCGGGAGCATCTTTATTTGACCATCGGCATCACTACTAAGATGCCGGAAAAACTGGAAGGTATTACCCTCCCCCTTCCTTCGCCAGAACCAGCTATGTATCAGATGCTCAAAGTACTGATTCAGGCAAATTTGAGTAAAGAAAAGCAATTGCTGGTGCTAGCCCACGAAATGATCCATGTCAAGCAATATGCAAAAAATGAATTGATAACGATGCATGATAAAAGAGTAGTTTGGAAAGGCAAAAAGCACTATTACTCCCAAGCCGATAATTTGAATAAGCCCTGGGAAAAAGAAGCCTATCGCAATGATCATATTTTAGCACAAATCGACGAACCATCGCAAAACCCTAAGCAGGAGACTCTGGCAGAGCAAATACCCAATCGTATTTCTAATTCCACGACTTATAAGTGTTCGTATGTGATAGAAAAATGTAAAGAGCAAAAGACCAGCTCTTAAAAGAGCCATATAAACAAATTGCCCCCTTGGCACTTCATTAAAGTATTATAAACATATACACTTTGAGCTTGTACTTCAGTACATAAAAAAGAAAGCAATAGAGACAACACAACCAAAAAGACATATGAAGAAATTACTCTATTTGACCATTTTATTATCTGTCATTCTCTCTACCCAGGGAATGGCTCAAGAGCGTTCCGTTTTTTCAAAAGGCGAAAAGGCGCCTAACGTACATCACACCGGAGATGTCTGGCTCTATCACGTAAGTGATGCTGATGATACTTTTAACTATAATGTTGCCCAGGCTGTCTTTGCGCCCGGGGCCAAACTAGACTGGCACATGCATCCTGGCGGACAACAATTGCTCATTACGGAAGGTACCGGCTTTTATCAGGAAAGAGATAAGCCTGTACAAATTGTTCAACAGGGAGATGTGGTAAAATGTCTTCCCGGTGTGGAGCATTGGCATGCAGCCACCCCTGAAACTGGTGTTACCTATCTTGCTATCACGGGAAACCAACCCACACAATGGCTTGAAAGAGTAAGGGAGGAAGAATTTAATAGTATAGAAGTACCTGCTATCCGCAGCGAGAATGTAGAACAGGAAATCAAGAATCTCTCTAAAGAAAAATGGCAATGGATGGCGGACAAAAATGTAGATTCTCTTGAAGCTCTCTTCCACGAAAAGGCAGAGTTTGTGCATATGGGAGGTAGCTGGGGAACCGATCGGGAACTCAGCATCATTGAAAGTGGAGGTATCTGGTACAAGAAAGCGGATATCCACGAGGTATCGGTGAATATCATAGATAATACTGCCATCCTGCTAAACCGGATTGATCTGCTGGCCGAAGTCGGGGGAAACGAGGTAACGAATCCCTTTGAAGTCACTGAGGTATATATTAAACAAAATGGTAGCTGGAAGCTAGGTTCGCTATCGTTTACCAGACTCATGAGCAGACCTGAAGAATAATCACGAAATATATTCTTTTGTATGAACCACCTGCTGTTGGCATTTTTTCTTTTGATTGAGACTTGTTCCTCCGCCCAAACGGAGGATTTCCATACTAAAACGGATGCTGTTTTTGATCCCGACAAAGTATTGATTGTCTATTTGTCCCGCACCAATAATACCAAAGCTATTGCGGAAATGATTCACGAAAAGGTGGGCGGAACATTGGTAGCACTTGAATTAGAGACACCCTATCCTGAAGATTATGATGCCATTGTAAAACAAGTCGCCAAAGAAAACGAAAGCGGGTTCTTGCCGCCTTTGAAAACCAAGCTTGAGATGGACAAATACGATACTGTCTTTCTGGGTTTCCCCACCTGGGGTATGCAATTGCCGCCCCCCATGAAAAGCTTTTTGCATCAGTACGATCTGAGCGAGAAAACCGTCATCCCCTTCAATACCAATGCCGGATATGGCGTGGGAAGCAGCTTTAAAACGGTGGAGGAATTGTGTCCTGATGCTAACCTACTAGAGGGATTTACCATCAAAGGTGGCATAGAGAGAGATGGAATTTTATTTGTGATGGAAGGCGAAAAAGCAAAAGCAGCGGAAAAGAAAGTAAGGAAGTGGCTGCAAAACATTGAAATGATCAAATAGCATACTTAGAAAACTAAAAGAAAATCAATGGTTAACAGAAAAATACACTTTGTTCTTATATCCATCACTGTTTCTATGCTCATCACTGCTTGTGGGCGGCAATCCGCTTCACCATCGGAAGAAAGCGCAGGCAACGGGACTTTGGTCATTGAGGAACAAGGCAGCTTTGCAGCGGGGGGCAGGGTAGTCACCGCTCCCGGTAATTTTGACCCTCTTGCACATGGCGCATTCAATCCCTCCGACCAAAGCCCGGAAGGGCAGACCCTGCACGGTGACCATGCTTTTGTATTCTATCAAATACCAAAGAACCCTCGTAAGCTTCCGCTGGTGTTCTGGCATGGATACGGACAGTCAATGAAAACCTGGCAAACGACTCCCGATGGCAGAGAAGGTTTTCAAAGCATTTTTCTGCGTCGCCGCTTTCCGGTATATCTGATTGACCAGCCAAGACGAGGGAAAGCTGGACGTAGTACCGAACCCACTAGCATTACGGCAGCGCCTGACGATCAGCTCTGGTTTGGTATTTTCCGCCTGGGCTTATGGCCTGATTTTTATCCGGGCGTTCAATTCTCCAAAGCCCCTGATGCATTAGATCAGTTTCTCCGACAAATAACGCCTGACACCGGACCTTTGGAGATAGATGTTAATATTGATGCGGTTTCAGCATTGTTTGACAAAATCGGATCAGCGATTCTGGTTACCCATTCACACAGCGGCGGTCAGGGATGGCTTACTGCGCTTCAAAACAGCAATATCAAGGCCATCGTTTCTTATGAGCCAGGCAGCAACTTTGTATTTCCTGAAGAAGAAGTCCCTGAACCCATACCATATCTGGGGGGTACCTTAAGTGCCAGAGGAGTGCCTATGTCCGAATTTATGCGTCTGACAGAAATACCCATCATCATTTACTACGGTGATTACATCCCTGAGGAACCAGTGGAAAACCCTGGACAGGAGCAATGGCGTGCCGCGCTGACGATGGCTAAGTTGTGGACAGATACAGTCAATAAGCATGGCGGCGATGTTAGCCTTGTCCATCTTCCTGAAATTGGCATCAAAGGCAATACACACTTTCCATTTTCAGATTTGAATAACCTTGAAATCGCTGATCATCTATCCGAATTTTTGGAAAAGAAGGGCTTGGATTGATATTTTTTTAATTATTAAAGACTCTTTGTATGACACCCATAAAGATCATCACACTCATTGCCTTTATTGCATTTCAGCTTGGTAACTTCAGTGAGCTGATGGCACAGGCAAAGCCTGGCTCCACCCCAACATTAAATGCCAAGGAAAAAGCCATCGTGACAATAGCCGCATTTACTGCCCAGGGTGATCTGGAGCAACTGCAAGGAGCCTTGAATAGTGGGTTGGATGCTGGTCTGACGATCAATGAAAGCAAGGAAGTGCTGGTGCATCTGTATGCCTATTGTGGTTTTCCCCGCAGCATCCGCGGACTGCAAACTATGATGACAGTCGTGGAAGATCGGCAGACCAGAGGCATCAAAGATGAAGTAGGCCGGGAAGCAGCACCCCAGGACGAGGGCGAAGACAAATATGAGAAAGGTAAAAAGGTGTTGGAAGAACTCGTCGGTCAGCCACTAGACGGGCCAAAGAAGGGTTATGCTGCTTTCAGCCCTATCATTGAGGTATTCTTGAAAGAACATTTGTTTGCCGATATTTTTGGCCGGGATATTCTTACTTACACACAGCGGGAGATTGCAACCCTATCAGCCCTGCTAAGTATGGGAGGCGTAGAACCGATGGCACAAGGCCATATGGGCATCGCATTAAATATTGGCATCACAGAAACTCAACTTGAGGATCTTCTATCTGTAATTGAAGAGAATGTAGGCAAGGCAGAGACAGATGTGGGCAGAGAAGTACTGTCTGAAGTCATGTCTTCCAGAGAATAATCTGCATTCAACAATCTATTAAACACAAAATATGATTAAGATAAAGAATTTGGCGCTGACAGTTTTAGCCAGTACTATGATTGCCTGTAGTAATACTGATGATCAGGACGCAACCAACCTTCACAAGCAAGCCGATGATTTGCTTTACCCCAAAGGCGAAAAAATCACCAACAACAACTTTGTAGGCAATGCCTGGCTGACCGGGCTAGTTACGGCGGATAGCGCCAATAAAAATGCGGTGGGCAGTGTTACCTTTGAAGCAGGGGCAAGGACGAACTGGCATATGCATCCGGCAGGACAGATTATACTGGCTACCGGAGGAGTGGGCTATTATCAGGAGAAAGGCAGTCCGAAACGAACCCTTGAAAAAGGAGATGTGGTAAAGTGTCCACCCAATGTCCCCCACTGGCATGGGGCAAGTGCGGATCAGGCGTTTATTCAAATCGCAATTACCGGCAGGCAAAATGGTCCTACTGAATGGTTACATGCGGTTACCGATGAGGAGTATTTACAATAGACGAAAACGTGCTTGTCGCAAAAATGAAAGGATTAAGCTGATACAGAATCATATTTTGTGGAATGCTTCCATCTCAGTTCTGGGCCAGCCCCGACAAATCCAGGGCCAGCCTTGACTGATTCAATCTTAATTATTTCCGCTTCTACTACTCCTGCCAGATCGGCTTGTAGAATTCCGACCTGTACTTTTTGACTCAGTACTCCGGGAAGAGCTTGACCTTACTGCCGATGACGAAGAGGAAGACCCACTACCTCTCTGATAAGTACTGCTTCCTCTGCTGGATCTGGTACTTTGTCCGGAGGATTTAGAAGGTGATGTGGATCTTTGTATACTGCCGCTGCGGCTTCTACTATTTGTATTTCCTCTCGTGCCATAACTTTGAGGAGTACTGCTCCTACTGGAACGCTGTAGTCGGGTATTTTCAGTTGATCTACTACCAGTATTGCTCCTATAGGTACTACTTCCTCTTTGGGATTCATAGCTCCTATTGGCACGATTATTATCTATAGCGCTGCGTGAATTTGGAGTAGTAGAATAGCTTCTTGTGCTTCTGCTATTTCTGTTATCCAGGCTTTGCCTGCTGTTCGTACCGTTTGTATACTGTTCTCTGGCACGGGATGCTGCATTTCTCCTGGCATCAGATACATTTGAGCGGCTCGTACGGGATTCTGCTGCCCGTGTAGACCGCTTGTTCGCATCATAATCCACTCTATTACTTCTTCCTGAAGGACGATATACATTGACAGCACCATTACGTACTACCGTTCTACCAGGGCGGTCTACATTGCTTATATTATGTACGCGCACTCGTTTGTGTGTAGTACGTTCAATATCACGAACCCTGGGCCCAGTATAATATGTATGTCTACCATTATCCACATAAGTGTTATTAATAATGGTTGTATGATGAATAATGTTGGTTACATGTCGTCTGGGCGCGCAATAGCGATATACATTGGGGCGGGTAAAATGACCATATCTGACAAATGTCCAGTATGAGTTGGGAATGTGTCTCCCTATATTGACAGATATGCTGATGTTTACCCCTGGTCCTAAGGGCGCCCATCCATAGTAGCCACCACCGTTTCGCCAGGCTACCCAGGCAGGTCCCCATTCTGTACCGGGAATCCACATCCATCCATAATAATCATCATAGCGCCATCTTCCATAATGGAAAGGCGCCCAGCCCCAGCTATAATTAGACACCCAGGTATTACCATATTCTGTCATCACCCAATGGCCTTCCGTCATATAGGGATGAAACCCTCTGGGCACATCGGGTATCCAAACGTGACCGAAGTCTCTGTCATTTACCCAATTACCATAAGGGGCTAATTCATGGTAAAAAGTCTCAAAGGAAATTCTTGCTTCTGCTTGAGCCTCTCCAGGCCGGGCCTCGCCAGGCCGGGCCCTTCCGCTCCGGGCCTCTGTAGTTTGAAATGCAGTAAAGATTAAAACTATACAGGCACTAATGGAAAGTAATTTATTCTGGGATATTGTTTTCATGGCATTCATCTTTTGGGTTGTCAATCATGATCATCAGACCTCAACAGAAATAGACGGTCTGCGTAAAGGAAGCCTAGGTTATAAGCTGTATGTGACAGTCCGATGCTTGGGAAAAAGACTGCAATTTGAGCTAATGAAGAGTAGAATTATTACACGAGACATTTCTTTGATTTAAGAAAAAATCACATTTCTCCGTTTGCATTTTTCTAGCCCCTAACGCATTAGTCTACATTTTCAAACGACTGATTATCAGCATTATTCTCAGCACTTCCCTACTTTTCTTATAAAAGATCAAATACCATGCCTTCTCTTTGATAATTTAAAATGCATGCTTGAAATATTACATGATTTTCATTCTGAAAAACAATTGTAGAAGGAGTAAGCCGGATACTTAAAAGTGTGGATTCTCCAAAACGTTGGGGTTGAGAGAAAGCAGAATATAGACGATAATACTTCCTCACTACTTCGTGCAAGACGCACCGTACAACCCGAACTCAAAAGAAAACTGTTTAAGTTTTCATTGCTTAGCCAGCCTGGGCTTTTCATCAGGCAGTTGGTCACTATGCTTGCGGAAAGGCCCCATCTGCTGCTCTATAAAACCGTCCGGAAATTCTTCTACACCCTCAAAACCCAGAGGAATATCCCGCCCATCCTTGGGGATATAATTTGTATGAAACAGATAATCCCAAATGCTAAGCGTAATGCCAAAATTAACGCCATGCTTATGCTCTTCCGGCAACTCTTTCGCATGATGCCAGATATGCATTTTCGGATTGTTGAGAATATACTTAAGCGGGCCGAAGTCAAAATTAAGATTGCTATGGTTGAGATGCCCGATGGCCAGCGCAAAAATGTGCACTACAAAAAAGTCGGTAATCCCAAAGCCAATCATCGCCAATGGCAGGTACTCCAGAAAACGGTAAACCACCGTTTCCATAAAATGATAGCGCAGGTGCGCCGCAAAGCCCATCTGCTGTACAGAGTGATGCACTTTATGTACTTCCCACAGCCAGGGTACCGTATGCAGGAGACGATGCACATTGAAATGGATAAAATCTCGTAATACAAATAAAGTAAGGAGTTGCCCCCATACCGGCCAGGAGTTGATTTCAAGGGCTACCAGATTGCTTACGCCAAAAAGTGCCAGAAAATCGTTGAACAATTGCACAAATACATCGGAAACAGCATTGTAACCTATCAGCGAAAACAGGAAGAAATTGAAAAACATATAAAATGCATCCTTCCAGAAATCTTTACGAAATACAGGCTGTTTCTTTCGCCAGGGGATAATGATTTCTAATGCAAAAAAGAAAAGTGATACCCCGATCAGCCACCAGAAGTAATTGTTCCAGGCCGGATGTGTGATTTCATGTACCAGGTAACTCCAGTAGCCTGTAAAACCATTAACGAAAATCTCAAAATATTTTTGCAGTGCCATTATAGTTTCTTCTGATTATCTGCATTTGATTAGACGATAATCATATGAAGAAAGTTTCATATGAAAGCCGTTTTCTCAGACAGCTCAAGTATATCTAACCTAAAACAAACATTCCTACCTAAAGGTCTATAATACTGTATGAAGCGACTTCTTTTTTTATGAGCACTTCTGATAGACAACATGCATATGCACCTCTTATTCTGAGCCTGAGACTGGATGAAAAGTCGCAGGCTTTCTTTAATCAATTACGAAAGCGATATTTTCCTCCTGAACGAAATTACCTGGATGCCCACCTCACCCTCTTTCATCATCTTCCGGGAGAGGAAACACAAAATATCCAAAAGCAGTTGCAGGAAATCAGTACAACTACCTCCGTTTTTCCGCTGGAGGTAACAAAAGTAAAAATGATTGGAAGAGGCGTTGCTTACCAACTGGAAAGTGAAACGCTCACGAAAGTACATGGGCAACTCGCCCGGCAGTGGCAAAAGTGGCTTATACCTCAGGACAGTCAAAAGCTGTGGACCCATATTACCGTACAAAACAAAGAGGACCCTGACAAAGCCAAAACGCTCTATGAAAAACTATCTGACAGCTTTGAGCCATTCACTGCCTATGGAACTGCTTTTAGCTTGTGGACCTACCAGAATGGCCCCTGGGAGTGGAAAGATGAATTCAGCTTTCGTGAAAAATAAAAAGCTCCCGGAGTTTCTACGACTACTATAAATTTATTCGCTTCTCAGACTATTTGCCGGATTTTCCCGGGCTGCACTGATAGACTGCCAGGCCACTGAGGCAAAAGCAACAAAGAGTGCGGTCAAACCTCCCATGACAAATACCCCCAGGCCAATTTCTGTTTGGTAGGCAAAATTCTCCAGCCAGCTTTCTGACAAATACCAGGCAAGAGGCACTGCCATAACAAAAGCAATCATTACCAGTTGCGTAAATTCTTTGGAAAATAGGAATACAATCTGGGCAATGGAAGCCCCTAATATTTTGCGTACACTTACTTCTTTTCGCTTCTGCTCCACCAGGAATGAAATCAAACCGAACAATCCAAGACAGCCAATAAATATCGCTACTGCAGAAAAAATTCGGAATAAGGTATAGGTACGCATATCTTCTTCATAAAGGCTGGCAAGTTGCGCATCCATGAATTCATACTGAAACAAATCGTTGGGATAAAGGCTTGACCATACTTCTTCCACCTTCTCTATTCCGGCAGTGTAATTTACTGCATTGAGCCTGACACCGGCAGTATAAAAAAGCGGAGCATAAGCCACAAAACATACGGGCATCATTTCGTTGTGTAAAGAACTCTCATGAAAGTCAGCTATCACGCCTATAATTTCTCCCTCACGTCCGCCAAAACCCAGTACGACAGACTCTCCCAAGGCTTCATCTGTTGAAGTATAGCCCAACTCCTTGGTAAAGCGTTCGTTGACGATAAAACGATTCTCCGGGGAGGTTAAATCATACTCCTCAAACCACCGACCTGCCAGAAGCTGTATGCCAAACACATCCACATACTGATGGTCTACCGGTTTGACATTGGCTATGCCTGATTCATTGCCTAATCCTCTTTCTGTTTTGTCGTAAGGCGTGAGGATCATATTTTCTGTATTGGGTGCGCCCAGACAAAGGCTTAGTGCTTCAATACCTGCCTGATCATGTAAGCGTGTACGAAACGCATCCAGCCTGACTGAATCTGTTTCTGGTATAGGCACATTGATGATAGCCTCCTGCTCAAAGCCCATCGCTTTGGAACGGATATAATTCATCTGATTGGCTACGATCAGGGTAGCGATGATCAGTACCTGGGCAATCAAAAACTGAAATACCACCAGGCCCCTACGCAGCCATGTAGAAGATTGGTTGTGGGCGTTTATGGTATTTCTCAGGGCTTTTACCGGCTGAAAACCTGAGACGACAAACGCAGGGTACAGACCGCTCAAGAGGGCAACTAGCAGAATCAGGAGTAAAGCATAAAGCCAGAAAGTGAAATCAGTAGTGATGTCCAGATGGATGTCCTTTTGTAAGTAATTATTTAGCGTGGGAAGTAGTTGCATCATGGCGGTGAAAGCAATCGCAAAGGAGATCAACGTCACTACGAAAGCCTCGCCGGAAAACTGCCTGATCAGGTTGATACGCAAAGCGCCCAATGCTTTACGTATTCCCACTTCTTTACTTTTGCGTAAACTGATGGCGGTAGATAAATTGACGAAATTGATGCAGGCAATCAGCATGATGAATATACCTACCACGCCTACTATCCAGAGATAGCTTTTACTGATCGGAGTGGAAGCCAGCCCTCCTCTTGAATAGGTATCATCAAAGTGGATCTCATTAAGCGGCTGCAACTGATAACTGATGTTGCTCCAGCTTTCTTCGCTATAATATTTTTTAACCAGTTCAGTAAAATCCACTGACGCTGGCGATGCTCCTTCGGGCAGGAGCACATAGGTATAGCCGGAGGAAACAAAATTCCAGCTATCCAGCGGTGAATCTATGTATTCAGGCGTCAGCGATTCCAGGGAAACCAGCATATCAAAATGTAAATGGGTATTGGCGGGAGGGTCTTGCACTACGGCTCCCACTTCTACATCTATCCTATTGCGTAAGCTCAAACGCTTACCCAAAGGATTTTCTCCTTTAAAATATTTCTGGGCAAGACTTTCGGAAAGTACAGCAAAGCCCGGCTCACGCATGCTCCGTGCTGCATCCCCTGCAATGACAAAGTTTTCACCGTAGCCATAATCAAAAATATCCAGAAAGCTGCTGTCGGCAAAGATGACTGCTGCCTCAATAAATTTTTCATCTTCTATCCTGACGAAGACTTCCTGATCAAAATGAAGACCGGAGATTTTTTCCAGTTGCGAAGCATAGTCCATACGTACCGCTGCCGGGATAGGATATGGAGAAGCAGCGTTTTTCCTTTCTCCACGTGTCTGTACTATCCGGTAGATACGGTCAGCCTGGGAATGCATGTTTTCAAAGCTCAGCTCATAACGAATGAGCAAAAAGATAATTAAGGCAGTAGTGAGCCCTAGTGCCAGTCCCAGAATATTCACTACAGCATACACCCGATTACGCTTCAGGCTGCGTATGGCTACGACGAGATAGTTTTTAAGCATAGGTTCAGAGAAAATATATTAACCATATCGCCAATTTACATACCATTTATTTAACATATTGATTTTCAATATATTATGCATAGTAATTACGCGTCATATTGTCCATAACTGGACATTGATTGTTCTGCTATGGACAGTGTATTTCTGCATTAGCGCAAATTATTGATAAATTTATTCAACAGGGT
The DNA here is from genome assembly GCF_029504655.1 of Catalinimonas alkaloidigena. Taxonomy (NCBI): domain Bacteria; kingdom Pseudomonadati; phylum Bacteroidota; class Cytophagia; order Cytophagales; family Catalimonadaceae; genus Catalinimonas; species Catalinimonas alkaloidigena. The sequence goes on from NZ_JAQFIL010000001.1 coordinate 6,269,816, forward strand.
TAAACCTTCTGCGCTCTGCCGTATCCAAAGGACAGAACGTAATCAAGAAAGCATTGCAAGTATTGGAGAGAGCAACAGTAATATTAGAAGATGCCCAATTGCTACATCAGTTTAGCAAGGGGACAGCGATGCAACGCGAGCAGGCCTTCAACCAGGTGGTAAAGAAGTACCAGCAGCGGGTGTATTTTCTGGTGCGCAAAATGGTAATTGACCATGAAGATGCCGATGATGTGGTCCAGGAGGTTTTTATTAAAGTCTGGAAAAACCTGGGAAGTTTTGCAGGGAGTTCACAGCTGTTTACCTGGATTTATCGCATCGCCACCAACGAATGCTTACGTTTTCTGGAAAAGAAGAAGAAAAAGAGATTCTGGATTTCTATGAGCGACGCAAGTACGGAGCTAGCCAGTAAGCTGGATACATCATCGCATATCAGTGGAGACGAGGTGCAGAAGAAATTACAGAAAGCTTTACTCAAACTTCCTGATAAGCAGCGCCTGGTCTTTAACCTCAAATATTTTGAAGAGCTGAAATATGATGAGATGGCGGAAATCACCGGAACCAGCGTAGGTAGTCTCAAAGCCAGCTACCATCATGCTGTGAAGAAAATAGAAGAAGACGTAAAAATGCAACTGACAGAATAAAATGAAATCACCTGACAAGTTGAAGAAAACCATTTTTGAAACCCCTGAAGGCTATTTTGAAGCTTTGCCCGAGCGCATTCAGGAAAGAATCCAGCAGGAAACGCAGAAAAAAAACACTTTCTCTTTTCCGCACTGGGCTTATGCCGCAGCGGCCTCGGTACTGCTCCTGCTGGCAGGAGGCATATTCTTCTTCCAGCCAGCAGATCTGCCTACTGAAACCATGGCTTATGAGCAAAATGTAGAACAGTTACTGGCTTCAGTCTCTGAAGATGAAATCATGGATTACCTACAGATGAATGCGGAAGCCAACACTCTGGAGCTTACGCTAACGGAGGAAGAGCAGCAGGAATTACTTTTGAACGAATTAGAAAATTATAACATACCCCTTGAAGATTATGTATATGAAGTGGAATATATTGAAGAGTACTTTTAAACCATTGATGGCAGTGGTGCTGCTCACATTCTGGATGAGCAGCAGCGTACAGGCTCAGGGCCGCGGCCGTGAGGGCAGAGAAAAACTGGAAAGTGCAAAGATTGCACACATTACCGAACGCTTATCCCTCACTCCGGAAACCGCGCAGAAATTCTGGCCTATCTATAACCAGCTTAGTGAAAAGGAGCGGGAGCTGAGAAAAAAAGAGTTTGAGATGCGCAGGAATACGAATACCAGCGAACTGACAGAAGATGAAGCGCAGACCAAGCTAGATCAGTATTTTGAGCTGAAGGAAGAGCAGCTTGCTTTGGAAAAAGAAGCAGCCCAACAGTATCAGGATGTGTTGACGCCTAAACAGGTTTTGCAGTTATTCAAAGCCGAAGCCGATTTTCACCGCATGATATTAGAGAAATTTGGTGAAAGAAGAAGAGGTGGAGGCCCTCCAAACAGATAGTTTTGTTCATTACACCAATAAGCCGCAAACCTTTAGTTTGTGGCTTTTTTATTTTCATCATTCCTCATAATTTGTTACATCTGCGTGGGCTCTTAACAAAAAAGGAATTTTTATTCACTAAATGCACTTTACTTAGCGTTCTGATAATCAAATACTGAGCTTATGAAAAGAGCATACTTATCCCTCATTCTTTGCTGTATCACGCTGATGCCACTGATGGCACAGGAAGAAGATATGGTATTTCCGGCAGGCTTACGCTTCCTGGATTACAACAACAATTTGCCTGATAACCTGCTGCACACCAAATCTGTAGTCTTTGTGGATGTTCCGGTGAAGTCCGGCACCTCGCTCCGTGGTGACTGGCAGGCTTTAGCAAAAGAAGGACACCGGGCTTTCAAAAATGCAGGTATTGATGCCGTAGCATACTATAATCTGGGCGACGTTGAGGCAGGGAAGGATGCTTCAATCAAGCTGGCTGAAGAGCTCAAAAGTAGACAGATAGAAAACATTATTCTTCTCAGTCAGGTACAGCTCCGAATCGCCGGCAAAGATGCTGAGCGCTTTGCCATCCTGATTACGGATTTTAACGAAGAAAGCTCTTTCATTTCTCATGGGCAAGAGGCATACAAAGAAGTAGCCAAAGATACAGAAAAGCTGTTCAAGCAGTTTGACAGAGATATTCGCAAAAGCGGGATGACCTCACAAAACCATTTGATTGCTGACCAGCCTGAATTTTTTACGGGGGCCGGCAATATCGTCAAAGGTAGAAGAGCGCAGGGCTTTGCCCAGGACTTAAAACTGGATAAGCTGGCGGTTCCTCAGTTTGAAGAAGCTACTATTCCTGATAGCCGCCCGGGAGGCAATGCGAACAAGAACCTGGAAAAGGAAATTGTGAAGAACAACAAAAACGTAAAGCGTAATAACCTTACGCTCAAGGAGATCATGAACGATTATCCTTATGAATATGCGTTGGTAGACCCCTCAACGGAAGAAGATAAAATACGTCAGGATGGCTATCAGTTTATTCTGCTGCGCCTCAACACTACCGGAGAAAACATCAAAGAAATGCTGGGCTATGAGGTTGATCCGTCTGAGACAGATTATGTGACACTTCATCAAAACGGTGGTAATATCAAGATGAGACATATTCCGGCCAAAGCACCAGTCTACAAATATTATATCAAACACATTTACACTGGCGATGTGTATCTGGGTAATCCCTGGGATGCGGATGAAAGCTGGGAAGAAGCGCTGGCCAACTACATCGGCAATATGAAAAAAGACCTGAATATCGGGAGATAAAAGAATGAAGCCTGCGACTCAGCAGGCTTTTTTTGTGATGTTACGTAAAAATCTTATCCCTTCACCTTCTCAGGAGTAATGGGCAGGTGACGTATCCGCTTACCGCAAGCCTGATAGACTGCATTGGCAATGGCTGCGGTAGATGGACCTTGCGCGGCTTCTCCCGCTCCGAGTGGTTCCTCATAGGGCTGATCAATCACTGTTACTTCTACCAGAGGCACATCACTGAAATGGAAGATGGGGTAAGTCCCCCAATTGAGACTACTCACATGTTGCTGGTCAAATTTTACTTCCTCTTTCAATGCCCAACTGGCTGACTGTACCATCCCACCTTCGGTCTGGTTTTTCAGTCCATCCAGGTTAATAACTTCTCCGGCATCAATTACACCCCACATTTGTTGTACCTGCACCTGTCCGCTGCTTTTATCCACTTTCACTTTGGCAGCCACGGCGCAGTACGAAGCTGAGTTTTTATAGCGTGAGAACGCGTATCCGATGCCTTCGTTTTGATTTGTTGTCTGATTTTTGATCATCTCCCCCAGCTTTTTCATCACCCCAATAGCTCTTTCATCTTCAGAATGCATCAGGCGAAACTCCAAGGGATCTTTACCGGCTTCTTCTGCCAGTTCATCCATAAAAGATTCTATGGCGAAGATATTTGCATAAGCCCCCAGCCCTCTAAGCGATGAAACCCGAAGCGGGCCGTCGAAGAAGTGAGCGTCTATCTTCAGATTGGGTATATTATAATAGGGTTGTGAATTACGATACCCTCCCCCACTGTAGCCATAAGAAGTACGAGGGAAAGGCTTCTCCAGATAATGTGCTGTCATCAGGTTACCCGGATCACCGCCGGGACGCGTACTATGTGTATCTGACCAAAGTTCACACTGCCATTGCTTTATTTTTCCTGAAGCATCCAAACTGGCTGAAGGCTCTATGATCATAGCCGTACCATAAGGCTCCCAGCCATGTTCATCCTCTCTGGACCATTGTAACCTGATATGCCTGCCGGGATACGCCATAGCCATCAGGGCGGCATCCGCTGCGGCATCGTCTGCGCCATTATGTCCATAACATCCTGATCCCGCAACGCCTTCGATATGAATTTTTTCCGCAGGCAATCCTACCACTTCCACCAATGAACCTCTCAGAGGATACACACCCTGGCTGTGCGACCAGATATAGAGTTCTTCCTGATCATACAAAGCCACTGCACAGGAAGGTCCGATAGAAGCGTGCATGATATAAGGTTTAAAATAGCTGGCTTTTATTGTCTTACTTCCAGCATCAAAGTTTCCTTGATTTTCTACATTTTGTGTTCTGGCAGGCAGACTCTTCAAATATTCATCCAGTGGCTGATCAGCAGGCAATACCGGGGCTTCGGACCATTGCGTATTTCTCTGTAAATATTCCTGGGCTTTTACTGCCTGGTATTCATCTTCAGTGATCACCCCCAGAAAGCTTCCATTGTTTACTACTTTGAGAATGCCGTTAATTTCTTTCTTCAGGCCTTCTTCGTCAAAGCTTTGTAAAGAAGCCTGATAGGCTTTAGGACGAATACTTCTTGCATGTACCATAGCAGGAAAACGTAAGTCCTGTATGTAAACTTCTTCCCCTCTCACCATCCGACTGATACCCTGACGAGGGAAGGCTGTACCTACCCATTGATGCTCTTTTTTAGGTTTCAGGGGCACCGGAGCTTTAACTTCACCTTCCAGTTGTTTGCCCTTCAGCAGTTCAGCAAAACTCATTTTCGGTTTGCCACCATGGAGTATCTTCCCGTCTTCTACTTCTAATGTTTCTGCACCCACTCCCATTTCCCGGGCTGCTATTTCCACTAACTTTGCACGGGCGGCAGCTGCGGCATAACGTACCGACATCGCACTATTGATGATGGAACCACTACCTGCGGTATAACCTTCATCTGGCGTTACCCCTGTTTCTACCAAATGTACTTTTATCAGCTCAGGATTAGTGTTTAACTCCTCTGCAGCCACTTGTCCTATGGCAGTACGTATACCCTGCCCTAGTTCTATTTTTCCGGTGTATACCTGAATTGTACCATCTTCCAGCACTTGGAGCCAGGCATTAATATGAGGGTTTTGGGAGATGCTGCGAGGTAAATCGTTATCCAGCGCAGGTCCTTCTTCCCCCGCGGCTAAGCCACAGCTTGTCCACATCGGGAATGCAATGGTAAGGCAACCGGTAGCTTTTAGGAAATTTCTTCGTGAGGTGGAAGTCTGCTTCTTTTTGGTATCAAGCGTTTTCATAAGAAGGCTTTTAAGGATTCATATTTTGGGCGGCAGAGCGGATCGCGCGCATCACCCTGGGCTGTACGCTACAACGGCATAATACCCTTTCCATACCTTCACGAATGGCGGTATCATCGGGATTGTTATTCTCATCCAGCAAAGCAACTGCTGAAATGACCATACCATTCAGGCAGTAGCCGCACTGGGCAGCCTGCTGCTCTACAAATGCCTGTTGTACCGGATGCAGATTGTCTTTTTCGTCAATCAGCCCTTCCAGCGTTACGATCTTTTTATCTGCTGTCGCTGAGACAGGCATACGACAGCTGGGCATTGCTTTACCATCTACCAATACCATACAGGAGCCACACTGCTCCAGCCCACAGCCATACTTTGGGCCGTTCAGTTCTAATTGATTACGCAGCACATAAAGTAAAGGAGTTGAAGGGTCATCTATTTGCAGATTGTGTTGCTGCCCATTGACCTGAAGGGAGATTTCTTTCATATTAGGTTGTGTTAGAATATGTACAAGTACTAAAAGTAGTACAAACAAGGAAGCCTAGCGTATTGAAAATCAATTAACTGTGTTGTAGTAATACAACCTTCAATTTCTTTAACTGTTTTGGGAGGACTGCTAATACCATCCCCCAAGTCTATTCTTTTTACTCCTTATTAAAATCAGAATTATTATTCGTTGAATAGAATGAATCAAAGCAAACTTTTCTTCTTTTGAAAAAACATATTAGTAAACATGTTCGACAAAAACTAAATGTAGCACAGAAAGCACAACGCAAAGAACTTGTATGGATAAAGAGGTGGAAAGGAAGGTATCACCCCACTGGCAGATGATATTGTAGATACCTATACGTAAAATCCTCAGATTCAGGAACGATACTTAGCCCTTAAGAATGCTCCTGAAAAAGCTGGATAATCAGGTATTGATGAGGAGTCAAAAACAGACATGCTCGCAATTGTTTACTCTTTAAAAGAAGAAATTGTTAGGCTGTAGACTAAACATATTTTTGCTTTGACCGCATGCGCTATGCTAGCTAGGGCATGTAAACTTAAGGTATTCAGCATGTTTCTACTAAGGAAGACACGCTCAATATGCTTTCCCTTGACAAACATAATATTTGTGAATTGTCATAGTGCAAAAACCATACAGTGGGAGATCTGGAAAGGAAACTCAGACGCCTTGATTTAGGGCAATAAATTCTTTATTTTAATATAAAGAGTGGCACTAAAAAATTCTCTCTATGCCTATTTTCATGGACCGTCACGATGTGCCAGGAGTTACCGCCATAGATGTTGCCGAAGCACATCAGGAAGATTTGAAAATACAAAGCGATTACGATTGCCGGGCGTTGACCTATTGGTTTGACGAAGAAAGAGGTATGGCCTTTTGTCTTATAGAAGCACCAGACGAAGCTTCTGTCCAGAATTTGCATGATTATGCCCATGGTCTCATTCCTAATCAGATCATAGAGGTTCAGCCTAAAGTGGTAGAAGCTTTCCTGGGAAGGATTAAGGACCCGGAAGAGCAGGATGCCGCCAACCCGATCATCAATGACCCGGCATTCCGAAGCATCATGGTTATTGGCCTGGATGAAATCACTCAAATTCAAAGTAAATCCGGTAAACAGGTAGCTATTGATGCCTCGGATAAATTTAAAGAAACACTGGAAAGGGAATTAAATAAACATAACGGCCTTAAAGTAGAACATAGTGACAACTGTTTTATGGCTTCCTTCGCTTCAGTGACACAATCAGTTCTGTGTGCGCTGGCCATTCAGCAGTGTTTTAAAGAACATAATGCCACCAGTACTGAACATCAAATTTATGCCCGTATAGGGCTCAGCGCCGGCGTTCCGGTCTCAACCTCCGGGAGTGATGGTTTTTTTGGAGATACCGTAAAGTTGGCCAAACGTTTATGTTTTACCCTACATACAGGACAGGTAGCAGTAGCTTCTCTGGTAAGTGAGCTATACAATGCCCAAAAATTAAACATACGAACCGAAGAAAACACATTATCTTCCCTGAGTCCTTCGGATGAAGATTTCCTGAACCAGGCCATGGAACTTATGGAAACCAATGCCTGCGCCGCTGGTTTTGATGTAGAAACTTTTAGTAAACATATGGGTATCAGCAAGCCTCAGTTGTACAGAAAGACTACCGCAATCAGCGGTTACTCTCCTAATGATTTTATCAAAGAATTCCGCTTGAAGAAAGCACTTCAGCTGATAGAGCAACAAAGCGGCAATATTTCAGAAATCGCTTACGATGCTGGTTTCAATAGCCTCTCCTATTTTTCCAAATGCTTTCAAAAACGCTTTGGTATTTTACCCTCAGACTATGCCCATGCTATCGCTTAGCATTTTCCATGCACTGCGCTGAATCAGGATTACTATTTTTTGAATGGAATGTGTCAAACTGAGGATACGTTTCCTGATACTTTTGGTATCACAGTAGAATGAGCATGTTGAACCAAAAACCTAAGTATTATGGAAACGACAACACAAGTTAGCCTTTATGAAAGACTAGGCGGTAGAAAAGGGATTACCGCATTAATTGATGACATTGTAGAAGCACATATGCAAAACCCAGTAATTCAGCCTCGTTTTTTACCTTACAAAGAAGATCCTGAAAACCTGAAGATGATCAAAGGACATTTGGTAGAGTTTTTCTGTGCCGGTAGCGGGGGCGAAGAAGCATACACCGGCCGGGACATGGAAACTACCCACCGGGGCATGAATATTAGCGAAGCAGAGTATATGGCAGCTACCGATGATATTATGAAAACGCTGGATAAACACGGTATTGATGATGAATCAAAAAAAGATGTACTGGCCATTGCTTACGCTCTGAAAGAGCAAATAATGAGGGTATGACAATTATGCTTTACAATGAAATCTTTCAGTAGCACTTATTTACAGCATGTAAGCTGAGATATTTCTTATCTGGCAAGTAATAAAAAAGAGTACAGCAATGAACTCCCTAACGATCAGGAAGTTTGCTGTACTCCTTGAATAGATGGTTTCAGCGGATAAACTATTGCGTAGTTACCTGCAAACTCGCTACCTGGCTAAGCTGATCTCCAAGAGCCACAGTGGCATAGACAGTGTAATTAGTTTTGGAGTTTAGGCTACTCATACTCGCTGTTCTGAAGTCAGCACCATTAAGATCAAAGCTAGTGGCATACTGACTTCCTTTAATTTCCTGAGCACTGGGCTTAGCTTTGTCAGTGGTTTGTACCAGATAGTAAAAGCGACCCTTCACACCATCTTCTTCTATCGTAATTGCAAAAGTAAAGCGATCTGCCTGAACACCTCTGACCTCTAATAGAGGGGCATTCAATCCTCCTTCCACATCCTCTTCACAAGCTATCAAAAGACAGCTGAAGATCAATAAGCTGATACTAAAGATACGTTTCATAGCGGTAAAATATTTTTGTGTGCTACAATTTTACCGCTATTTAATTTTCGCTTTTAGAGAAATAGCCCGATAATATAACGCAGGATCGTTTTTATTGAAGAACACTTAATTCTGCCCAACAAGGAAGATCGCATTTCCAAACATCAATTTTCCATTATACCAGAAAGCCCGGAAAAGCGGATTGTCTGCCATATACACCAGTTCGCCAGCACCCTTGTTTTCTACTCCAAATACTAAAGATTCAGGTAGCTTTTGTAAGATATTTTTTCCAGCAAACCCACTTACCAGCGCATCTTGCCCCCGGATCACTCCTACATTCCAGCCATCTTCTAAGTAGCCATAGCGATTATTGCCACGCTTGAGCGTGTAGTAATAATCAGGATATCCTAAAGCCAGAGGATGGGTGTTGTCCAACTGCAACTTAAATATACCGCCAGAAATATAATTGCTGATGTTACGACGTTCGCGCTGTCCATAGGAAGCGAGATTATTACTTTTGGAGACTACCTCATCCAGGCTTTCAATCCGTTGCTTCTCCTGTTCGCTGCTATATTCAGACAGGCTATAACTTTCTGTACCTTCAAAATATGCAAGGGAATTTTCCAGGGCAATTACTTTTCCACCCTGGCTAATCCACGCTTCTATATTTAGCGGCTCCAATATCTCATTGTACCGTCCATTTGGTAGAATCAAAGTATTATAATCAGCTAAGTCTATGTCACCGACATCTTTGGTATCCACTACTGTCACCGGATACTCAATATCCTGCTCAAAGTAGTACCATACTTCTCCAAAAGCCAGTGAAGAAGTACCCTCTCCGCCAATCAACATGACTTTGGGAGGCTCTATATAGTGTACCTCTCCTGAGCCCAGATCGTAGCCGCTACCTACAAAACCGGTAGATATGGCTGCCACATTCTGTTCCAATTCATTGGCAATCTCTACTACGGCTTCATCAAAGGCTTCGCCCATATCTTCATTGTTAGCTCTTGTCATGATGATGGAGCCTGCTGGAAAGCTTTGTCCATTTACCATAAATTCGTATCCGGCATAGCGTGCCTTCACCCCGGCCTGCATCACCTTGGAGAGGAACTTCACATCTTCTACGCTTTTCCAGGGTGCTATGTAAGCATAAGTATTTTCCTGAACAGCTATTGGCTCAAAAGCACTTTGCTCAGGAGCCTGTCCTTCACTCACTCTTGAGGTAAGAGCATAAGCCTGCAGATCATAGGCATAAGGAATAGACCAGGCGGTAATATCATAGGTGATGGAATCCGATAACTCAGCTTCAGGCTCAAACAAAACCTGTAACAAGACAGATTTGGGCTGATAAGCAGATAAGATCATATCTCCTGATTCCAGCCTGAAACTTTCGTTGCTATTACTCTGGTAGTTGAATCCCGATAGGTTAAGCCCTTTATTGCTAACAGAATATTCTATTTCATGTGTGTTAAGCAGGCTTTGCAGTTTCTGCCACTTGTCTTCATTATCTGATTTTTTGATGACAAATGACTTGTACTCCCCGGGAGGGTTATTTATGGCCTGCTCAAAAAAGCTGTCAAATTCTTCTACTACTTTACTAGCATTCTTGGCACTTATTTCAATGGTAGAAAAGCTGGTGGTAACATGATGCGCAATTCTATCGGTCAGCGTCAGCGTATCGCCTTCTTCAGTAAGCACCGCCAGACCTGCTCTGCCCGAACCGCCCTGTTCGTAGGTCATACCAATCGCTCCGTTGTAGGTGGGGTAAGTATCACCGTAGCTGGGGTAGAGCAAATCAAAACGCTCTTTGGTAAAATAGAGCCAGCCTTCTTCATCAAAATAGCGCGCGTTGTTTTTTCCAATCTGCGTCTGAAAATCTCTTTGCCAGTCTGTAATCAGTGCATGATAGGGCTCGGCAGCCGGGGCAAAATAATATGGGCTGTTAACTGCCTGCTCGTGAAAATCGGTATGCACGTGAGGCAGCCACTGGTTGTAGATTGCCAGACGTTCACGACTTTCTTTCTGCGTTAGCCATGCCCAGTCTCGGTTCAGGTCAAATAAATAATGGTTGGCACGTCCGCCCGGCCAGGGCTCATGGTGCTCCCAGGCATCCGGTGAAGGATTGTTGGGTGAGCCTACTTTCTGCTGGTACCAGTTGACGTATCGCTCTCTACCGTCAGGGTTGATACAGGGATCAATCATCACCACCGTATTTTTTAGCCATTCCTGAGCCTGATTGTTATTTTTATTGGCCAGATCATAAAGTACCTGCATGGAGGCCTCGGTAGATACTGCCTCATTGCCATGTACATTATAGCTCAGCCATACGATGGCAATATCCTCAAAACCAGCTTCAGCCTCTTCCAGCAAACCTGTTCTTGCAAGATTGGCTTTGCGGATGTCTTCCAGACGATCAAAGTTTTCCTGAGCACTGATAAAGGCTACAACCAAAGGGCGGTACTCATTGGTCTCTCCGTATTGGGTCAGCGAAATATTTGGAACTTCTTCAGCGATCAATTCAAAATAATCAATCACCCGATAGTGTGGGGTAAAACGTTCTCCCAGCTCGTAACCAAGAAAGTCGGCAGGGGTAGGAACCTGGGCAAAGGATTGGAAAACGGTAAAAAAAACTGCTAATAAAGTGTATATTTTTTTCATAGTATAGGTATACGACTTAACAGAAAACACCTTTAAAAAGATGTATGAAATTATGAATTAAGCCTGAAAATTAGGAAAAAGCCCTGAGCAAGAAAAAAATATTTATAGTGTCAATGCTTAAAATATCTGTGCTTTATTTTTGTTACAGTCATCACCTCGAACTATAACTCATCCTGCCTGATTCTCACAGTCCAGATGCTTAACTTTCTACCCTCTATTTGGGTCCAAATTGGGTAAATATTACCGTCATAAGCTGTAATATTGTTGTAATCTCCAAAAAAAGCCTTTTCTTCCATCAAAAAGGGCTTATCTGTAAGTTTGACATTGGAAAATGTTGTGCCTCCATCTTTTGAATATGCCAGGTATACATCTGTGTAGTTACCTTCGTTGTTTCGTCTGTCGTAGAAAACAACGTATATGTAGCCACTAAGAGGATCTACAGTCATCCAGGTGAAGAACTGCTGATGACCAGCTTCATCATCGTTCACCCTGATTGGTTCTGACCAGTGCTCACCTCCGTCAGTGGATCTGGCAATCCAGACGTCTGCATCTCCTTCTCCATTCCTCAAATCCACCCAGTTCACATATACTGTTCCTCTGTACTCACTCTGGCTGATATCACAGGCAGTAACGGGCAAGCCATTACAACGCTCAAGACCTGACACCTCAAATGTCCAGCCTCCGGGCTGAGCAGCTACGACTTTGTCCTCGGCTAACCAGCTTTGCCCTTCATCTTCAGAGCGGTCAAAATAAATAGTATCGTTGAATGCCCAGGCGATATAAATCTGACCTTCCGGCCCTACTGTAGGTACAGCTCCTTCTACGGTTAGGTCATCATCCAGGCAGTTGCCTGCTTTCTGGTTGATACGGATGGCTTCACTCCAGCTTTCTCCCTGATCGGTAGACCTGGAAAACAGAATATAGGTGCTGTCCTGAGGGCGTACGCTTTCGTATTTGTCAAACTCTGTCCAGCTTACATAAAGATGATTATTTTGCGGATTGACAGCTGCCCACTCTTTGTCCTGATCATGCCGGCGATCATGATAGCCAATGCTCGCCCCTTTGCTCCAGCTTTTACCTCCATCGCTGGATTTCTGCGCTACTATGCGGTCCAGTAATTCGGCAGAATGCCAGCCTCTTCCGCCAGGATTAGAGAGGTGAAAGTAGTAGAAGTTATTATCATAATCCGCGATAATACATGGATCGCCCCACACGCCATAAGGTGACTTCAGAGATTTTACCTGCCAGCTCTGGCCTCCGTCTTCTGAGAAGTATACATTATCCAGCACGCTTCCTGCTACAACCTGATCGGTATTATTAGGATTAATGGCGATAGAGGGTTCACAAGGACCTAAATCACGCTTGCCTTCATGGATTTTAATGGGAGTAATCTGACTATAGGCTAAATCAGATATTGGTAATAATAAGCAGAGGATTAGCTGAATCTTTAACATTTATAGTGGGTTTATCCAATTAAAATAGGTTTTTCCGGCCATTATTCATGCGCTTGTGTTCCTAACTTTTTACAAAAAAAATTGCTAAATCAGCAATATTTTTCCAGACAGTTGACTGCCTAACTTTAAAAAGCTACCGCTCCTGCTTCTCTGGTTTTTGATAGAGTTTTTGCATGTAAAACATGTGAGGCATGGTCAGGACCGATATGGCAACAATAATATTTCTTGCCTCAAGGCTACTGATCATTGCGGACAATATTACTATTCCTTCCAATACTTCAGTACTGGCTTCATAATTAAAAAAAATGATCTCAATAATTATCAGAGCACCCCAGCTTAGATAAAGTAAGGTTTTTAGTATGTTTTTTTCTGACCACTTAATATAATAAAGTTGTGACTGTCCGAAATGATAAAAAGACATGAGCAAAAAGATGATGAGACATAGCTGAGGCAGTTGGAGCCAAAGTAAGGCATAGCCTGCAATGATCCCCAGATAGACCAGAAAAAATCGAGTATAGCTTACTTTTACATCTTCTGACTGCTTTTCTATATACCTAAAAACAATGTGATCTAATGCTCCATGCGGTATACCCGTGGCAAGCATAAGCAGCACAAAAATACTTAATTGCCATAGGAGTGAAATCTCCTGTACATAGGAGATAATGAGCAAACTTATCAGAGTGCTGCTTAGCAAAAACATATTGAGCTTTCTAGGACTGTTCAGTTGCATAAGAGGGAACTTTGATATGTTTCCAGCTCATTTTATCTCTATGTGATGAGACTACATAATGTTGCCATAGCGCTCTAAGAAATGATTTCCAGGGGATCTTCATAAACATAAGCGCTTCTTCCCATACGTTGGTTTTTTCATCCAGAAAGCGTAATAATGTGGTAGGGTTGTTTTTTCTGAAGAGATTTTCAAAAATATATTTACCTTCCTGAGGATAAAATTTTAGAATATGCAATAGCAGGGTATCATAAAAACGAAAGCGGGCTGCGATATTTTTTTTATAAAACGGAGGGCCATTTGTTTCAAGGTTTTTAACGATTTGCTGGGCGTTGTTCAGCATACTTTTAAAGGTAAAGCCAGTGATCACTTTAGTCATACCTCCCACAGTTCCAATACGCATGATATGCTCTCCACTTTGTCTCGGAAAATGATAGTTTGTCATGAGGATGGTCCCCTGCTCAGTCTGCGTGATCTCAAAATTTTCAACTTGCAGCTCCTGACCTATATATCTTATAAGCTCTTGCTCATAGTCTTCTTTTATCAATATTTGTTGTGAAACTACTGTAGACTCCACCAAAGCTTCATGCCCGTTAAGCGGAAGCAGACAGAAAAAAAACTGCCCCCTTTTTTTGGGTGGTCCTAAAGTCCATCAAGCGTACTTTTTCTTGTGCAAACACAGCCTTCGGAGTACATATAAACCAACCCCTGAAATGCTGCTTGGTGATGTGTGATGCAGATGGAATACTGACTGGCAAGCTGCTAAAAGCCCAACGGCCTTCATAAGTTTTTTCGTCAGTAACTACTTTCACACCGCTTGCAGTATTTTCTACCCTTTCGACTGAAACCTGCTCAAAGCTGGTATTCTGATATTGTCTGAGTACTGTCTTTATCTCACTGTAAAAATCTTTTCCTGCCGTATAGTAATAATGGAAAGGTGCAATGGAATGCTTTCGCAGATGCTCTCTATCACTTACCTGAACATAATCCCACTTTCTTTGTGGTAGCAGAGAGCCGACAGCTGAGTCCTTTGCCCAATAGCACCAGCTTCTGTCGTTACTGGTTTTTTCTTCAGCATCAAGCAGAAGGATTCTTCTATGGTTAAGCATTGCACTCTGACTGAGATAATACGCTAAACTCAAGCCGGCGCCTCCGCATCCGGCAATAATAAAGTCATAAGCAGGCTGAGCTTTTTGCAATGCCATAAGGGATATGTGGTAGTAAAAGTCAAATGAACAACGATTAGCATCGTACCGTATTAAGAACTCCTACCAAGCCGATTTGTTAGTTTGGCTGAGCTAAGCCTAGCTGTGGCTAGCTATTCTTCCCCTCAAAAAGCTTTATTGCCAGCAAATAAAAAAGCTTCTCCTGACACAGAAGAAGCTTTCTCATATTATAGAGAATAGTTATACAGCTTAAGTTACATTGGCCACATTCAGAAATGAATCATCTTTAGATTCAAGCTCAGTATGTCCCATCAGATATTTATCTACTTCACGAGCTGCCTCTCGCCCTTCGGAAATTGCCCATACTACTAAGGATTGACCACGGCGGGCATCTCCGGCAGCAAAAACCTTAGGATTGCTGGTCTGGTATTTTCCTTCTTCAGCCAGAATATTACCTCTCGGATCACGCTCCAGAGATAACTCCTCAATAGCTCCGGTAGGATCAGTATGTAAGAACCCAATTGCCAACAAAGCCAGTTCACAGGGAAGGTCTTCTTCTGTACCAGGAATTTCCTCAAAGTAAGTTCTTCCTTCTTCGTTTACCTTCCACTCAATTTTTACTACCTTGATAGCCTTGAGATTGCCTTCTCCATCTCCGATAAACTCTTTGGTCAGTACTGCCCAATCTCTGTTTACGCCTTCTTCATGAGAAGAAGAAGTACGTAAGATCATAGGCCAGAGAGGCCAGGGATCGCTTTCCCCCCGCTCTTTGGGAGGTTTGCTCATCAACTCTATTTGTGTCACTGACTTAGCCCTATGACGGTTAGAAGTACCTACACAGTCTGAACCGGTATCTCCTCCACCAATCACAATTACATTCTTATCCGTAGCGAAGATTTCATTGTTTTCACCATAGGCATCTCCTGATACCCGCTTATTTTGCTGCGTCAGGAATTCCATGGCAAAGTGGATACCATTCAGTTCTCTGCCAGGGATAGGAAGATCACGGGGAACTCCGGCACCGGTACAGAAGACAATTGCATCAAATTCATCGTCAAGTTCCTGCGCTGTAATATCTTTGCCTACATGTACGCCTGTCTTAAAAGTGACACCTTCAGCTTCCATGATTTTAGTACGACGTTCTATCACCCATTTTTCCAGTTTGAAGTCAGGAATACCGTAGCGCAGCAACCCGCCTGGATTATCATCTTTCTCAAAAACAGTAACTGTATGCCCTGCTTTGTTTAGCTGTGCAGCAGCGCCCAAGCCCGCAGGCCCTGAACCCACTACTGCTACTTTTTTGCCTGTTCTCTCCTTAGGAGGGTTAGGCTTGATATAGCCTAACTCAAACGCCTTTTCAGCAATGGTTTTCTCTATATGCTCAATGGCCACCGGAGGCTTATTGATTCCCAATACACAGGAAGCCTCACAGGGAGCGGGACAAATCCGCCCGGTGAACTCAGGGAAATTGTTAGTAGAATGCAGAATCTCTATGGCCAGTTTCCAGTTGCCCTGGTAGGCAGCATCATTAAACTCAGGAATGTTATTGCCTAAAGGACATCCATTATGACAAAAAGGAATACCGCAATCCATACAGCGAGCTGCCTGTTGCTGTGATTTTTCGTCACTAAACTCCAGATAAAGCTCATTATAGTCATTGATCCTTTCTTTGGGATCACGAGTGTTAGGTAATTCACGATTATATTCTTTGAAACCTGTCGGTTTTCCCATCTTTCTTTAGTTTTTTAGGTTTAGACTTTAGAGGCTGTTTTTTGTTTAATATCCTCGTTCTCAGATAACTCCTGCGCTGCTTTCCTGCGTTTGAGTACAGCTTTGAATTCAGTAGGCATTACCTTTACAAAGTGCTGCAGGTTTTCTTCCCACTTTTCTAAGACCGCAGCAGCTACTGTACTGCCAGTATACTGCTTGTGACGAGTAATCATCCCCTTGATCATAATTTGATCTTCTACATCCAGCTGTTCTAGCTCTACCAGTTCCTTATTGCAATGTTTATTAAAAGTATTCTCAGGGTCATAAACAAAAGCCATTCCTCCACTCATCCCGGCGGCAAAGTTACGCCCGGTGTCACCTAGCACGACCACCACACCACCAGTCATATACTCACAGCCATGATCTCCTATGCCCTCTACTATAGCACGCACACCGGAGTTTCTGACGCAAAAACGTTCTCCCGCCATACCTCTGATATAAGCGTCACCGGAAGTAGCGCCATAGAAAGCGACATTGCCGATAATCATATTGTCCTCAGGTACGTACTTTGACTCTTTGTGAGGGTAGATTACAAGCTCACCACCGGAGAGGCCTTTTCCAAAATAGTCGTTGGCCTCACCTTCCAGTTCAAAGCGAATACCCGGAGCGGTGAAAGCAGCGAAACTCTGACCAGCCGAGCCTTTAAATTTGAAATTGATGGTTCCGGCAGGAAGTCCGGGCTTACCAAACTTTTTGGAAACTTCGTTGGAAAGCAAAGCACCGACAGAGCGGTTGGTGTTAATTAATTTAAAGCTTGAATGTACTGATTCAGCATTTTCCAAAGCAGGACGAGCAGCTTTGACTAATTCCCAATCCAGCACTTCTTCTATACCATGATCCTGCTCCTGTTGCTTATAGATACCTACATGAGAGGGGACCTCCTCTTTGGCCAGTATACGACTCAAATCCAGGTTTTTAAGCTTCCAGTGATCAATATTGTCGCGTACTTTCAAACAGTCTACCTGGCCAACCATTTCATTAACCGTACGGAAACCAAGCTCTGCCATTATTTCTCTAAGCTCTTCTGCCAGGAAGTTAAAAAGGTTTACCACATATTCCGGCTTTCCTGTGAAGAGGGCTCTCAACTCAGGGTCTTGGGTAGCTACACCCACCGGACAAGTATTCAGATGGCACTTACGCATCATGATACAACCTTCGGTAACCAGTGCGGCAGTAGACACACCAAACTCTTCAGCACCCAGTAGAATTGCCACGGCAATATCACGTCCGGTCTTAATCTGTCCGTCGGTCTGTACAGTGATACGGCTACGCAGATTATTTTTCACCAATGTCTGATGCGTTTCGGACAATCCTAGCTCCCAGGGGAGTCCTGCATGGCGAATGGAGCTGATTGGAGAGGCTCCTGTACCACCGTCATGACCTGAAATTAGCACCACATCAGCATGAGCTTTAGACACGCCCGCTGCAATCGTGCCTACTCCTGAAGAAGCCACCAGTTTCACATTGATACGTGCTTCTCGATTTGCATTTTTTAGGTCATAGATCAGCTGCGCCAAATCCTCAATAGAATAAATATCATGGTGAGGCGGCGGCGAAATCAAACCTACACCGGGTGTGGAGTGTCGCACACGTCCGATCCATTCATCTACTTTATGGCCGGGTAGTTGTCCCCCTTCACCGGGCTTAGCGCCCTGGGCCATTTTGATCTGCAGCTCATTAGCATTAGACAGGTAATGGCTGGTCACACCAAATCGTCCTGAAGCTACCTGTTTGATGGCTGAGCGCTCCCAGTCACCATTTGGTTTACGCTCGAAACGGATTTCATCTTCTCCTCCTTCACCACTATTACTCTTACCTCCTATACGGTTCATGGCAATGGCCAGGGTAGAGTGTGCTTCATGGGAGATAGATCCGAATGACATAGCTCCTGTGGCAAAGCGCTTGAAGATACTTTCTTTAGACTCAACTTCCTCAATAGGAATGGATTTCCGACTACTTTTGAACTCCATCAGTCCTCTCAAGGTATTTGCTTTCTGGGCCTGGTCGTTTATTAGCTTCGCGTATTGTTTATATTGTTGGTAATCGTTTTTACGCGTAGAGTTTTGTAGTAAGTGGATGGTTTGAGGGTTAAACATATGACGTTCCCCCCTACGCTTCCACTGATATACACCTCCTACCTCAAGTTTAAGGGACTCCTGTGCTTCTTCAGGGAAAGCCATACGGTGGCGCACCAGTGTTTCTTTAGCAATATCGTCAAAGTCCACCCCTTCAATACGCGTCATGGTACCAGCAAAACACTTATCAACTACTTTTTTACTTACGCCAAGGGCTTCAAAGATCTGTGCTCCCTGATAAGACTGCAGAGTAGAAATACCCATTTTTGAGAAAATCTTCAGCAAGCCCATATTCACCGCTTTGATGAACTGCTTTCTTAGCTTCTTGGGAGAATAATCCCCATGGATAAGTTTTTGTGCCTTGAGGTCATTTAGGGTCTCAAAAGCAAGGTAAGGGTTTACGGCATGTGCCCCATAACCTACCAGCGTAGCTACATGATGGGTTTCACGTATATCGCCTGCTTCAACTACCAGGCCTGCCTCTGAGCGAAGGCCGTTTCTGATCAGATGGTGATGTATAGCTCCTGTGGCCAGTAAAGACGGTATCGGGGCTCTCTCACGATCAAAATTACGATCCGAGATAATGATAATATTAGCGCCATCTCTTACGGCTTTTACAGCCTCTTCATTGATGCGGTCAATGGCTGTTTCCAAGTCACCAGCCTCTCCTTTTGCACTAAAAGTAGCGTCAATCGTT
Source organism: Catalinimonas alkaloidigena (assembly GCF_029504655.1). Classification (NCBI taxonomy): domain Bacteria; kingdom Pseudomonadati; phylum Bacteroidota; class Cytophagia; order Cytophagales; family Catalimonadaceae; genus Catalinimonas; species Catalinimonas alkaloidigena. The sequence goes on from NZ_JAQFIL010000001.1 coordinate 6,288,856, forward strand.
TGCGTTTTGAATCCGGGAATCTGGATATACTTTAGTTTCCTCAGATCACTATTGGTCAGCACCGGCTGTACCATATTGATCTGATGAGAATGCTCAGGAGTTTCGTCAAGTATATTCTTCATCCCCCCTACGCTGGTAAACAGCGACATCACCAGGCGCTCACGAATAGGGTCAATCGGAGGGTTACTTACCTGAGCGAACAACTGCTTAAAGTAATGGGCCAAATGCTGGCTATGATCTGAAAGTACAGCTAATGGAGTATCAATACCCATAGAACCAATAGGCTCCTTACCTGCACTCACCATAGGAGCCAGTACCGCTTTCAGGTCTTCGGTAGTATAGCCCAACGTCATCTGACGGGTAAGCAAAGGCAACTCATCAGAAGATTTTTTATCCTGCCCGTTCAGGTTTTGAGGATCAGGGAGATCCTGCAAGAAATATTTATGGTCATTGAGCCATTCGCGATAAGGCTTCTGCGAGCATATTTCCTGTTTAATTTCCTCATCACTGATGATCCGACCTTCTTCCAGATTAGCCACAAACATACGTCCTGGCTGCAAACGTCCTTTCAAAATGACTTTAGATTCATTCACAGGCAAGGCACCAGCTTCAGAGGACATCACAAGTTTATCATCCTCAGTAAGTAAGTAGCGAGAAGGACGAAGGCCATTTCTATCCAAGGTCGCCCCTACCATTTTACCATCGGTAAAACAAATGGAAGCGGGACCATCCCAGGGCTCCATCATGGCTGCATGGTATTCATAAAAAGCCTTTTTAGGATCTTCCATCAGGTCGTTGTCCTGCCAGGCTTCAGGGATGAGCATCATCATTACATGGGGAAGCGAGCGACCACCCAGATAAAGTAGCTCCACGATATTATCCAGGTTAGCTGAATCAGAAAAAGAGGCATCGCAGATCGGAAGAATTAAATCAAGCTCTTCATCTGTAAATAAAGTAGACTTTAACAATGCTTCCTTAGAGCGCATCCAGTTTACATTTCCACGAATGGTATTGATCTCCCCATTGTGCGCGATAAAACGAAATGGCTGAGCCAGTTTCCACTTGGGGAAAGTATTGGTAGAAAACCTGGAGTGTACTAGTGCTAATGCTGTTTTGAAATTAGGCTTTTGCAGGTCAGTATAATAAGGACGTACCTGAAAGGTAGTTAACTGCCCCTTATATACTATAGTATTATATGAACAGGAAGCAATATAAAATCTATCTATCGTATCCTTAACTTTATTATGTATAGTATGCGACACATAATTTTTGAGCACGAAAAGGCGGCGCTCCAGCACCATAGGATCTTTATTACTACGATCCTTCAGGCGAAGGAAAACCTGCTCCACGTGGTGCTCAACCAGCTTTGCAGAGCGGCCCAGGCTATGGTTGTTAGTAGGGACTTTACGGGTTGTGATTATTTCAAATCCGAGTTGCTCGGCTACCTCTTTCCACAAGCCGTAGCACTCAGCTCTTTTGTTTTCGTCCAGAGGAAAGAAAATCATGGCAACTCCGTAACTATCAAAACCCGGAAGGGTAATGTTCTGGCGTTTAAGTTCATCCTGGAAAAACTCATGAGGTTTCTGTACCAGAATACCTGCACCATCACCCGTATCAGGTTCACAACCACAAGCTCCCCTGTGTTCCATGTTTTGCAACATGATAATGGCATCTTCAACAATCTGATGTGACTTTTTTCCTTTAAGATTAGCCACGAAGCCGATGCCACATGCATCATGTTCAAACTCTGGAGAGTATAGGGTTTGTTGTCGAGAATCTTTCATTCAGCTCAAAGATTAGTGGTAAATTCTGCTATTTATTTTATATTTTGTTTTGCAAACAAAAATCAAAATATTATTTTGGTGATTTTAATATCATGTACATATATCAGATAAATTTATCTTATGCACGCTTATATTATTCTATTTCAATAGCATATATTACAAATATGCTCATCTCAAAATATTATTTTGGAAACGAGTAATATACTTAATTAATCGCACTTTTTAAAAGATAATTCCATCACAGGCAGATGAAACTATTGATGGAGCAAGAGATTCTAAGGGCATTTTTTGAAGCTAAAAAGCTCGTCGGCAATAATTATTGATAATATTATAAAAAGAAGAGAAAAATAACTTTTCCTTTATGATATTCATAAATACATCTATTTGAATATTTTTTTGAGAAGTTTTAAAAAAAATCTAGATTTTTACTTAAAAGATAAGCATACCACCTTTTTCTTAGTGAACTTTCACTAAAGCATCTCTTTTGTTAGATTATATTTAATAAATAAAGATTTAAAGGAAAATCCTACCAATCAACCCATCTGCCATTAGCTGATTTTGCTCCAGTTGGTTGAGTCCTGCCTGAGAGAATAAATATGATTTCTGATAGGCTGATGATCGGTGAGTATAAGTTCTGGATCTTTTTCCAGCACGAGCATGGCTGACAAGCGAGCCTCCTGTAAAATTTTACCATCTTTGGTAATATCAGCGACCAGCAGATCCAACACTCCACTTTGTTGTGTACCCTCAATATCTCCAGGCCCCCGTAGTTTCAGATCTACTTCGGAAACCTCAAAGCCATCATTGGTGCGCACCATCGTATTCAACCTGACCTTACTTTCCTTACTGAGTTTGTATTCAGTCATCAGTATACAATAAGACTGCTCAGCGCCACGCCCTACTCTTCCTCTCAACTGATGAAGTTGGGCCAGGCCAAAGCGCTCCGCGTTTTCAATAATCATCACTGAGGCATTAGGCACATTTACGCCTACTTCTATGACAGTAGTTGCTACCATAATTTTTGTTTTCCCTGCGGCAAAGCGCTGCATCTCAAAGTCTTTGTCCGCAGCTTTCATACGGCCATGCACCACACTTACGGGGAGGTCAGGAAAGGCGCGACGTATTGATTCATAGCCATCTTCCAGGTGTTTGAGGTCCAGCTTTTCAGACTCTTCAATCAGAGGGTAAACAATATAAATCTGCCTGCCCAGGTTTACCTGCTCACGAATGAAGCCAAAAACTGTCAGACGATTTTTCTCATAACGGTGTACTGTTTTGATTGGCTTTCTCCCGGCAGGAAGCTCATCTATTACAGATACGTCCAGGTCACCGTAAAGTGTCATGGCCAGGGTACGGGGGATGGGAGTAGCTGTCATGACCAAAACGTGTGGAACAAAACGATCATTTTTCTGCCACAGTCTGGCCCGCTGCGCTACGCCAAAACGGTGTTGTTCGTCTACGATAGACAGACCAAGGTTGTTAAACTGTACATGCTCCTCCAGCAATGCGTGCGTCCCTACCAAAATGTGCAGGTCGCCATCCCTGAGCATGCGGTCAATGATACGACGCTCTTTGGTTTTGGTAGAACCGGTAAGTAGGGCAATATGCAGCCCCAGTTGTTTGGCAAAGTCTTTCAGGCCACGAAAATGCTGCTCAGCAAGAATCTCCGTAGGAGCCATCATGGCTACTTGTGCTCCGCTACCTATGGCGATAAGCATGCAGATAAAAGCCACAATAGTTTTGCCGCTGCCTACATCTCCCTGAAGCAGGCGGTTCATTTGCTTACCGGAACGTAAATCTTCAAAAATCTCCCGGATTACTTTTTTTTGCGCTTCCGTAAGCTCGAAAGGCAAGTGTTTTTCATAAAAGGCATGTACCAACTGGGTATCTCCCAACAACTGGCCAGGAGACTTTTCCATTTTTGAGAGCTTTAGCTTAAGGATACGTAGCTGTACATAAAACAGCTCTTCAAACTTAAGTCGGAAGCGGGCTTTCTCCAGCCACTCTATGCTCTCAGGAAAATGAATGTGGCGCATTGCATCCTTCTTGGAAATAAGGCCGTACTGCTCAATGAGGTATGCAGGAAGGGTTTCGGGAATCCGCTCATAAGCTCTTTCTATCAGCCGCTTCTGTAATTTAGCAATGGCTTTACTATCAACGCGGCCGCGCTTTAATTTTTCAGTAGTTGCATATACCGGTTGCAGCGGTTTCGCTTCCTGCTGACCGGGAACATAAACCTCCATCTCAGGATGGGCAATGCTAAACTTGCTACCAAAGCGATTGGGTTTTCCAAACACTACATAATCTGTCTGCATCTTAAGATTAGAGGCTATCCACCTAGCCCCCTGAAACCATACCAGTTCCAACACACCGGTACCGTCACTAAAGTAGGCCACCAAACGTTTCTTGTTACCCACACCTACGGTTTCTACCCGCTGTACCTTTCCTACCAGTTGAATATAGGGCATATTTTCATGTACCTCACTGATCTGGTGGAATTGCGACCGGTCCTCATGCCGGAAGGGATAGTGCTGTAAAAGATCGCCGAAGGTAGAAATTTGCAACTCTTCTCTTAGCAGTTTGGCAATGCGTTCTCCTACGCCTTTAAGAAATTCTATTTTGGTATCAAAATAATTAGCCATGCGCCTATCCGCTAATCTGCTCTCCTTCCCATTGTAAAGTATTCAACATATGGATCATGTCTACTTTGATATACTCAATCACCGGAGCGAGAGAGTCATTTTGGGTAGCCGTGCGAAAATACAAGGCCCCACGTAAGAAGTGCTTGGTAGAATCGGTTATATAAAATTGAAACTGACTAGGCACTTCTCCTCTCAGTTCTGCTACCAAGGCGCGCTTGCCACTGGGCGTGCCCAGCACCCTCTCTTCTATAGCTGCTGCTTTGATTTGATGATTGGCAGTGAGACGGTAAGAGTCTTCCAACAGGGTTTCCAGTTTCTCTTCACTATTATTAATAGCTTTATAAGTAAGCTGTATGTTGGCCTGATGCTCAGGATAATACACATTAAGCCAGTAAGGTTCAGCATTGTAGCTTGTATCTTCATGCACTTCTGCATACCTGGAAAACTCAAACTGATAAGGTAAAGTATCAGCTAAACTAACATACTCATGGGATGGAAGGTCAATCCTGTTATAACCTTTAGGCTTAGGGACATAATCTGAACTGCATGCGGTAAATACCAATGTTATGAGAGTAAAAAATATAAGAGCCTTAATTTTCATTAAACTAATTGTTAGTTCTACCTCTTTAACTTATGTAAAGCGCAACGTATAATAAGAAGCAATATTACCAATTTGCACGATGATTGTACCAAGTACAAGAGATGAATCTGAAGCTTGCACTTCAGAAAATAGAAAAATCTTTTTACTAAACCTTACAATATAAGCAAGCATTGTATTTAAATATGAAATAATAGGAAAAAAGGATACATTTGCTCTTTCTTAATTATCGCAAAAATTATGAATACCACAAAAAAAATACTTATTACTGGTGGCGCGGGTTTCATCGGTTCCCATGTCGTCAGGTTGTTTGTCAACAAATATCCTGAATATAGAATTTATAATCTGGATAAACTTACTTACGCAGGTAACCTGGAAAACCTGATGGATATAGAAGATAAGCCTAATTATACTTTTGTACGTGGCGATATCAGCGATGCAGGTTTTATCAATAATTTTTTTGAAGAGACCAAATTTGATGCGGTAATCCACCTGGCAGCGGAATCGCATGTAGACCGCTCCATCAAAGACCCGATGGCTTTTATTACCACTAATGTAGTAGGAACTGTCAATCTGCTCAATGCTGCTAAAAACATCTGGAAAGATGATCTGGATAAGCACCTTTTCTATCATATCTCAACAGATGAGGTATATGGTTCATTGGATAATGGAGGTTTTTTCGTAGAAGACACTTCTTATGACCCCAAGTCGCCTTACTCAGCCTCCAAAGCCAGTTCTGATCACTTCGTAAGAGCTTACCATAATACTTATAACATGCCAGTTATTGTAAGTAACTGCTCTAACAACTACGGCCCTTACCATTTTCCTGAAAAGCTGATCCCGCTGTGTATCAATAATATTCAGAATAAGAAGCCCCTTCCTATTTATGGAAAAGGAGAAAACGTGCGTGACTGGCTGTATGTGGAAGACCATGCCCGCGCTATTGATGTTATCTTTCATCAAGGAAAAGTGGGCGACACCTATAATATAGGAGGTTTCAATGAGTGGAAAAACATTGACATCGTTCGCCTGCTCTGCAAAATCATGGACAAGAAACTAGGTAGAGAAGAAGGCGAATCTGAAAAGCTGATCACCTTTGTGAAAGACCGGGCCGGTCATGATTTGCGTTATGCCATTGATGCCAGTAAACTGATGAACGAACTGGGCTGGGAGCCTTCCCTTCAGTTTGAAGAAGGGCTGGAAAAAACAGTAGACTGGTATCTGGCCAATGAAAAATGGCTTCAGCATATCACATCCGGCGACTATAAACAATACTACGAAGAGCAGTATAAATAGCCGCCTGATTTACTTCCCTAAAACACGAGCTGTTCTGCCGGTTCGGCGTGCGATCACGTTTTTTATATTGATCAGAACAGTTCGTGTTTTGTCTTATGGAAACAGAAATACGGGATTACCTGGCTGCAGCACGTGAAAGTGAGGCTAAGCATAAGTGCATAGACGGAATCATTCTTTGTTACGAGCCAGCATATCCCTCCCCACCATTTGATCGCAATGATCTCAAATCTTGTCAGAACCTGTGCTTTCACTGCTCATTCCAATGACATCAAAGTTTGCCACAAAAAAAATGAAAGCTATTTCTATCCTGATGTGGTGGTTATTAAGAGAGACTAAGGCAACAAATAAGCATCAGGACGTAATGCCCCATCCTCACCTTACCGTAGAAGTTCTTTCAGACAGCACCGAAGGCTAGGACCGCCAGGCTACACTTCGGAGCGATAAATTGCAAGCCCGTCCCACCAATGAACACCTACAGTGCTATGTAATAGGCAATGTTTGATAAATAACTTTTAATGGAGAAGATCTGCCAAATTTTAGGAATTTGGTATATGACATAGCCTAGTTTCGCAAGACAAACCATGGGTAGAAGTCTTTGCAAAAAACCCCGAATCTCAACTGTGGAGGTTAAGTGAAACTCAGGGACTTGAAAGCAACCTCAAACTGTCTGCTTTACATGCAGAACCTGCCCTTCCAGATAATTTGCCAATTAAAATTTCCTCGAAAGAAGTAATCATTCATAAAAAGCTTTTCCTTTAGTCTTGTAATTCCGCTGCATACTGCCCTATCTTTGCGCTTATGGCAAAAGATAGCGCAGATAAAAGCAATGTAACACCGCAGGGCAGGGAAGCGGAAAGCTCCCTTAAGAAAGTAATTGCTCATGCGAAAGAATATGGATTTGTTTATCCTTCCAGTGAGATTTATGACGGTTTACAGGCTGTATACGATTATGGTCCATTTGGGGTAGAGTTAAAAAATAACCTCAAGCAAGCCTGGTGGCAGGCCATGACCCGCCTTAACGATAATATTGTAGGTCTGGATGCTGCCATCTTCATGCAGCCTCAGACCTGGAAGGCTTCAGGTCATGTAGACAGCTTTAACGATCCGATGATTGATAATAAAGATTCCAAGAAGCGTTATCGTGCTGATAATCTGATTGAAGATTATGCGGCTCGCCTGGAAGCCGAAGGAGAGATCAAGACAGCCTATCTCTTGCTCAAAAAAATGAACAGCCTGCTGGAGGCTGAGGATTTAGTGGGGCTTCGCGAACTGATCGTAGAATATGATATCCGCTGTCCTCTGTCCGATACGGCCAACTGGACTGATGTGCGCCAGTTCAACCTGATGTTTTCTACCAAAGTAGGCTCAGTAACTGAAGACTCCAATACCATTTACCTACGGCCGGAAACTGCCCAGGGGATCTTTGTTAATTTTCTGAATGTGCAGAAAACTGCCCGGCAAAAAGTACCTTTCGGTATCGCACAGATTGGTAAGGCCTTCCGTAATGAGATTGTAGCCCGTCAGTTCATTTTCCGTATGCGGGAGTTTGAACAGATGGAAATGCAATTTTTTGTACGTCCCGGCGAAGAAATGCAGTGGTTTGACCACTGGAAGTCTATCCGTATCAAATGGCATGAAGCACTGGGGCTTGAGCCTGAAAAGCTGCGCATACATGAGCATGAGAAACTTGCCCATTATGCTAATGCGGCTATAGATATTGAATACCTCTTTCCTTTCGGTTTTAAAGAAGTAGAAGGGATCCATTCCCGTACGGATTTTGACCTGAAAAGTCATCAGGAGGTTTCTGGTAAAAAGATGCAGTACTTTGATCCGGAAGTAGGCAAAAACTACATTCCTTACGTGATAGAAACCTCTATCGGTGCCGATCGCCTCTTCCTGATGATGATGTGTGAAGCTTATACCGAGGATACCGGTGTAGACGCCAAAGGCAATGAAAAAACCAGAATCTATCTTAAAATACACCCTGCCTTAGCGCCGGTAAAAGCAGCCATACTTCCACTGGTTAAGAAAGATGGCCTGCCGGAAATCGCAACTTCTATCTACGAAGACCTGAAAATGGACCTCAAGGTTACCTATGACGAAAGTGCGGCCATTGGCAAGCGTTATACCCGTCAGGACCTGATTGGTACGCCATTCTGTATCGCTGTAGACCATCAAAGCAAGGAAGACAATACGGTAACTATTCGTCACAGAGACAGTACCGAGCAGGAGCGTATTGCCATTCCTGAACTTAAAAGCAGGCTGCTGGAGGCGACCTCTATGAAACACATCTTTGAGAAACTAGCTTAGTTGTGAATGAACAGCAGCAAGAATTGATAGATCTTAATGCGTTTTTTATAGGTATGATCATAGCGCTCATTTTGGTGAGCGTTTACTTTTTGTACCAGTACATGAAATTTCGTAGAGCTGCATCATCCCAGGTGCCGGAAGATGAAATTCATAAGATACTCCTTCAAAACTTCGCCTATTACCAGGCCTTGGATGAGCAGAGTAAGCATAAATTTGTCCAAAGGGTACAGCTTTTTATTGCCCGCAAGACTTTCATTCCCCGGATGTTCAAAATTGTGACCTCAGAGATGAAAGTGTTGATCGCAGCATCAGCCGTACAGCTTACTTTTGGCTTACCGGATATCTGCCTGCAATTCTTCAAAAGAATTATCATTTATCCGGATTATTACTTTTCCACTGTCAACAACATGATGCATAAAGGAGAAGTTAACCCCAAAGCGCAGGCAATCGTGTTCTCCTGGAAAAGTTTTCTGAAGGGCTATCAGGATCCGGACGATTCTTATAACCTAGGCTTACACGAAATGGCACATGCACTGGAACTGGAGAACCTGATTGAGAATGAAGAGTATGATTTTCTGCATAAAGAAACCTGGGAAGCGTTTCAGGAGGAAGCCGCTAAGCTCAGTGAGCTCATCCGTGAAAATAAGCATGACTTTCTAAGAAGCTATGCGGCTACCAATGAAAAAGAATTTTTTGCCGTAGCCGTGGAAAATTTCTTTGAGCGCCCCCTAACATTCAAGCACAAAATTCCGCGATTATACAGTATATTGGTACTATTGTTGAACCAAGACCCTCTAAAAATAGTAGCTTATTCAGGTGAGTGAATGCTTTGTCTGCCAACTGGTACAAATATATTTACTCAAATCAATAGAACTATTTGAAAATCAATAACATTTGCTTTACATATTCTATTTATTTGTATAGAAACAGAGCTTATTGGATTTTCTCTATTAATTGCATTTTTTCTTAGTTGTTTTTTGCATTCTTCTATTAAATACAGATTTACCCGCTTAGTATTGCTTTCATGTGGATTAAACTAGCCCATACAATCATCAGATATCGCTTTTGGCTGATGATTATTCTGGCCATTATTACAGCATTTATGGCCTATAAAGCCCAGGAACTGGAAGTGAGTTATGATTATGTAGAAGCCGTACCTTCTTCTGATCCTGATATGGTTTACTACGATCAGTTCAAAGAACAATTCGGAGAAGACGCCAACGTATTGGCAATTGGCCTCAGAGATAGCGCCCTTTATCAGGTAGAAAATTTCCAGAAGTATAAATATTTCAGCGAAGAAGTTACCAAGCTGGAGGGAGTAAAATATGCACTCTCACTCCCCAGCATGCAAAAGCTGGTAAAAAATACCGAAAGCAAGCAGTTTGAATTAGCCCCGGTCTTTGTGGAAATTCCCAATGATCAGGCTGGCCTGGATACGCTCTTACAACAGGCGAACGACCAAAAGTTTTATAGTGGTCAGCTCATCAATGAAGAGAATGGCGCTACTTTCATGTTGATCGCTATAGAAAAAAAAACGCTCAACTCAGACAAGCGGCAACAACTTATACTGGACATCCAACAATTAGGGGAAAGCTTTTCAGAAATTACAGGCATTGAACTCCACTATGCAGGGATTCCTTTTGTACGCACCATTATGAATGCCAAGGTACAGTCTGAGTTACAGATTTTCTTAATTCTTTCGGTCCTCGTAACCGCATGTATACTCTTGCTTTTCTTTCGCTCATGGGATGCGGTAATTTTTCCGCTGATCATCATCGGCATTATGGTAGTCTGGTCTATGGGTACGCTAGCCCTTTTTAATTACGATATTACAGTACTTTCCGGCCTTCTGCCGCCTATCATTGTAGTCATCGGGATACCGAATAGTGTCTACCTGCTCAACAAGTACCATCAGGAATACAACCGGCATGGCGATAAGATCAAAGCCCTCACCAATATCATAGAAAAGATTGGCTTGGCAACCCTCATTACCAATGTGACTACTGCTATCGGTTTTCTGGTGTTGATCTTTACCGAAATTGCCATTCTTGAGGAATTCGGCCTGGTAGCGGGGCTTAATATTCTGGCTACTTTTATTGTCAGCATCATTCTCATTCCTGCTGTATTCTCATACTTGCCTCCACCGAGTTCCCGGCAGCTAAAGCACTTACGCTTCAGAATGATAGATAGAGTACTTACCCTTCTGGACTTACTGGTGCACCGACATAAATACCGTGTGATGATGGGCGCAATAGCTGTAGTCGCTGTTTTTGCATTTGGCATGTTTAAGATAGAAGCGGTTTCTTTTCTGGTAGATGATGTTCCCAATGACAGTGAACTCAAACGCGACCTGGCATTTTTTGAAGATAACTTCACCGGCATCATGCCCCTGGAAGTAGTCATAGACACCCAGCAGAAAAGAGCCATTACCCGGGTCCCTACCCTCCAAAAAGTAGATAATTTCCAGCAATACCTGGCAGAGCAGCCTGAGATCTCAGAGCCTATCTCAATAGTGGGCTTTATCAAAGCGGCCCGACAGGCATTCTATAACAACAGCCCGGCCTTTTATGCTTTGCCAGACAATCGGGATAAGGCCTTTGTTTTCCGTTATTTACAAAATTCGCAGGCCCAAGGGCTCATTTCCGATGAAGAAACAGACGAAAATAATGAAGCAGCTCAGATGGACCTGCTTAGTAACTTCAGCGACAGCACCGGGCAGCAAATTCGCATCTCACTTAAAATTGCCGATATAGGCTCCAATGAGATCAAAACGCTGATTAATGAGAAAATACGCCCCAAGGCAGAGGAGATCTTTGACAGTGAAGAAACAAAGATCAACATCACCGGAGCAAGTCTGCTGTTTACCAAAGGGAATGAGTTCTTGATTGACAACCTGCTGGTCAGTCTCTTGCTGGCATTCTGCCTGATTGCGCTGATCATGGCCATGCTCTTTGGCAGTTTCCGTATGATACTTATTTCATTAGTACCTAATCTTATCCCGCTCATTATCACAGCGGGCATTATGGGCTTTGTAGGCATACCACTCAAGCCCAGCACAGCCATTATTTTCAGTATAGTATTCGGGATATCAGTAGATGATTCTATTCACTTTCTGGCCAAATACCGGCAGGAGCTTAAGCTGCACAAAGCTTTTGTGCCTATTGCCATCAGCAAAAGTTTGCGCGAAACCGGCACCAGTATGATTTATACTTCTACGATTCTTTTCTTTGGTTTTATCATTTTTGCTGGTTCTAGTTTTGGCGGTACTATGTATCTGGGAATCCTTACGTCGCTCACCCTACTCATTGCTATGTTTACCAACCTTACCATACTTCCTGCCCTACTGATGGCTTTTGATAATGGCAAAGGTCTGGTGAAAAAGCATGATCAGGAGATTTTCCATTTGATTGAACACTATGATGAGTTTTACCAAGAAGATGAAGATGAGGAAATAGATCTGGAGAAAATAGAGCGTCCTAATGGTAGCGGGCAAAATGAAGAGGTGAGCAACGAAAACCGAAGAGAGAATTGACCAAAAACTAATAAGTTCACCCTGATAGCTATTCAGTAAAGTGTAATCAATACCTGTGCTCAGCACTATGTATCATCTTCACTCAATCTTTTGGCATCAGGCCAACGCATAACCGCTGTCTTCCGTAAATCTTTTCGATAAAATGCTTGTTATATCAATTCATATTGCATAAAAAAGGAATCAAATGATAACTTTGCGGAATGCCGCCCAGCGGAATTATTCGAAAAAGAAAGGAATACAGTGAATGCACAGCGTGTGAAATATCCAGAATATAAGAATCCTGATTACGCTCAGATAGCAGAAGAAGCACTTGCCTACTGGCAGGAACAGAAGGTTTTTCAGCAATCCATAGATAGCCGTGAGGGCAAACCTACCTTCACTTTTTATGAAGGACCACCCTCGGCCAATGGTACACCCGGCATACACCATGTGATGGCCCGTACCATTAAAGATATTTTCTGCCGCTTCAAGACTTTACAGGGATTTCAGGTAAAACGTAAGGGAGGATGGGATACCCACGGTCTGCCGGTAGAGTTGCAGGTAGAAAAGGAACTGGGCATCACCAAAGATGATATCGGTCGGAAGATTTCTGTAGAAGAATACAATCAGCGCTGCCGTGAGGCGGTAATGAAGTACAAAAGCCAGTGGGATGACCTTACCCAGAAAATGGGCTATTGGGTAGACCTGGATGAGCCATATATCACTTTTGAGAAGGATTATATGGAAACGCTCTGGCACCTGCTCAAAAAGTTTTATGACAAAGGGCTGCTGTACAAAGGTTATACCATACAACCTTACTCTCCCGCAGCGGGAACAGGACTGAGCTCACACGAGCTTAACCAGCCTGGTTGCTATCGGGATATAAAAGATACTTCTCTTACTGGTCAGTTTAAGATCAAAGGTACAGAGAATGATTATCTGCTGGCCTGGACGACCACGCCCTGGACACTTCCGGCTAACTCAGGCATTGCCGTAGGAGAAAAGATTGAGTATGTAAAAGTAAAAACATTCAATCCCTATACCTTTCTTCCGGTCAATGTGATACTGGCCAAAGACAGGATCAGTACTTATTTCAACCCTAAAGCCAAGGACCTCAAAGTCGAGGACTATAAGCCGGGAAATAAATTAATCCCTTATGAGATTATAGATACTTTTCCCGGGAAAAAACTGGTAGGCATTCAATATGAGCAGTTGATGCCTTATGTCCCGCTGCCCGACCCTGCTTTTACCGTGATTGCCGGAGATTTTGTCACTACCGAAGATGGTTCCGGGCTGGTGCACCTTGCCAAGACTTTTGGTGCGGACGACTTCCGGACGCTGGAGCAGCATGGCATACCCGGTGTGATGGTGAAAGATGACAATGGTAATGATGTGCCTATCGTCAACAAAAAAGGACGTTTTGTGGCCGAAATCACCGACTTTGCCGATATGCCGGTAAAGAATTATGATGACGAGGACGAGGATGATCCTGACTACAAATCTACTGATGTCAAAATCGCCATCAAGCTGAAGGAAGAGAATAAGGCTTTCAAGGTGGAGAAATACGTTCACTCCTACCCGCACTGCTGGCGTACGGATAAGCCGGTGCTTTACTATCCACTGGACTCATGGTTTATCAGAACCACTGAGTTGAAAGATCAGCTCATTGCCCTGAACAAAACAATCAATTGGAAGCCGGAATCTACCGGCACAGGACGTTTCGGTAACTGGCTGGAAAACCTGGTAGACTGGAACCTGAGTCGCTCACGTTACTGGGGGACACCTCTACCCATTTGGCGTAGCGAAGATGGAACAGAAGAAAAGTGCATAGGCTCAGTAGTTGAATTGAAGGAAGAAGTGGAAAAAGCCAATGCTGCTTTTGCTGATGATATAAAACTGGTAGAGAAAAATAATGAGGCACTGATCAAAGAAGATCTGCACCGTCCTTATGTGGACCATATAGTGTTGGTGAGCGAAAAAGGAGCAAAGTTGTACCGTGAAGCAGACCTGATAGATGTCTGGTTTGACTCCGGAGCCATGCCGTACGCGCAGTGGCACTACCCTTTTGAGAATCAGGAGGTGTATAAAGCTAACTATCCGGCTGATTTCATCTCTGAAGGTGTAGACCAAACCCGTGGCTGGTTTTTTACCCTACATGCCATTGCCGGGATGCTCTTTGACAGTGTGGCTTTCAAAAATGTAGTCTCTACCGGGCTGGTGCTAGACAAGAACGGCAACAAAATGTCTAAGCGACTGGGCAATGCCATAGACCCCTTCATGACGCTGAAAACTTATGGACCGGATGCCACACGCTGGTACATGATTGCCAATGCTAACCCCTGGGACAATCTGCGCTTTGACCTGGAAGGCGTAAAGGAAGTACAACGCCGTTTCTTCGGTACTTTGCAGAATACTTACTCTTTCTTTGCATTATACGCTAACCTGGATGGTTTTACTTATGCTGAAGAAGATGTTCCGCTTATAGAGAGAACTGAAAGTGACCGCTGGATACTTTCCAAGCTCAACAGCATGGTGAAACAGGTAGAAGCAGCTTATGATGAGTACGAACCGACTCGTGCCACCCGCATGATCCAGGACTTTACTATTGATGATCTGAGTAACTGGTATGTGAGGCTTAACCGTAAGCGTTTCTGGCAGGGAGAGTATGGCAGAGACAAGCAAGCGGCCTACCAGACACTTTACACCTGTCTGATAACGATCGCTAAACTTGCTTCGCCTGTAGCGCCTTTTTATACTGAAAGGTTATTTAAAGACTTAAATAATATCACTAAGAAAGAAGCGGTAGATTCTATTCATCTGACGGATTTTCCTCAAGTAGATGAAAAATACGTAGATACTGAACTGGAAGCCAGAATGCAGATGGCCCAGACCACTTCTTCATTGGTGCATTCATTACGCAAGCAGCATACGATCAAGGTACGTCAGCCGTTATCTAAAATACTGGTTCCGGTATTGAGCAAAGAGTTCCAGGACAGGCTAAGTTCTATGGAAAAATTGATCCTGTCTGAGGTAAATGTAAAAGACATAGAGTATATTGATGATGCCTCAGGTGTGTTGGTCAAGAAAATAAAACCAAATTTTCGTAAACTGGGTAAACAATACGGGCCTAAGATGAAGGAGATCAGTGCTGCGGTAGCTCAAATGGGACAGGAGGAAATTAATCAGCTAGAAAGAGAAAATTATTACGAGCTGGCTCTTTCTGACCAGGCTATTGCCCTGACCGTAGAAGATGTGGAGATCACTTCTGAGGATATTCCAGGCTGGTCGGTGGCCAGAGAAGGAAATATTACTGTAGCTTTAGACATTACGGTTACTGACGAGTTAAAGAAAGAAGGCCTGGCCCGTGATCTGGTTAATCGTATCCAGAATTTACGTAAAGATATGGGGCTGGAAGTCCAGGATAAGATCAAGATTAGTATTGAAAACGGTGACGGTAGCTTAATGAGTGAAGCTATCCAACTGCATAAAGATTATATCTGTACTGAAACTCAGGCCCTGAGCCTGAACATTGTTGATCAGGGGGATACTGCTCAGTTAGCTGATGCTAGTTTGCTAGACTTGGATGATCAGCAAGTACGTATAAAAATAGAAGCATAACACCGGAAAGGCCCTACTGCCTTTCCATAAAACCACGCAAACAGTGAAGTATTATAAGTATTATCTGTTGAGTTTAGGTATCATTTTGCTTGATCAGGCGGTCAAGCTGCTGGTACATTTCAATATGGACATGGGGGTTGTAGGGCAGATTCCGGTCTTTGGAGATTGGTTCAAACTTCATTATACCCTAAATCCCGGTATGGCCTTCGGTATGCAGATTGGCTCTGAATATGGCAAGCTGATCCTTACCCTCTTCCGCCTGCTCGCAATGATAGGTATCGGTTATTATCTGTTTATGCTAGCCAAGAAAGGTGTACATCAGGGACTATTGTGGTCAGTTGCTTTGATCCTGGGAGGAGCCATAGGTAATGTCGTCGATAGTGCCTTTTACGGTGTATTGTTAGATAATGCCCCTTATGATGCCTCTACACCCTGGTTTCATGGCCAGGTCATTGATATGTTTTATGTAGATATCTGGGAAGGCCGCGTGGCTGAGTGGGTCCCGGTATGGGGGGGTGAGTATATGGCGCTCTGGCCTATCTTCAACATTGCTGATGCCTCTATTTTTGTAGGCGTAGCCGTTATCTTGGTAATGCAAAATAAATTCTTTGGCGAGGAGCACGACTCTGAAGAGGTAGGAGAAGTGCAGACTTCTTCTCAACAGCATTACGAAAATCAGTAAAATATCATCTGAAAGTAAGAACGTGATTAATTACGTTCTTACAATAACATGCAACAGTCTATCTGCCTCCGGTAGAAGCTCGGTAGGCAGTCATGGGAAAAGTATCATAACTACCTGCAGCTACCTCCCCGGTAAAGGTATCTTCTTCAAAAGCACCTTCCAGCGATAAACTGTTTCCGTCCATCATAAAGGTGGAAGTGAGCTGTCCTTCATTAATCTGAACATTATTTAAAGTGAGATTACCCTGACTGGAACGAATTTCACCGGCATAGCCATCACCATCCTGTTCTATAATCATCTGCCCCTCTACATTTCCATAAGGGGTATTTTTTACCACATAATCCCAGGTACCTACCGGGCTGTTTGCTGCCTGCCGGGATGAGGCACAGGCCGATACAAGAGCGATTGCGAATACTAATAATACAGCTTGTTGCATTCTGTGAGTTGTTGTTTTCATAAAGAGAATAGTTTAGGTTTCTTACTAAATCTAGCATTTTTCCTGAAAGCAAAAAAGGACTTCCTGCGTAGAAGTCCTTACCCTTTAGCTGTTTCTTTCTATATTCTAGCTTTCTATTTTTCTGTCGTCTCCACGGGGGCAGTCGTCGGTTTTGGGTTCGTGGCAAGGCTCTACCGCATTGGCATCACAAATTGGGCAATGGGCTACGTCTTTATTGTTTAATTTCTCAATCGTCTTCATAGCTTTCTTATTTTTAGTTTAAAAAAATACAATTCATTTTAAGAACTGCCCGTAACGCATTTCGTTGAGAAAAAAGCTTATTTAACATAAGTCTAATTAAGTCCTAAATACCATTTCATTTGAGCACCTGTCCTGCCGGACAGATATAAGTTCCTCTTCCCCCTACTACCATTCTTTCGATGTGACCATCGTATAAATTGCTTTTGGCACCTTCATTCCGATGTGTAATTAAAAAATGCGCGGGGAAATCATCGTAGCGAGCTTCATTATCAATAGCAGTCTTGATGATGTACTGCATCTTGTCAAATAAGAGGCTGACTTGTGCTTCACCAAGCTGAGAAGCAACGGTTTCAGGATGGATGCCTGCCTGATATAGCATATCGTCAACGATCCAGTTTCCCAGGCCCGCTACGGTCCGCTGGTTCATTAATATGGGTTTGATCAAACCTTTTTTACCACTTATTTTCTTTACAAAATCCTCCCGGCTGATTTTCAGTGCGTCCTGGCCCAGCTTTTTTTTCTTACCAAAAGCTTGGGGTTCATCCGTTATGCCTACTCTGCCCAGAATGCGAGGACATACAAAAGCCAGATGAAAGCCATCATCCAGGAAAAAAAGCACCTTGGTGAAGCGAGGCGTATCTTCTTTATCCTTAAAGTATATGAGTCGACCGGTCATGCCAAAGTGCATACTAAGGTATTGGTTATTACTAAGCCTGATAAAGAGGTACTTTCCGATACGATCAGTACTTTCAAAAGTATTTCCTTTTAATGATGCTCGTAACTTATCAACAGCCAACAGAATTACTCTCTCATCCTCTACTTCCACATCTGTCACTTTTTTGTGCAGAGCGGTGTGATGAAAGTATTTCTGATACATAGCTACTTCTGGTAATTCAGGCATAATCAAATATTTATGGATTAAAAAAGGGCTGCATCACTACAACCCTCTGTTAATATTTTGTGTGACTAAAATGTTTTATTCAGCAACTTCATTAAAACGGGTATTTTTGGTATCAGGATAACTATTGTTAGATCGGTCTATATCGGCCATCTTATAGGATGGGTCTATCTGTATCTGACTGATTTCGCCAAGAGGGCGAGAGATCTCTAACAGATAGGTAGGAAAAACCCAGGGCCAGTCTTGCATCTCAGTGCGCTCATAGCTGGAGTCGTTTTCTTTTTCTCCGCGCATGATACGGAGAGGGATGTAGAATAACTCCTGTTCACCACCTTCATAGGTTACCAGTACATCCAGTGGCATAGGCATTTTATCTACTCTTTCTAAAGTGACATGGGTGGTTGCTCCTCGGTCTTCCACCGACTTTACGCCATAGTTAATGGTGTGCGTGGTATTAACAAAATATTCAAAGTACCAATCCAGCTCTATATCAGACTCTTTCTCCATAATTCTCTTTAGGTTAGTAGGGTTAGGATGTTTGAATTTCCACTCCTCAAAGTAACGCTTCATCCCCTTTGCAAAGGCATTATCACCAATAATATAGCTCAACTGTGCCAGAAATACCGCTCCTTTGGAGTATGCCGCTCTTCCGTAGGCAAAATTGGTGCTGTAATGATCAGAGTGAGTGGTCATGGGTTCCTCTCTACCAGATTCTGCCAGGTTAAAATAACCCGCGTATGAGTTGGCATGTACCTGAGGATCATCCGCATTTCCTCCAAAGATATGCGCCATGGTACGGCTGGAAGCATAAGAGGTAAAGCCTTCATCCATCCAGGAATATAAGCTTTCATTGGTACCCAATACGCCCTGATACCAGCTATGAATCAGTTCATGAACCGTTACCCCTACCAAACTGCGTAATGAGCGATGGCCGGTAATCAGGGTAGCCATAGGGTATTCCATACCGCCATCTCCGCCTTGTACTACAGAATACTTATCGTAAGGGTATTTACCAAAATGCTCATTCATATACTGAAAAGCCTTCACGGTATATTCAGGCAGGTCGTTCCAGTTTTGGGTAAGCGAGTCTTGCTGATAAAAGAAGTGCAAAGTAGGTCCATTAGGCACTTGCGCAATGGTATGCATATAGTCCGGGTCAGCTGCCCACATAAAATCATGTACATGGTCAGCAGTAAAGTGATAAGTGATTTTGTCACCGTTGGGCCGTTTTAAGCGCTTTCCTTCCTCAAGATAGCCGTGTCCTACCTCCTGGGGGTTTTGTAAATAACCAGTAGCCGCCATCACATAAGACGAGTCTATGGAGATTTTTACATCATAGCTTCCCCATACACCGTGAAACTCTCTTCCAATATAAGGATTGGCATGCCAGCCCTCGTAATCGTACTCCGCCATTTTGGGATACCACTGTGACATAGAATAATCAATGCCTTCCTCATTATCTCTTCCTGTACGACGAATCTGAAGCGGCACCTGTCCTTCGAAGGTCATATCAAAAGTGGCTTCACTGTTAGGCATGATGGGCTCATTGAGCGTAACTTCCAGAATTGTACCAACCATCTGATAATCTACTGCCTCACCATTCTGCTCAAGTGACTCTATACGCTGAAAACCTATCTCATCATCTCCCAGATAAAATATACGATCTCCTACCCGACGGTCGGGATCTTCAATGGTGCGAGAACGTACGTCCATCATACTTCCGGGTTGGAAAGCATTAAAGTACAGGTGATAAAAAACCTGATGAAGTGTGTCCGGAGAGTTATTATAGTACACCAGATTTTGTGTACCTGCAAACTGATGCGTATCTACATCCATATCTACTTCCATGGTGTATTCTACGCCTTGTTGCCAGTAGCCACTCTGGGCCTGTACAAACATATTATTTCCCGACAATAAAAAGCTTATGATTCCGAATAAGATTGTGTGTGTATGTCTCATAAAAACTTAACTCATAATTTCTTAAAAAGAGTTCACTCTCCTGAAAAACGTTAAAAATGCCAAATATAAGCACTTATTCCGAGGAAAAGCTTATCTCTAATTCAGAAAGAATGGTTAATAAGAGAATAGATCGCTGCTTTCGCTTTCCTGTCGGAGGAAAGAGAGCACATACTCACCAGAGGTAAGATCTCCGTCCAATGCGAAAGCTAAGGTCAGTTTATTACCCTTTTCAGATAATATCATGTTAAAGTCTACACTATCAGTCTGACGTACCGCCCGGAAGACTCTGCCTTCCACCAGGTTTTCTGTTTGCTGTAATTGCAACACCAAAGAAGCCGGTATTACTGCGGAAGAAGGCTTAGCGTAAATAATCACTTTATCACTGCTCAGTGGTCTGATGTTAATTTTGAGGTTACTCAGATGAGGTAATGCTTTACAGTTTTTAGTCATCCGCTCAGGTTCAGCATACCAGTTATCATGTAACTTTGACAAGAGAGCGGGACCCGACTCGTAAGGTGATTTAGGAAAGCTTGTCAACAGCCCTAAGGAAAATATAGCCACAAGAAAAACTACCAGACGCACACCATTACTTGTTCTCTTCTTTAGCTGCGCTAACTTTCTGCGACAACTGAAATGTGAGTGGTTTCCGGGATATGCTCCTGCTTTAATAAGCAGATGAATGATGTATTTCTTCAGAGACTGTATGGGACTGTTCATAAGCACAACCCAAACTTATCATGCTTTTGCTCCTTTCACAATGCTTATTTTCCTATATTTTTATAGGTATAAAAACCCTACTTAGTCATTGGGATATTCCGCTTTATACAATAAGGGAAAATAAATATTGATTTATTACTTTTTTCGCTCAATGGTGTATTCTACCAAGCGGGTTAATGACTGCTTATAATCGGAATCTGGAAAGGCACTAAGAATCTCCTGCGCCTCCCGGTGGTAGGCATGCATGGCCTCAGTAGCGTACTCTATTCCTCCTGATGCCTTCACAAAGTTTATCACCTCATGCACTTTACGAGCTTTTTCGCTCTGGTTTTTTATGATATAGACAATTCTTTTTTTCTCCAGCCAGGAAGCATGCTGAAGCGCATAGATCAGCGGCAATGTCATCTTTTTTTCTTTGATGTCTATGCCTACCGGTTTACCGATTTCCGCACTTCCGTAGTCAAAAAGGTCGTCTTTGATCTGAAACGCAATACCTACTTTTTCACCAAATTGCTGCATTTTACTGATAACTTCAGGGGCAGACCCTGTAGAGCTCGCCCCGACTCCGCAGCATGAGCTAATCAGTGAAGCAGTTTTCTGACGGATTATCTCGTAGTATACATCTTCAGTAATGTCAAGATTACGGGCTTTTTCTATTTGTAATAACTCCCCTTCACTCATCTCCTTCACTGCATTGGATACAATTTCCAGCAGGTGAAAATCCTTATGTTCTACAGAAAGTAACAACCCTCTTGACAGGAGATAATCTCCTACTAATACAGCTATCTTATTCTTCCACAATGCATTAATAGAGAAAAAGCCCCGACGATAGTTAGAGTCATCTACTACATCATCGTGTACCAGGGTAGCGGTATGCAGGAGCTCAATCAGAGCAGCTCCTCTATGGGTAGCTTCACTAATCTGCCCGGTAAGCCCGGCGGAGAGAAAGACAAACATAGGACGCAGTTGCTTTCCTTTACGCCTGACGATAAAGCTCATGATCTTATCAAGCAGTAAAACTTTGCTCTTCATAAAATCACGAAACTTATTTTCAAATATGCCCATCTCACTCTCAATGGGCGAGCGAATTTCCTGGATAATGCTACTCATAGGTAAGGGCACAATATTACCACCTAATCGTACCAATGCAAAGGACTGAAGAGGATTTGCTTGTTTTTTGTGAGATGATGACTGTAAACATACAGGCTGAAGGTGTTAAAGTTCGCTTACTGAGGTATTATTTTAATACTAAGTTTTAACTTATATGTTTGACTTTCGTCAGAATAAACTATTGTATTGAAGCTTACTTAATATTTCATTTAAGGTTTGTCTTCGGATAACTCTCATGGTACCAATTTCGTTGGTCTACTTCAGGCACATCAGCAAAATACAGACTGAAAATTTAGCCTGCGCTAGCCTACATTTTATCGCCAATGAATACCCGTAACAAAAATACGGCTCATTTTCAGCAATAAATGAAGGTGTTTGGTACTTAATATTCGAGATAAAGTTTTAATAAATTCCCTTTAATCAATTTTTAATGCAGATATTTATAAATTCCAATATTAGTACTCATGTTTTATTATTTATCTTCTGAAAATACACTAAAGCTAAAAAATAATATTTAGACTCTCTGATGAACTATGGCCGAACAGCAAAAAGAAGCTTTAGGTAGAATATTAGACCACTCTATTAACGAGTTTTACATTCTCGATATCAATACCTTTCAATTCCAATATGTCAATAAGGCTGCCATTACCCGCTTGGGGTATACTCGGGAGGAGTTATTGAGGTTTACCCCTATTGATATCACTCCAAAATTTTCTAAGAAATCTTTTCCTCTGCTTATTGCTCCGCTTATAGCGCAGGAGGTTCAGGAAATCAATCTGCGCGCCACTCACTTTAGAAAAGATTGTACTACCTATCCCGTAAAAATACAGCTACATCTCTCAGACTATATGAGCAAACAGGTAATTGTAGCTAATGTAACGGATATTACTGAAGAGCAAAACTCTGCTACAGAAATCATTGAGAGTAAGCGTTTTATAGAAAGTATAGCCGACACCTCTCCGGAACTTTTGTACGTTTTTGACTTTGCCAAAGGTGACTATATCTATTTTAGTAATCACATCAAAGACATGCTCGGCTATGAGGTAGATGATGTACTGAACGGAAAAGAGAAACTTTTTACAAAACTACATCCTGAGGATTTTCAAAAAGTCGCCTACAATTTTCAGGAAAAAATCAGACAAGTCGGTGATGATGAAGTTGTAGAAACTGAGTACAGGGTGCAGCACCGTGATGGCCACTGGGTATGGTTATCCAGCCGTGATAAGCCTTTCAAAAGAGACGAAAATGGCCATGTAACGCAGACCGTAGGAACTGCCCAGGATATTACCCACAGGATACAGTACGAGCAGCGGCTCAAAAGACAAAATGAAGAGCTAAAAAAAACCAATGCAGAGTTGGATCGCTTTGTATACAGTTCCTCTCATGATCTGAGAGCTCCGCTTGCCTCTGTACTGGGGCTTATCAACATTGCTTTGCTTGAGAACACGCCTGAAGAAAAAGATGTATACATCAAGCTGATGGAAACCAGCATTAACCGTCTTGACCGCTTTATTCAAGACATCATCAACTACTCGCGTAACTCCAGAATGGAGGTAGCCCGGGAGGCCATCGATTTTGAGAAGTTAGTAGATGATACCATCAGTAACCTTAACTATATGGAGGGGCTGGATGTCATAAATTTCACTACCTCATATGATGTTTCGGTCCCTTTCGTCTCAGATGAGCGACGCCTTTCTGTCATCCTCAGTAACCTGATAGGGAATGCTATTCGCTACAGAAGCTCCAGTGTAGACCAACCCTATATCCATATAAAAGTGAGTACTTCTCCTGAATTCGCTACCATAGTAGTTGAAGATAATGGTATTGGCATCGCTCCTGAGCACCAGACCAAGATTTTTGATATGTTCTTTAAGGCCAGTAATGAAAGGCATGGTTCCGGCATAGGCCTTTATATCGTAAAAGAAACAATCAGCGTGCTGAAAGGGAGCATTGCTGTAGAGTCCAAGACCAGGGTAGGGACTATCTTTACATTGCGTATTCCTAATCTTGCTTAAGTACATAGTAAATAAACTCCTTAGCCATATTTCCGTAAGCACTTAAGAACTCCCTATATTTTAATGGCTGATCCTATGAAAAAAAGTATGTATGTTGCCTTATTGTTATTCCTATTTGCTTTTGCCTGCCAAACACAGAGTGATAAGCAACAAAATGATGCCCAGCATAGCAATGCCCGGCATATCATAGATCAGGCCATAGCTGTACATGGTGGAGAGCAGCTCGAGAATACGCATATCAGCTTTGACTTTAGAAAAAGGCATTATGAAGTGGATATGAATGGGGGGCAGTACCTTTACGAAAGTTTTTTTGAAGATTCTATTGGCAGGGTCCACGATGCGCTGAACAACAAGCAATTTACCAGAGAAGTAAATGGAGAAAAAATCAGTCTTTCTGATAAAGACAGTCTTGCTTACAAAAACTCACTAAACTCTGTAGTGTATTTTGCGCTCCTGCCTTACTTTCTTAATGACCCGGCAGTAAACAAAAAACTGCTTGGTGAAACGACTATCAAAGGAGAGCCTTATGATGAAATCCAGGTTACTTTTGATCAGGAGGGAGGGGGAACTGATCATGAAGACGTTTATATCTACTGGATACATCAGCAAGACAAAACTATGGACTATCTGGCTTATTCATTTCATGTTGAGGGGGGCGGCACCCGCTTCCGTGAGGCATATAATGTCAGGGAGATTGAAGGGATTCGTTTTGCTGACTACATCAATTATGAAAGTACTGTAGCGAACTTTGCCTTAGAAAACTACGAAACACTTTTTGAAGAAGGAAAAGTAGAAGAGCTGTCCAGAATAGACCTGGAGAATATTAGGGTTACCGAAAGTACTGGAGATCCTGCTATCTCTATGGAGTAAGCTTTCTATCTAAGGATATACATTTTTCCAAAGCCATTTTTGAAGCCCTTATCACCAGCAGTTTCTCTCAGGTCTATGGACTTTCCGTTACTTCGCACAATTACACGATACAAGTAAACGCCATTAGCCAGTTCATCCCCAAACTCATCTCTGCCATCCCAGGCATAATCAGTAATATTATTACCAATTCGTATGATTCCTAACTCATCCTGTGTAATCTCCCGCACTACCTTACCACTCACCGTCATAATTTGTACTTTGACCTGATCGGGTATTTCCTGACCAGTTAGTGTAAATACAAAGCGGGTACTGGTTGAGAAAGGATTGGGATAGGGATAAAAATTAGTGATGGTGGATTCATTGATAATCTCAAAGTTTATTTCGTAGGGCTGCGTTCCTGAGGCGTTTCCACTGGCATCCTCAGCCTGTACCCTAAGCGTATATAGTCCATCTTCCAGTTGACTGGGTTGAAAATTCACCTTAAATGGCTCATCCCCCTCAGCGGGTGACCAGCTTACTCCTTCATTGCTTAGCGGAATACGCTTCATATGGGTATCTGTAGTACGTGCATTACTGGCAGAAGCTTCTACCGCCTCATTTTTGCCTAACAGGATATCAATCCCTGTAGTATCCTGTTTCTGTAAGTAAGGGTTCTCATCTCGTATCTCTATAGTAATCATAGGATTAGGCGATACAATATCACCATCCAAAATGTAAGTACCATCAAAAGCCACATCAATAATGGGATTAAGCTCATCGCCCTTCACTTCTATATAAGAGGGAAGGGTAAGCGAATTATTATCGTATGTCTGTTCCGCTTGAATACGAGGATTGACCTTCACTGAGAAGTCGCTGGTGCCTACAAGATCTATGGTATTTACTGGTACCTCAAAGCTCAAAGTATCACCAGCGTTAGCTGCCTCAATTTTTAATGTGTCACTAAGCAATTTTCTACTATCCTGATTGAATAAACTGTAGACCACTTCCAGGGAATCTGAGAAGTCCCGCTCTGATAAGTTATAAAACAGAAAAGGTACAGAAAAGGTCTCACCTTCCTGCTTGCTAATTTTTTCTGAAAGAGCATTTTCGGATAACAGCACTCCTTCGGGCACCTCTGAATAATGAATCAGCCATTGCCGAAGCTGGACCGGACTCAGGTTAGTTTCATCTTCCAAGAGCATGTTAAGCCGCAGAAAAGGATATTGAGTTGCATCAATGCCCGATAAATCTATAGCAGTGTTTACGGCTACACTCGAGAATAATACTTTTTGAATACCCTCCTTAGTTTCACCAATAATATCCACCTGAATGATATCAGAAGGCTCATATTCATTTGCCACTATCTTCAGGTCTTGCCAGCTGTTTGACGGTCCTATTCTTTTGGATACAATGCTACCACTCTTGTTATTACTGGTCAGTCTTTCTTCCAGCTCAACACTTTGTTCTCTTAACGATAAGCCATTGGTAGTATCGGCCCTCACCAGTTGAGCACTCCCCGGGCTGGCATTTTTTCTGCCTAAAATAATTAATGGTTCTCCGGCACTTAAATCCGCTATACTGGTTTCATCTACTCCAATCTCTTTCAATTTAGCAAGTGTGGAAGCAGGCCATTTGGTATAGTCCATAAATCCCAGAGAAAATAACAATACAGGATCACCTTCACCAATAGCATCTATATATTGTTCCAATATCAAACTTGCGTTAATTACCTGATTATTATCAAAGCTATTGATCGTTTGGGGTACGAAGCCACAGCTATTTCTGTCGGGCCAATCAAACCCATCTTTTTTCAAACCCAGATAAGGCAGCAGGCTGTTTTTCTCAAATGCTAAGGCATTAATTGAGTTTGACCTACAGGAAGACCTGTCAATGTTCCATACTAAGTATGACTTTCCGTTAACAACAAGCTGGGCCGAAGTAGCGGGCACATCTCCTCCATGCGTGGTAACCTTAACATCAACTCCTGTCTCTGTAAACTCCCACTGACCGTCATAAGACATATTGCTTACCTGGTTTTCCAGCAACTGGGAAGCATTAGACTGACGCCAACCTTCCTGACTGTCGTTGATGTAGGTAAAAGAACTTTGCGTCCACTGATCTATCTCACCTTCTCTAAGCTCAGCATACTTACTGCGCCAATAGTAAACCGTACTATCTGTTTTATGTGGCAGCTCAATTTCCTGTGCTGCTAAACCTTTAGCCGAAATGTTAAATGTTTGTTTTAAACCACTATTTAATGTATAGGAGGTATCTATCTCTACCAGGTATTGCCTTACATCACTTTTTTTAATAGCAGTTTGATAATCACCTGCCTGCATATGCAAGCGTACAGTATCATCGGAGACTATCGCATAATTGTGGGGTGAAAGGTGTACTGTACCTCCCAGAGGCACAAAATACTCAAAACTAGCCCGGTTATTCCCCTCATTCAATTCGGAAATGGAGTCCTGGCTGTCAATAACGATTTCAAAACGGTTGGTACCCAGTTCTTCGCTGGCAGTCACAGTTGAATCTTCAGCATTGATGACAAACTGAAGGGTATCCTGATAGTGTACCGGAGGGTAATTTACCGGCCCATAAGATAGTATACTGCCATTACTTAAGGTACGGTTCACAGATACTGAAATAGAATCCCGGCTGGTCCTCCCAAAATTTCTAACCACCATATTCACTGCGAAGGAGTCTGAAAATACCGTTACAGGGCCGTCCTGCAGGGGGGAAATAGATATAACGTTATCATTTACCTCCAGATCAGGCTGCCCTCTTCCAAACAGACTTACCGCCGGGTCTCCTTGCATCACTGCCTGCCTTACCTGTGCTGTATGGACTTCCCATTTGTTTTCTCCCAAAGCTTCTATAAAACGTCGGCTAGCCTCCTGCTTAATTTTACCCATTGAGCTTCCAATGTAGGTTGAGTCAGCGAAGCCGGTATTATAAATAGCATCAGAAAAGCGTTTGAGCACACTGGAAATACCTTCGGCACTGTGAGCAATCACATGTATAGCCCCTCTGTCAGGAGTTTTAATCCAGTCTTCACCAAAGGTTTCAGCATTGCTAAAAATGTTTCCCGCATTACACCCATTGATCAAAATAGCCGGATACTTCCCTTTATTTTTATATCCGTATTCGTCATTGGATACATAACCAATTTCAATGTCTGAATTGGTGGTACCTGAATGCCCAAAGAAAGTAATCAAGGAAAGCCCTTTATTCACTTCATCAGCAATGTTGACCAACTCGGTAGCGTTGTTCGACTTTTTGGACTGATTAGCTACCTCGCCTCCCAGGTAATCTCTTTCTGCGACCGCCTTAAAATCATCTACATAGCGAGAAAATAATATAAGCTCAGCCAGGCTCAAACCACCGCTTAAGTGGACCAAATGCTTCTTCCAGAGCGCTTCTCGGGTAGTGGTTTCCTGATAGTCAGCCGACAAGTCTCTACTTTCTGTTTCCTTCACTTTATCCAGATATGCCGCCACGTCCGCAGCACTTTGCGCATTGATACGTCCTGTAGGAATCGCAGCATGATAACCATCGCTACCCGCAAGGCCAGCGGTAAGCACCTCATCAGAGCCCGGCATTCCTCCGGTAGGCACAAGGTCTCTTAAGGTAGTGGTCGCAGGGTCCTTTCTGTGGTAATTATAATTGACTGTCAGGCCTTTTCCGATAAGTAGCAGATATTCAGGCTTGCCATTGCTCAACATAAAATCTGCCAGCCGACGTATCGCTAAAGGAGTAACTTCTCCGTAGCTGAACTGATCATATACCTGCCCAATGTCCATTAGCAGCGTATTAAAGTTTCCTCCCTCAGCGGAAGCACGGTACTCCTGATAGGCACGTACCGGATCACTATAATTGCCTGCAGGCTGATGGAGCAGTTCGTGAGAGATCATCAGGTAATTGGCAGTGGTACTGATATTTTGGAAACTTACTTTTCGTATAGAAGGAATAGCCTGTGCACTTCCGATTAACAGGTGGCGGGCAAGCTGGGTATTGGGGATTACTGCGCTAGTATTCCCTCCTATCTGGTTATAACCGATCCTCAACACATTATCCTCATCAGTTACATCCAGAAGGTATGGAGAAGCCGGGGGATTAGTAATCTCTATATAGCTTTTACCAGCAGGGTTGGCTACTAACTCTAATTGCTTTGTCGTTTGGCTTTCGGCAGTAGTTTGCTGTGGATACCTTAGCCGGATATAAGATACGGAAACATTATCAGCCTCTCCGTTTACACCATTCACTGCAACGCTAACCACCAGATTACCACCCGCAAGATCACTCCACTGCAGATCTTCTGTTAGCAGGCTATGATCATAGTAATCAAAATTAACTGTGCTGAGGGTCCTCAATGAAGCTGTTGTGCTACCTACCTGCACCGTTACATCATGCTGGCGGTTATTCCTACCGGCCAAAAGTATTTCCAGTTGGGGTACCGGTCCGGCAGTGTACTGTGCGGGAGCCTGTAAAGTAAAGCTTCTGCTCTCCCCCCTCGCAATTCGAGAACTCGTCCAACCTTCTCCATAATCAAAGGTGCTTAGGTGCGCAATTACTCCGGAAAGTGAGCCAAGGGGGTATTGTCTGCCCATGGAAAACTCACCTGTATAAAATGATATTTTTTCCTCCCAATGATACTCTTCAGCAGGTATGTTATTGATATTATTTTCAGCAAAGCTATTCATCCGCTTTCCGTTGACTGCAGCGAGTGACCAGGTCAAAAAGTAAGCCGTGGAGTCTGAGTACAGATTACGAAAAGGATTAGCCTGGGCTTCATTGGGCACGTACAGTTCCCTGTCCTGAGTACCATCATTACGCTGTCCATAAAACAGCATGAAGTCAGCGGGGTCAAAGCTGGCATCCTGCTGCCCCTGAATAAATATAGCCTGCTCCTGCCCACGAAAAAAAAGCTGCATACGTCGGGGATCTACATTATCTACCGGAAAACCGGCATCCAACAGGTCCTGATAGTTGACCTGATAAACCCCATCTTGTGCTACTGAAATTTTATAGTACGATTGTGTAGTATTAATCCACTCATTCCCAAAGCGCTGGGCGGCTGATAAAGCTGGCAAAGAAATTAGCATTATCAGGAAAAATATTCTCCTCACGATGGTGCCTTCGGCAAAAATATATATGCTACTCATTCTCCTTCTTGCGGTCAATACTGAATTTGAGAGAAAATACATGAGAGTACAGCGACTCTGAACGATCGCCAATGTCGGTCAGTGCGTAGTCTACACTAATGCTGCCCGCTGTAAAGCCAGCGCCAAAATCCGGCTGAAATGTACGATAAGTACTACCATCAAAATCTTTGATCTGCTGTACATTACCCCCTCCAAAGCGAACGAAAGCCAGGTTCTTATAATCAAGCTCCAAGCCTACTGAAGGGTCAATGGATGTAAAGCTTGACTTGAGCAATACGTTTCTCTGCCCATCAAAAGTAAAGTGCAGGTCTGTAGCTGCCAATAATCCAAACTTGCTATCCAGAAACCGCCAATTCCGAGCAATACCCAGTGAAGCTTTGGGTAGTGTCACTTCCAAAGTATTGGCCGGGATCACATTGCCGGTCTGGGTATATATATCGGTTAGCAGTTCTGAGTTATGGGTCCAGGCATTGAATGTACCACTGATATCATGCAGCATCAGACCAAAACGCCATGCTTTCATCCGGTAAGTGGCAGCGGCGTCCAGTCCAAAGCCCCAGGCATTGGCAAAGCTGCCTACAGTACGATGAATCACTTTAAAATTTGCTCCAACACTTAAACCTTTTACCTTAGGAATCTGGCGGGCATAGGAAAACAGGAAAGCATAATCAGCAGCAGAGAAGAAACGGATGTTGTCATAATTGATGCGACCATTGGCATCATACAAAAAGCGCGTATCGGGAATATCGTCTACGGCAAAGCGCACTACGGAGATCGCCAGGGTACTCAGCGAATCCAGAGGTGTGGCGAAGCTTCCGTAATCATAGTTGGCAATACCCGCAAAGTACTCAGCATGCATCAAGGAAACTTCGTAGGCATGAGATAAGTCTGTGAGGCTGGCAGGATTCCAGAAACCGGCGGTGACGTCATCAGCTACAGCAGTTTGAGTAGCCGCCATACCTAGAGCACGCGCTCCCGCTCCTATGGCGAGGAATTCATTACTGTATTTGGGTGTATTGAGCTGCGCATGTGCACTCTCCCAGAGAAACACAAAACCCAGCACTACAAAAAGCCAACGCATGACGCTTAAACTTGTGGTTTGAAATTCCTGCAACCTACTCATTCACAAGCTTTTAAACAAGTCATTATTGACCGCTTAAATACACATTATCTTACATGGTAAAAAAAGAAAACAGATGTGAAAGATCGGGGTCCGAAAAACCTTATCTCCGGTTCCCAGGTTCTGCTATCTGATCAGTCTATCAGCTTGCCGCGGCGATATCTTTCTGCCTTCACTACATTGCCTTCTTCATCATAATACACCCAGGTACCGTGCTTTTTACCTCTTTTCCACTCTCCTTCCATGCGCGGGTTACCATTTTCATAGCTCATTCTTCGTGCGTAAAGTATTTCTCCTTCATCAATCTCTTTCACATTCACTGCTTCCAGCTTCAGTTCAGAATCTATGTCCAAGCTCATTTGGTGGCGCGTAGGAAACTCTTCCAGCATAAGCTGATTATCTTCGACCTCAAAAGTACCCCGTGAAATTTCCTTACTGCTTACTGAGCGGGTACGACGGGCATACTCCATCGCGAAGAGGGTGTAATTATTAGGAGGACTGAGCGTTAACGTAATCTTGTCATCTTCATAAAGATAACTACCGAAGATTTTTTCACTTTCCTGAGAAAAGCCGGGAATGCACATCCCGGCTAGAATGATTGTGACTAAATATCTAAGCATATCATGATCAGGAGTTTCCTTTATTGATCTTGTAAGCCACTACCCGATTATCAAAGAAGGTCGGCACAAGGACCATTTCCTGTGCGGGAATGTAGCCTATATCTGCTGAGTTGATTTCCTGTGCTTTAGTATCCAGCAGTTTCTGGGTTTCATTATTATCCGGGTCTACATAATGTACTTCTCCTGACCAGGTAGACACAATGTAGTTCCCATCATTTGTCTTGATGATACCGTCAGCAGAAGGAATATTGTCCAGCCAATATTCTCCAATTTCCTTGTTGTCTTTGCTAATAGGTGCCAGATAGCCACCATTTAAAGATGCCAGTAAAATCTGATTTCCTTCTGCATATAAGCCATTGGGACGTTGAAGTGTAGAGTCGCTCATCCAGGTGCTTACCTGCCCATCAGCCAGCATATGTATTTTGTCGGTATTAGAATCAGAAATATACACAGCACCATTTTCATCTATCGTAATATCATTAAGAAACACTGCTCCTTCCACTGGATAAGTCTCGCTAATCTCACCACCTGCCAGGTCAATCACGGCTACTTCACTAAGGTCAGCGACGTAGAGCTTACCATCTCGTATACCCATACCTTTGGGATCGTTCAGCCCGGTAACCCATTGGAGTTCTACCACTTCCCCACCGGTGCTTAGCTTGGAAATAAAACCATCTCCATCTGTGCCTTCCGCGTTCACAGTACCAATATTCGCCACATAGATAACATCGTTGGTCTCGTCATAAATAACGGACTCAGGCGTCATCATGACGGTATCTGTTGCCCAGACTTGCTCCAAAGTTACACTGGTCATTGCTGCAGTAGTATCCGCGCTGGTGGTTTCCTGGCTGGCTTCTTGCTCTCCACCGCTACCGCAGGCAAAGAGGAACACAGAAAAAATAACTGTGAGATAAGAAAAAATAAGTTTCATAGTCGGTTTGTTTTAGTTGAGATTGAATTCTATAAAAGATAGAAGGCTGAGAGGAAAAATAAAAGCTTTACCAGGCAGTATTTAATGGTAATACTTCAGCTATTTTATTTTGTATTACCCCGGTTGTCGGGTGTTTGGGATACCGCCTGATCATCTGCTGTACCCGTATACTCAATGAACGTTGATCCGAAAGCGTGACGAACTTGCGCATATAATGGGTTACCATATCGTCCAGCATAGATAAAATAATGTCAGTGTGCTGCTCTTTGTCATCATTGCGTGCTATAGCATCCAGGCTTTGTACCAACTTATGGTTCACTGGCAGATCATTATCCGCATAGTTGATAATTGTACCAATACTGTAGTATAACAGATCCTGAAAATGTACCGGCTCATAAATTATACGAAGATTTCCCTGCTTGTCAGTTTTGATTTTAAACCCTGTTACTTTCAGCCTTTCTACAAAAAGAGCGGTCAGGCGATCCAACGCCTGTATGGCTGTACCGGGATCATTGATACCCGGACTTAATGCTTTGGTTGCTACTTCGCTAAGCTGTTTAAACCCATATATATAATTCTGACTTACATTTTCCTGATGTCTAAATACCAGGCTATGAAATATATCAGCACATTCTTTTTTACTGATTGAGCGGCTGCTAAGCAATATCGGATCCAGATGGTTAACAAACTGTCCTAGGGGAACACATATTTTCAGCCTAATATCCAGTTTGGAGGCTAAACTGAGAAGAGAGGCATGGTCAATACTATCCATATAGCCTGAAACCGGACTGTAGGTAAGCTGCCAGGCCTCTATGTCAGGCAGTTCATTCGGGGGAATGTATACTTCTTCATTGATTTCATGCCTTATGCCTTCAAGCGTATTCATATACAGGTCACTGATGATATTGCCTATTTGAATAATCTGAGAAATACTGTTGATAAAATAGATGAACAGCCCCAGGCAAATCAGGCCAAGCAGGGCATTGATGGTTACCGATAAAGTAGGAACCCCGAAAGTAAACATTTCAGATTGGATACTGGAAAGCACTACAAAGGTATAAGCAATTGTCCCCAGGTAAACCCCCAATACTACCTGATGATGTTTCTTTTCTATCATATTGGGCAGTAAGCGAGGGGAATAATTTGAGGCCGCCTGGTTCAGGATCACCATCACCATAGAAAAGCTGAATACCATCAGAGAAATCATCCCTCCGCCGATAGCTCCCAGTAATGACCTGACACTATTTGGCGCAAGGATATTTTTTATTGGTACTTCATTTCCGAATATTCTGCTTGGTGTTCTTTCATCTAGGTATAAGGTCAGTATGGATAGTAAAAAAAGCCCAAAAGCAATTAGGGTAGGATAAAAAGCCACACTTGAGATCACTCCTATATAGAGCTTGCTGAGTTTGTTAGTAGTGATTCTGGTAGCTTTCTTTGACATATGAAGGACAGATAAATACGAAACCTCATACTTCATCAATTGTTATTGGTAAACCTTGCTTTACTGCCCCACCTGAAGGTTAATTGGTATTTCCATATTCAACTCAAGCGGACCATAACCCAGATCTACCCGGGTATTCCCTTTCAAGGTAGGCTGAAGTAACTCTCCGTTAAGCAGCCATCCTAAGCCGGGATTTTTCTCGTCACTCCAGTTCAGCGACATTCGTATTTTCATCAGTTGACCTTCTCCCGCGGCAATACTACCCGTACTACCTACCGGACTGGCTCCGAATACTACCGGCTGAAAAGAGGCCAAATCCGTACTACCAACCAAAGTCGGAGCCTCAATACTAAACTGGTTAGGGTTTTCAATGATGAAAGGAATTTCTACGAAGAGGCCCGTAATTCTATGCCCC
Organism: Catalinimonas alkaloidigena; assembly: GCF_029504655.1. Taxonomy (NCBI): domain Bacteria; kingdom Pseudomonadati; phylum Bacteroidota; class Cytophagia; order Cytophagales; family Catalimonadaceae; genus Catalinimonas; species Catalinimonas alkaloidigena. The sequence goes on from NZ_JAQFIL010000001.1 coordinate 6,323,237, forward strand.
GGATACTCAAGTTTGTCAGGGATATTAGCATAAAAATCACTCCATTTACTATTAAAAGTATTCCACTGACTGGCAGCATTGGTATTGATATGTTTGAGGAAAGTAGTAACCATCTGATCCATAACCGATACTGAATCTTCAATGTACAACTTGTCTTTTAGTGCATTCCATTGATTTCTGGCTCTAATTTTCGCAGTATTATTCGCTGCAAAGAAAGTATTGATTACCTGGTCAATCACTTTAATATTGGTACCGGGTACTTTAGAATCAGCTAACAACTTGACAAATGGGTCCTGCTCTTTAAAATTGCTATTGAGCAGATTCACAAAAGGTTGGGCCGCATTTTTATAAGGTAGTAAATCCAATTCTTCCATTTGTCCCAGTAATCTTACTTTGGCTAGCTGATTGGCCGCTTTGACCGTCGGTAAAAGGGGCAGGCGAATGGTGTCCCCAAAAACCACCTCAAAAGTATATTTGCTAAAGCGATCGGGCAGGTCAATACCAAAGTCTGCCAGGTCTACTTTAAACTCAGAGACCAACTCAAAATAATTGTCTTTGCCTAACACGTCCAGGTCTTTGAGTACCCCTTCCGGGCTCAAATCAAAAGTGAAATGATAGGCTACCAGCTCTTCGCTCTTGCCATGAAGCGTAAAAGAAGGCTGCTGACTGATGTCTCCTGATACTTCCTGTTCGTTTAGCTTGAAGGTTAAATCATGGGCAGGAATTACAATATCCTGATTGAGGGGATTTTTGAACCGGAAGCGCATCGCCAGCTTTAGCTTTAGGTTTGCCTGTTCTAATTCCGGTTGTATCTGCTCTACCCTAAGATTTTGATAGCGTACTGTAGGAATATTGTCAGAAATACGAGGGCTACAGGCAGATGACAATAGCGATAGCAGAAGAAGGAAAAGCACATAGCTTTCCACCAATCGGGAAGTAAACATAAGGCATAGGTTTAAGGTGATGTATTAACACTCCCTCCACTTGCGTATGAATATTTGTTTTGACAACAAAACCGAAAGCTAGAAAAGAGATATCTATTTATAATGTGAGTTAAGCCTTAGTTTCTATGTAAACCTCAACCTCAGGAACCTTGAGTACTAAGCTGGTATATAAACTGTGTACGTATAAATTTTCGTCTTAAGCTCCTATTACTACTCTCCAAATGTTTATTGAGTAAGAGTTACGTTATCTATCTATATTTGGATAAAAGCTATAGATATGGACTTCAAGGAACTCTATCAAATTGCAAAGAAAGCAATAGTGTCAACCTTAGGTGAAGACGAACCTACTGATATTCGTTTAGAACAGGCTGAATTTTCAGAAGATTCAGGCTATTGGGAAGTAGTAGTCTCGTTTCTCGTTGAAAATAAAAATTTGTCTCCACTTAATATTGGAGCTTTAAGATACGAACGTATCTATAAATTAGTCAAAATCAATGATGAAAAAGAAGTCAAGGGTATTTATATGTTTAGTCATGTATGAAGATTCTCATTGATAGCAATGCTCTTGTACTGCTGATAATAGGTTTGATAGATCAAAACCTAATACCAAAACATAAGCGGACTTCTATCTATAGAAAAAAAGATTTCGAGCGCCTTCTAAATGTAATCAAGGATTTCAACCATCTGATCGTACTTCCAAATATCTGGACGGAAGTAGACAATCTCTTCACTCTCAGGAAATTATAAATGGCCTTACATTGAAACGATAAAAGCATTAGTAGGCCAAACTACAGAGAATTATTTGAAATCCGAGCTAGGTGTAAAAAGTGATTATTTCATTCAAGTTGGATTGACAGATGCTTTAATTCTGGAATTAGGTAAAAAATGTGATTTGTTAATTTCAGCGGATTCTACACTGTCTGACATCGCTATTGCAAATGGCATAAAAGTTTTTGACTTAGTCCAAAAGAGGAACGAAGATTTTAAGTGATACTTTAATCTAAGGTTGTAACCTCAGCACCTCCTGCGCTGCCTGTTCCACCTTCTCTTTACTGTAATAGACCGGGAAATAGCGGTCCTGCGCCCACTGCTCAAACAGGTTACGATAGTAAGGACTATCCGGGTCACCCGACTGACCGGGGGTATTGCTGCCCAAAGCCCTGTCCCAGTCACCGGTATCTACAATAAGACGAAAAGATGCCCCGGAAGATTGGTTGTCATTCCCACCGGTGCTGCCCACCGTATAGCTGTTACCTCCCCGAGGGTACGGCCCTACATCCAGTTGAGCTCTGGTTTGTGCATTGACAGCCGCGCTCAGCGGATGACGAAGCAAGATATGTTTGTAGTCTTCCTGCCCGTACTGCCAGTCGTTCATATCATTACCTAAGCGATTATTAAGATCATTTACCGCCTCTTCCAGGCTGCTAATCAACAAGCGATCACGTACTTCTACCGGGTCTCTCCAGACTGGGCTTTCTCCCATCTCCGGCAGCGGACTGACCAGCCAGTTGAGCACATTGGTCATGGGAAGGGAAGTGATGACCTTCTGAGCTTTTTCGGGAACCATCAGCGCATGCATATTATCTTTGAGCTGATCTTCCCAGCGATCATAGATGGCGGCGGCCACTGAATTTGCCTCTAATCTGTAATCCCAATCCAGCAGAAGAGCTCTGGCTTGTGCTGTTTGTCTGTCATTCACTTCCAAACCTTTGAGTAAAGGCACCAGATTACGGGCGGGAATGGACAGATAGTCGGTCTGCAACTGAGCCATGTCCATCAGGCTGTGTTTTTTGCCGGTATTCAGCACTTCCGCAAGACGGTCGGCACGATAGGAGTCGGACCAGCTATAGCCCACGGCATTACGGTAAGGGTAACCATCGGGCACCTGCTTCTCATTGGCAGTCGCTTTGATGCCACTTTCGGGATTGTACACATGAGGCTTGGCTTTGATCGGCAAATAACCATCCCACTCATAACGGCCATCACCGGAAACCGGTACCAAACCGCTCCAGTGCGGACGAATAGGCGCAATTCCCACTGCCTGCCAGCCGATATTGCCGTCCTTATCCGCCCACACCATATTTTCACCGGGTATATTACTATAGCTGCAGGCTTCTCTGAATTCTTCCCAGCTTTTGGCCTGATCCATGCGCAGGCTGGCCAGGTAAGGAGAGCCTCCTACTTCCAGCCATGCGCAGCGAATGGCATAAGCTTTATGGTTTACAGTATCTTCATAAACCACCGGCCCGTGCCGGGTATATTTAAGGGCTACACTTACATCTTCCTGTCCTTTCACTGCGATGCTTTCCTCTATCACCCGCATATCTTCCCAGCGCTCCTGGTAGCGGTACTGAGAAGGATCGTCAGGATTCGTGTCATACACATATAAGTCTTCTCCATCGGTACGGAAAACGGTTAACCCCCAGGCACCGTATTCATTATGCCCGATGGAAATGCCCGGAATCTCCGGTTCCCCTCCTCCGATCACGTTCCAGCCAGGTGCATTAAGGTGTACCCAGTAACGCAATGAAGGCACTGCCTGTGTACGATGTGGATCATTGGCCATTATGGGAAAGCCACTCTGCGTATGTTCCCCGCTCACTACCCAGTTGTTACTGCCAATACTTTCTCTTTCCTCTTCCAGATTTGCCAAAGCCATTTGCCGTTCTTCCATAAGCTGCTCCGACATATCAGCCTCGGCTCTCCATTTAGCATTTACAATATCCTCGGGGCGAAAAGTTACCGACTGCCGATAAGCGTTGTACAACTCAAGTATATCATCAAACAGCAATTCCACATTGATGGCAGTATCCAGTGCCAGATCAGGGGTGTCGGGATGAAAGTTCATCAGTTGGTTTACTTTATCCGGTCCCAGCAATGCTACTGCTCTCCCGATTTGCATTTCCTGTCCGATATTGCCCAACAAACCCTGATGGCGGGAGATGACATTTTCCGGCGTCCAGTAGCCGGGCCTGATGCCCAGCAGCTCAAACTCCATCGGCAGCAGATCTGCATTCTTCTCAGTCTCTCCGATATAGGCGTTCACCCCTTCCACAAAAGCTTTGATAATCGCTTCTCCATGCGGGTGATAATGATTCATCTCCTGCCGCATATTGCCTCTGAACTTAAAGAGCCTGGTACCTATGTCACGCTTAAGCTCACGTTCGCCCAGTATTTCGGCAACAGTACCTTCGGTTTGTCGGCGCCAGACCTCAAACTGGAAAAGACGATCACGGGCGGCGCAATAACCCTGGGCAAAGAAGAGGTCATGCTCGTTCTCCGCATAGATATGGTTGATGCCCCAGGGGTCACGATAGACTTCTACCGGGGCTTGCAGACCCTCCAGCTTTAAAGTATCGTTGGCAAAAGAAGAAAAAGTAAAAAAGACAAAAGATAAGGTCAGCAGCAGTTTGTGCATCATGCTTAGGTCAGGTAAAGTATGGGTTGTACATAGGAGCGGAATCGCTCATAGCTGCCTAATTTAAAAAATCTTTGCTTAATTCTACGATCTACTCTTCTGAAGATAGGTGCTGCATCCATTCTAGCGGATAATCGGTCTGAATGATGTTGGCCCCATATTCCAGCAACTTCTCTAAGGCTTCTTCTGCCTTTCCTGCCTGCATAGCCTCGTCAGGATCACCCAGGGCGTTGATCCAAACCCTTGCTTCATGCGACTTGATCAGGTCTACGGTTTTGTCATCATAAAAAGAGAAGTCAATATGCACCACTTCGGGAGAGAAAAGCTGTATGGCAGAATCCGCCATAGCCAAAGAATAAGCCCGGGGCATGATCATAAAGTCTGGATTGGCCGCCTGCACCTTTTCCAACACCTCAAAGTCACTGTCAAAAAAGAAGACGTTGTCTTGCGTCCCGGTCTGCTCCACGATTTCCATCACTTTTTCAATCTCGCTGGTTTTGAGGTCCAGGTCTACCAGGATTTTGCCCTTGCTGAGCAGCAGAATTTCTTCCAGGGTTGGGATTTTGTATGGCGTCACTTCTCCATCGTGCACCAGCGAAAGCTTTTGCAATTCCTTCCAACTCATTTTTTCGGGATCACCTTTGCCGCTAGTGGTTCTGTCTATGGTGCGATCGTGCATCAGGAAGGCCATACCGTCCTCGCTTACTTTTACGTCTATTTCTATGATGTCCACACCCTGCTCAATGGCCTGCTGCACGGCAGGAATGGAATTTTCGGGATATTTATGATGCATTGCCCGATGCGAGGCTACCAAAACACGGGATGAATAAGGATTTAAAAAGTCAGCTTTGAGCTGTTCAAAATCATTCTGCGTAGCGACTTCCTGTCCGAAGGATGTCAGTACAAGGATATACGTCAGCAGGGATAAGAAAGCTTTTTTCATGTAGGTGGATAGGTTTAGGATGAAGCAGAAATGTAAGGCTTTTATGACAGATCAGCCGCTTTTTGCTGTTGTTTTAATGTTAAGAAGCGAAGCAGGCAGGCTCTTCAACGTGCGCAAGGGTATGGTAGGGGCTGTTACCAATAACCAGAGAAGTCCCCAGCCAGAGGCTCCGCCAGGGTGGAAGATGTAAATAGGGATATTAGTCACAGCTACGGCAGCTCGGTCGCAAGGCTCAAGCGACTGGAATCGTTTATTGTTATCTCCATTTATTTATTCTTTCTGCTTTTTCTTCAAATTCTGAAGCAAGCGAATTGATTCTTGCTTTCAGGAGTAATTTTCTCCCTTCAATCGTTCTGGTGTATATCAAATCACATTTCCCAACAAATCCAGACCATTGAGTTTGGAAAAACTCCGCAAACTGTTTTTTCCCCCCAATGACTTCCGGTACTGCATGGTAGTCTTTTTGAGCTATGATTTTAAGAAAATAGTTTTTTCTGATGATGAGATACCTGGGATTGTCAACGATACTGATGGTTTCCTGCAAAGCCTTTATAAAAACAGACTTTTCATAAGTTGTTCCACCTTCCAGATGGCAATAAACTGTACCAAAATCATCTAGTGACGATATTATCCTCAATTTTGAATAATCTGTATGTATTGCTCCTACTTTAATTAAGGATACTAAAAGTGCTTCCCCAATCTGATGTACATCTTTAGCAATATCCCGATATTTGATATACAGTCTTAAGGTTTTAAAGGCAAGACCTCCAAAAGTTATCATGCCTACACTACCAAATACTGCTAAGCAGATGTATACTGCTTCTCGTGATCTCAGATGTCTTGCAATTCTGCTTAGCACTTGTAAAGCCTCTAATCCATACCCAATAAAACCCGAAACGAGGATGCCTATAAGAGACTTGATGGTTCTGGTATAGTAAAGTGATTTGATTTTTCTGTATTCCTCATCTTCAGGGAAAGGAATCAAGATCTCTTCAACCAGGCTGGTTCCAGAAGACAATGCCTGCTGCCACTTTTCTCTCAGTTGGTCTCGCTGTCCAGCACCCAAAAGCATGGCCGCATTTGCATGACGTACTTGTTGTTCTGTGGTAAACTGATGAGGTAAATTCAAACGTCCATATCCATTTTCAATATTTATTTCGTCTCTAAATGAAACGCCCACAAATGCCCTGAAACGTCTTTTCAGTATTTTTATATCATCTCCTCCATCTAAAGCTTCAGGGTTTGCACATACCAAGTGCCAAATGTTAGCAGTTTTGTCATAGTTATGCCTTTCGGTACGTATAGCTCGCCCTCTCATCTGGTTTGATAATACGTAGGAACCTACAAAACTTGCTAGAATCAATGCATTCACTGCTGGAGCATCCCAACCTTCGCCAAGTAAAGATTTAGTACCCACAAGTACTTCAATATTTCCTTGTTGAAAAATCTGTGTAATGATATGGACAACATCAAGCTTCAATTGCTCTGTTAGATTAACCATCAGATACATATCATCGTAAGGAAGCGGAGTAGTGACTAAGTTGTCTACTTTGTATTTATAAGCAACCTCTCTTAATGCTCTTTCTGCTATTTTAGGAATGATAATTAAAGAGCCAGTTAATACACCGAGCTTGATATTTTCTTTATGTGTTCTTCGCAGTTTTTCAAAAATAGGAAGTACTCCAATCTTATTTAATTCCAGGTTATTTTGCGCTTGATGCGTTAGAAATTCTTTTCTTATATAATCTGTGAGGATAACCATTCTCAAATTCTGACCCAGATGTTGGTGCTCAAACGTCACAATATTCTCAATGCTATCCAGTTTACTGATGCTAGAGCTTAATAGCCTATTAATTTTATGATTGTATCTAAAATTGATCGTTCGCCTCTCTATTGCACCATTCCGTATTAGTTTATGCATCATTTTATGTTGATGCTCTTTGTACTGGCTAAAATTGATAGGATCTTTATAAAAATAAAATGTTAACAGTATCTCCATCCACTCATAGTTCAGCGGAGGAATGCTAAACTCTTTATCACCAATAATCTCTGTATGTTCATCGTTAATTTCTTTGCCTAGCGCATGCAGATATATTAATGTGGCTGAATAGTACTCCAGATTATTATATATCCAATCAAGGTGGGCAGCAGGTTGACAATAAATAGGGTGTTGTTCAATTGCTGAAACGAGCACCTCATCAACTTTAATTTCTTCATACAGTGTCCGAATTTTCTGGAAAAACGCTCTGATCTTTTCGTTTTCTTCATTTGTGGGACGTGAGAAATACACATAATCCTGATGAGGGCATAAATCTCCCTCAACAACCAACTCAGGCACAGAAATTTCAGCATCTACAGGTCCATTAAGTGCTGTGTATCTTTGCCATTCTGCATAAGAAACGTCATAAGGCGGGGTAGCTGTTAACCCTACAATGGTAGGCTTAAGTACGTCTTTGACTTTGGTCAAAGATTTCCACCAGGCACTTTTCAAATGGTGCGCTTCATCTACTACAATGGTTCCTACTTGCTGAGCTTGAAAAAGCCGGATAATTTTATTCGTATTATTCCTTCCTTTTTTTACCTTGTCATCTTCATCAATAAATCTTTCCTGAATATCGCCTTCTTCTTCAATTTCTTTGTTGGAGCAAGCAGTATGAAGCGCCTGGTAGGTAACTACGGTTAAAAATTTTGGATTTCTGATATCCCGTGAAATCCAATCCGGTGTATAATCTACTTGTAAGAACAGTTCACAAAATCTATGAACCCATTGGTTACGTATGGCAACAGTAGGAGCAAAAATCAGTGTGGGTTTATTAAGCCTTAAGGCCACTTCTAAACCTAAAACGGTTTTACCGGAACCAGGGGGGGCTATGATATGTAAATGATCATCTTTTAGGTGTTCTTCTAGTTCATCCAGAACTCTTTTTTGATACTTTCGCCAATTGTATTTAAATCTTATCTCAGAAGGAAATGCTTTCAAGTTAATTTATCTTAAAGTCAAAATTAAGCTTTAAGGTGCATACAATCATTATGCTATTTAGTATCGGGCGTACTGTTATATGCTTGCTTTTCCTACTAGCTTCATTTATCAAATGCTGTATAAACCTTACCTCTTCTTCTGAGTATTTTTACAAAAGAAAGGTTGAGGTTATGAAATTGGCAACAGACACTCCATTTCATGGCTGATGATACTCTTAAATTTTATCCGAATGCCATTTGATCAATGAAATGCTTTGTCAAAAACTTTTTTAGGACCAACGAACGGAGCAAACCCTAACGCCAAAAAGGAAAGCTTACATCTCCCCCTAAACCTCAAGAAAAGCAGGCACATCATATCTTCCTGAATATGAAAGGTAGTGTAGCAAATGCTTCGCTTAGCCATACTTTTCCTTATGTACCTTCAGCATCCGCTGATACTCAGGATGCGCCTTGGCTTCCTCCCACTTCGCTTTGAAGATAGCGGCTGACTGGGCTTTTACTGGATCTTCTTCGCGGGGAAGGACTTCTTTGCGGGCTTCTTTCTCCGCTGCTTTGTCAGTCGCCTTCTGAGGATTGCTTTTGTACTTGCGACCACTTTTGTGATTGGCATAACGGCGGGAGCGGGTATAGCCCATCTGCAAAAACTTGCGTGCCATGTCGGCTCCTACAAAGTCCCCGGCTTCCAGGTAATCCAGAAATAGCTGGTAAATCTTCTCAGAAGAAGTGCGGGCAATGTCGGGTGTCTTAAAGCGCCAGTGAGGCAGTATTTCCGACTTATACGGCTCTACCAGCAATACGCCCTGCTCACCCTTGCCCACCAGGTATAGTTCAGGCTGCTTGCGGAAGTCTATCTTGTCAAAATCAAGCTCATAATTAAAAGCCATAGGCATAAAATCTTCCTGTGATAACCCCAGTTTTGCATACTTGTTATCCCCAGCCGCTGTGTTATTGATAGCGCATAAAGGAGAATGTCGTTTTTTTACAATCAGGGGCTTTTAACACCACTTACTTTTGGTGTATGTCTTATAAAAACCCTCAGTCATGAAAATTTCAGAAATCGCCCCCGATGTGTATCGTATCTCTGTATTTGTTCCGGAAATGAACTTACAGTTTAATCACTTTCTTATCAAAGACGATGAGCCTATGCTGTATCATGCGGGCATGAAGCAGATGTTTCCACTTTTGCTTGAAGCAGTAAGCCGACTGATTTCCCCTTCGGAACTAAGATGGATAGGCTTCAGCCATTTTGAGGTAGATGAGTGCGGCGCGCTCAACGAGTGGCTTAAGGTAGCTCCTAATGCCCTGCCTGTCTGCAGTGAGGTGGGAGCACTGGTCAATATGAGCGACTTCTCCAATAAGCCTGCCCATGCTATGGCGAGTAATGCTACCTTGTCTACCGGAAAGTATCGCTACCGTTTCATCAGGACACCGCACCTTCCTCACGGATGGGATGCAGGAGTACTGTTTGAAGAAACGAACAAAACACTTCTCTGCTCTGACCTCTTCCACCAGAACGGTGACGTAACTGAGCTTACCGAGCACGATATCTTATCCCTGCACAAACAATCTCTCCTGGAGTTTGAACAGGGGCCGTTAATGGGATACACACCTTATACCAAGCAGACCGCCGGAATCCTGCATTCCCTGGCAGCCTTAAATCCTTCTACCCTGGCTACGATGCATGGTTCTTCATTCAATGGTAACTGCCAGCAGGCTCTTTACGATCTGGATATTGTATTGAGAGAGCTTTGGGAAGATGTTTCTTATTCCCCGCAATAAATGGTTATATTGAATAATTAATAGCGAGTAAATTTCCCTCATTAGCTGACCCTCTGAGTATGAATTTTTCCCTTCAGGAATACCCACCCTCGGCACTTTTAAGTCCTTTTGTAGAATGCTACTGGAAAGGAGCCTTTAATCTAAATGCTGAGGGGGCGGTTTCCTTTCAGATGGTTCCTAATGCCTGCCTGGAGCTCATTATTCATCTTGATGACCTGCGTTGTAATTTCCCCGGCACAGAAGACTGGGTACAAACGCCCGATTATATGATCATCGGTTTGATTACCCAGCCTCATGAGATTCGCTTTCCCAGCACCGTTCCGGTATTTACGATTCGTTTTAAGCCCGAAGCCTTATATCATCTGTTTCGTTTCAATGGCTCAGAAATCATAGAGACCTACGAAGATATGACGCTATTGCTGGGTAATGATATACGAGATTTTTGCCACCAGATCAGAGAGGAAAGTCAGGTGGAAAGGATGATTCAGCGTGCTGAGAACTATCTTTTGAAAAAGCTGGAAAAACGAAAAGGGGAGCCCGGCTATGTAAATCAGGCGGCTGAACTTATACGTAACTCCCAGCATATCAATATCCGTGATATTTCTGATCATGTATGCGTCAGTCAGCGTCAGCTAGAACGCAAATTCCGCGAAGTGGTAGGAGTCAGTCCTAAACATTACCTGCGGCTTACCCGCATGAACCGGGTGATGCGCGTGCTGGAGCAAAACAGATCACTGAGCCTGAGCAGTGTGGCCTATTATTGTGGGTATTTTGACCAGGCCCATTTTATCAAGGATTTCAAACGCATTACTGGACTCAATCCTACGTTCTTTCACAAAGAAAGGCAAAAGTTCATAGTCTTGCCCGGACAGGTATATATAGATGAGCCACTTTACGGGACTTAAAAAAGCCCTGCCAGATTTTAGATATCTGGCAGGGCTGCTTCAATCAATAATATCCTTCTTTTAAATAAAGATTGTTTTGATTTTTTGCCGATTGTACGATTAAAAGAAATGTAAACAAAGTCATCCCGCAGTGCAACGAAGGGATCTTAGCCGCTATGAAAGTAATAGAATTGGAGAGTTGGTAAAGATTTCTCCGTCGCTCCACGATGGATGCACTCCGAAATGACAATTACTAACGTACTACAAGTTCTTTTTGCTTCCATAAAAGAAAATCAGAATAACCTCTAATGCGTAAAGCCGCACCAGTCTTCCATGCTACTGCCGATAGCATTCAGGGCATCCTGACCGATAGGAGAACCATCGGGAGCCGCCAGCGGATCGGTTACCTTCACATCTTCAGGATCATTCTCAAAGCGACGAACCTGTGCAAGGCCAAAGGTATAGTGTGCTTTCCATTTTTCGTCTACTTCTCCTGCCATATTACTTTCCATAATCTGCTTGATATCGTTTACCTTGAGCGTAGCCAGCGCCCGGGCCTGACCGGAAGCACTGGTGTTGGAGGCAAGCTTGATAAAGTGATCCAGCACCAACCTATCTACCAAACGTTGCAGTTCTCCCGCATAGCCCTGCTGTTTTCTGGCAGCCACAGTCGCCTGAATCAGATCATTGGACATTTCGGTAAAGCCGGGCACATCATCGTAACGGGAAGACAGGTCTATCATTCTCGTTACGCGCTGATGATTGAGCATCAGGTCCAGTGTAAAATTGGCGGCTGACTCCGCCGCGCCTATGGGATCAAAGGTAAGGCCGGTACGTGACTTGAATACTTCCCGATCGTTTTCATAATAACCCAGAGGATAAGGAGGAATAAGCGCCAGCACCTGCTCAGGAATGGCCAAGGCCTCCGGGCTGATGGTTTTCAGCATCGCTTCTATCGCATCACGCTGTTTGTCACCCTCTACCACTGCAAGAGGCGTTTGTCCATCTCCCCGCACTGCGTAGGTATAATTCAGTCCGCCGATAAGCTTGGAAGTAGCTTCTACCTGATAGCGGTGAAACATATACATGGGCACCAGCACTTCTTCCAGAGTTGCTATGGGCTGTCCGAAAGGCACTTTCTTTTCAGAAATATTGTTCAGCGCGATTTCTCTTACCTGCATTACTCTTTCCAGTTCTTCATCAGCATCCGTACCATTGTCCCAGAGGTGGGCGTAAGGATGCGCACCGCTTTCAGCCCTGGCATCACGATCAGAAATAAATAAAAGCTCATCGCTGATAGACTGCTGGATGATATCGTTCAAGCCTTCTTCCTCGTCCACACCTTCGGGAAAATCCTGATAGCCATAAGCGATAGCTACTTTATCCCAGGCACCGATCTCATTGGTATAGGCGTCGAAAAGATCCAGCTCATTTCTGTTTTTGATCTTCACCAAAGGGTGTGGATAGTCCATCACTGAATGCCGACCCTCATAAGTAGAAGCATAATTATGTGAAAGGCCCAGCGTATGCCCTACTTCATGGGCACCTAACTGGCGGATGCGCTGCAAAGCCATCTCCATCATCTCTTCAGAGACTTCTTCGCCTTCTTCATAAGCCGCTACCAGACCAGAAGCGATCAGGAAGTCCTGACGAACACGCAAAGAACCGAGCGTCACCTTGCCTTTGATGATTTCTCCGGTACGGGGGTCATAAATACTGCTTCCATAAGACCAGCCGCGGGTAGAACGATGTACCCACTGCACATAGTTGTAGCGGATATCCATAGGATCGGCATCTTCGGGCAGCAGTTTTACCTGAAAAGCATCCTTATAACCGGCTGCTTCAAAAGCCTGGTTCCACCAGCGGATACCATCCATGAGGGCCGAACGTATCGGCTCGGGTGCGCCAGGATCCAGATAGTAAATGATAGGCTCTACAGCTTCGCTGACCTCCGCACTGGGGTCCTTCTTCTTTAGACGATGGCGGCGGATAAAGCGCTGCATGATAGGTTGGTCCACATCAGTAGCATAATCCATATACTGGATAGAGCCATAGCCCGCCCGCGGATCAAACTTACGCGGCTCGTAATCATCATCGGGCAGTTCTACAAAAGAATGGTGCTGGCGTACTGTAAAAGCATCCGGGTTGGGGCTCACCGAACGCAGATAAGCGCCCGCATCAGAACCCGTGAAGGTCAATGTAACTTCAAATTCCGTATTTTGAGGGAAATTTTTGGTCAATGGCAGGTAAAAAGCCGAGCGGGATTTGTCCAGGCTAAAGCTTCCCTGCTTGGTGCGCTTGATCATGTCTTTCACGCCTACCGCATCATTGAGAAAGAAGTCGCTGGCATCTACCAGCACGCTGCCCTCTTCTTCCGCTTCTACTTTGAAGCCATACATCACCGCTTCGGCAAAGGATTCTTTCACCGCCCGCTTCTCGTCGGGATTATCGGTAATGGCCCGATAGTCCTGATTAGGCTCTACAAACAGGATTTTGGGTCCGCTACGTCGGAACTGCATCACCTGAGAGCGGTTGAGGCGTCCCCGGTCCAGACCGATGTCATTGGACCCCGCTCCGGCGGACAGTGAATTATAATAAAGAAAGTCGGTATCAAACTTATCGATCTCCAGCCAGATTTTGCCCTCTTCCTCATCCCAGTAGAAGGTAAAATAGCCTTCGTACTTTTCCATGTCTTTGGTTTTCTCGCTGATGGTTTCATCATCGGCAGCAAAGGAGGTGAGCACAAGGCCGCAAAGCGCCATGTACAATAGTAAGTATTGTTTCATAGGTTAGGTAAATTTAGGCTTAGCATTCGGTTAAAATATCTCAAATACCCTTTAAACCCTTTTTCGCTTTGTTGTGTCTAAATATATAGAGGAAGAAAGGGAAGATTGTAAATATAGAATTCTAAGGGAAGGAATGTCAAACGCAAAGAGGAAATTTCATGAAGCAAGTATACAAAATATTTTATTCTGCAATATTCATGTTCATCTTACTGAATATTCCGGAAGACATAAAGGCTACTCACCTTATCGGAGGAGAGATTAGCGCTACTGCTACTAACTGCCAGAGCTATGCTTATGAGATTGAGATTAATCTTTATGAACGTACTGGTTCTGATGTAGAATTTGGACCGGGTGAGTTGTATGTGGGTCATGGAGAACCTATCACGTTTGATTATCCAGGGATAGAAGCAAGTACATATCAAGTGGATGGTCAACTCTACAGAAAAAGTACGTTTTCTGTAAGTCATACATTTCCCGGCCCGGGAGAATACACTCTTTATTTAAAGGAATCCAACCGTAATGCTGATGTGGCGAACATGCGAAATTCGGTATTAACTCCTTTTTATATTGAAACTCTGATCAATATAGATGCGCTTCAGGGCTGCAACAGTTCACCACAGTTGGTTGGTCCGATCAGCCCTTTGGCATATGCCAAATCTATTTACAGCATGCCCTTAGCCCCTACGGATGCTGATGGCGACAGCCTGAGTTTTGAACTGATTACGCCTATGCAAAACATAGATGAAAATGTCAGCGGCTACCGCCTGCCTCATGAGTTTGACCTCCGCTTCGCTCCTCAGCCGGTTTCTGCTGATGGAAATACCCCCAGGATGTATTTTGATAAAGACGCTTTGGTATGGGATGCCCCTAACCTGGGAGGCGAATTTGCGGTGGCGTTGCGTGTCAACGAATGGCGTGAAGTAGATGGGGAATGGACAAAAATAGGCTATGTTACCCGAGACTTTACTTTGCATGTGATGGATACGCTGAATAATACGCAGGCACAGAACTATATCACCTCTACCCGGGAAGAAATAAGCAAATCTAAGGTCAATATCTTTCCTAATCCTACTCCCGGCGAGTTTACCCTGGAGGTTAACGATGACCAATGGCTGGGAGGCACAGTAGGTATCTATAACATTCTGGGACAAGAGATCATGCAGGAAGCTGTGGTATCAGGTGAAACCCAATATGATATTAGCGCTGCCAGTCAGGGGGTGTACTTCCTCACGCTGCAAAATGGCAACCTCAAAAAGACAATTCGTTTCATGAAGCGGTGAAAGTTTAAAACAATTTACCTCGCTTTGCCTGTTGCTCTAATAAAACAAAAAGATGAGCGATACAGAAAAAGTAACTTTGGTAAAGAACGCTATTCATGACCCTAATGATGCGCGTCATTTTATGCGTGTGAAGTCGGTTGATAAGACGGTTACAGCTACAATTGATGGTAAAGAAATTGCCAAATCCAACAAAGTGCTGAAGGTGCAGGAAGTGGGTTTTGACCTCTACGATCCGGTATACTACTTTCCCAAAGATGATGTGCAGATGGATGCCTTACACAGAACTGAAAAGTCTACCCACTGTCCGCTGAAAGGCGATACCGAATATTTTGATGTCAACTTTTCTGGCACCCAACTGGAAAATGTGGCCTGGCACTACAGCCAACCGCTGGACAGAAGTAAAATGCTAAAAGAACACATTGCTTTTGATCAGTCGCAGGTACAGATCATAGAACATACTGATGTCTAAACCAGCTGAAATCTGAAGTACTTGTCCTTTTCAGCATTTAAAGCTAGGTTTGGCAGAAATTTTCGCATATGAAGTACCTGATTTTGCTCGTTTTCTCCCTAATCTTTTGCCAGGTAGGGTGTGCCCAGAAGCCTGTTTACCAGCAGGTATATGATGCCTACAATAAATATAAAGAAGAAGCTATCCAGACAAGGCGCTTCACACACAGTGAGCTTGAACCTATCTTGCTCAAACTAAAAGAACAGCCAGGATTCAACGTGACAAAGCTGGGTGAATCTATTGAAGGGAGGGCGATTTATGATGTTTCTTTCGGGCAAGGAGAAACACAGGTACTGCTATGGTCACAGATGCATGGCGATGAGTCTACTGCCACCATGGCCGGGCTGGACCTGTTCAGCTTTTTCACTTCCGACGATAATAGGTTTGAGGAGGTACGGAATACAATTTTGCAAAATGTAAGCGTACATTTCATCCCCATGCTCAATCCCGATGGAGCGGAAGAGTTTGAGCGTCGTAATGCGCTGGGCGTTGATATGAATCGTGATGCCCTCCGCCTGCAATCCCCCGAGTCGCAAATCCTTAAAAATATTAGAGACAGCCTGGATGCAGATTTTGGCTTCAACCTGCACGATCAGAGCACTTACTATACTGCCGGAGTCAATGAGGAAGCGGCTACCATTTCTTTCCTGCCCCCGGCTTATAATTATGCCAAAGACATCAATCCGGTACGGGAGCGGGCTATGCAGATGATCGTACAACTGAATGAAGCCTTACAGCATTATGTAGAAGGGCATGTGGCCCGCTATAATGATGATTTTGAACCCCGTGCCTTCGGTGATAATATTCAGAAGTGGGGCACCAGCACCGTACTGATAGAGTCAGGGGGTTATCCGGATGATCCTGAAAAGCAACAGATCCGCAGACTCAACTTTATGCTGCTCGTCACAGCCTTGCATTCTATCGCTACTGAAAGCTACAAAAAGCTTGACAGAGAGAAATACTGGGAAATTCCTGAAAACGAACGTTATCTCTACGACCTTATCGTCCGAAATGTACAGAAAGAGGTGAATGATAAACTATATACCATAGATGTAGGTGTCAATCACATTGAGATTGAATTTGAAAACATCAACGACTTTTTTCCGATTGGAAGCATACAGGAGTTAGGCGACATGTCTACTTTTTATGGCTATGAAGAATTTGACGCGGAAGGCATGGTGGCTGTACCCGGTAAGGTATATGAAAAAGTGCAACCCGACTTGACTGCGGTACAAAAACTAAATGCGAAGAAATTGATGAGAGAAGGCTACACCACAGTAAGAGTATCGGATTTATCGGGGCAGGAAGATATCCGCAAGCAGCTTATTCTGGATGTCACCAGCCGCTACTCTGAGCCCGACCATAGCCTAAAAATGCGGAATCGCCCCAACTTCATTCTGGAAAAAGACGGTGAGCCTCAGTATGCTGTGGTGAATGGTTTTCTGCGGAAGCTTTAAAAAAAAAGCAAAACCCTTTACGCACTCTGCGTGATCATTTCTTTGCGCCCTTTGCGTGAAACCTAATGGAGCTTTTGTTCACGCTGAGAACGCAAAGGTTTGGGACGCGAAGGGCGCAAAAGGTTTTTTCTGAGCACCTTCTTTAGATTTCCTGCCCTACCTCCACTGGCAGGCGCATGTATACATCCACGCCCATGCCGTTAGGGTCTTCAATCACAAAATGGCGATCGCCCCATTTTTCGTTCTTAGGCTCGGTGATGAGCGGGGCTTTAGCTTCCAGCAGGCGATGGTATTCAGCATCCACATCTTCTACTTCCATTGCTAACCAGGTCCCCTGCGTATAAGAGGGATTAAATAAACGATGTTGTCCGGGAATTTCCGGCTGCATAAAGGCCAACTCATAAGGGCCTCTTTTTAGCAAGACAAACCACTCAGCTTCATAGATGGTCTCAAAGCCAAAATACTGTTCGTAAAAGGCTTTACTCTCCTGGATTTTGTGGGTAATGATTCCGGTGTACATTTGCATAAGTCTGTGAATTTTGGTGATAGCACAAACTTATGAGCGCAGGGTGACAACCCTATGTCAGTAGGGTTCGCAATATTTACAAAAAATGCTGCTGAAGCTCTTCTATCAGCTCTTGCATCTTGTGCTTCAGGCTCTCCGGTTCAATGATGCAGACATGATTTGTATAGGTCAGGAGCCAGCGGGCAAAATACTGTTCTGAACCTACCATAAACCACATTTCACTGCCGTTTTCATCTTTTTCTTCCTGTATAAAACCCTGGGCATAACGGGTTTGCATAGTATAACGAGCTACTTTCTGGTCAAAATACACTTTCATTAACCTGGCATCAGTGGTCTGGCTCTGCTCTTTGAGATATTGTTCCAATGAGATACGGTCGCGCAAATGATAGTGCTGACTCAGCACATTGACCTTGCTCATCCGGTCCAGCCGGAAATCGCGATAGTCCTGACGTAACTGACAGAAAGCGATAACATGCCAGGCGTCACCGTAGTAAACCAGCCCGATTGGTTCAATACTGCGCTTGGTAAATACGCCACTGGCGGGAGAGAAATACTCCATTTCTATTACCTGCCTTTGCATCAGTGCCTGCTGTAGCTTGCTCAGGTGGATATCATCGGGATGATCTGTGCGGGCCAGCGGAGCCATCACTTTTACCTTATCCTGAAGATCTTCCAGCATGTCCTGCTCCTGAGTAGACAGTACCGATTTAATTTTGAAGAGCGCACTTTCGTAGGCCTGTTGTACACCTATGTCGGTGAAAGAATTGATAAAATGATGGGCAGTGAGCAGTGCCCGGGCCTCTTCCGGACTAAACATGACCGGTGGTAGCCGATAACCATCTGCCAGAAAATATCCGATACCAGCCTCAGAACCTATTGGAACACCGGCTTCCTCCAGTGCACGCACATCCCGGTACACTGTACGAAGGCTGATGTCAAAACGATCGGCCATTTCCTGGGCTTTAGTGACTCGTTGACTTTGTAGCTGAATAAGCATGGCAGTGAGGCGGTCAATACGGTTCATAAGCAAGTTTGGATGACATTTGCATAAAATTAAAAATCCTGATCAAGGATATAGTAAGTTTTTCACCATATTTTCGCAGCTCGAATGCAATCATCCCATAGTTTTGTATACTAACCAGTCAGCACATTACATAACCTTCAAATGAATATGAAAAAGTTAGTCTGGATAATATCTATTTTAGCAGTAAGGCTTACCCTTCCCTTAGACGCTGCTGCCCAAACTGATAAATCTTTGCTCTGGAAAATCAGTGGCAAAGGGCTGAAAGCCCCTTCTTATCTCTATGGTACTATTCACTTAATGTGCCCCGGTGACATCAAAATTACACCTGCCATGCAGAAAGCCCTGGATGAAACTGAGCAACTGGTGCTGGAACTGGATATGGATGAGCCAGGAGTGATGCAGAAAATGGTCGCGGCTTCTATGATGCAGGATGGTACTACGCTTCAGAGCCTCCTGAGTGAAGATGATTACGAGATGGTAGCAAAATATCTGCAAGACTCGGTAGGTGTGCCTATGCAGGCAATGAGTAAGATGAAACCCATGCTACTTAGCTCAGTAATTATGATTCCTATACTAGACTGTCAGCCGGGATCTTACGAAATGAAGCTGGTAGAGGCTGCCAAGCAGCAGGCAATGGAAGTGCATGGCCTGGAAACTATAGCTGATCAGATCGCGGTATTTGATGCTATTCCACTGGATGAGCAATCTGACTATCTGGTAAAAACCATCCGGGAGTATGACCAGAGTGTGGATGAAATAGAATCTTTACTGGAAAAGTATCAGCAGCAGGATATTCAAAGTCTTTATCAACTGGTACATGAGAGTATGACGGACATGGAGGGTGCGGAGAAAGCTTTGCTGGATGATCGCAATCAAAAATGGCTGCCACTGATAGAAGAAATGGCAATAGAAAGAGCCAGTTTTTTTGCAGTTGGTGCAGGCCACCTGGGTGGATCTAAAGGCGTGATCAACTTACTGAAAGAAGCAGGATATGCAGTCAAAGCTGTTCAGTAAAGATTATTGATTCTCATAGTACAAAACCAGCTTCTTCAGGCTGGTTTTTCTTTTTTAGAACACCCACAAAAGTGCTTTGGCTAATTTTTTTTAACCTGCTGTAAGAAAAAAGGGCCTTTTTGCTACTTACTCAGCAAAAATCAGTATTGAAAGAAGATTTTACCCATATCATCAGTCAGCATCAGGGCATCGTTCATAAGGTTTGCCGCATCTACCGGGATACGCCTGAGGATAGGGAAGACCTGTTTCAGGATATTCTCTATCAGCTATGGAAATCCTGGCCTTCCTTCAGGGGTGAAGCTCAGGTGTCAAGCTGGATGTATAAGGTAGCACTGAGTACGGCCATCGCCCGTTATCGCAAACCTTCTGTGTTCCAAAACACCATCCCTCTTACCGCTCAGGAAGGGGAAGAACGGCAGCAAGCCGAGCACCCTGAGAAGGAAAAATTGTACCGTGCTATTGCCCTGCTCAATGATGCTGACAAGGCTATCATCACCCTTTATCTGGATGATTACGCTTATGAAGAGATAGCTGAGATTATAGGTATATCGGTCAATTATGTAGGCGTAAAAATCAACCGTATCAAAGCAAAATTAAGTCAATTACTAAATCCCAAATCACATGAACCTGGATGATTTGAAAAACCAATGGCAGTCAGAACAAGCTGAAAAAAGTGCCGAGCAGATTCAGCAGATGGTAAAGCATCGCGCTGCCTCTGTTTCAGCAAAGGCTCAGAAGAAAACACTTATTGAATCTGCCGCCTTTGTGGTAGTACTTATCGTTTTCTTTACCGGCCTGGACCCGGAAAAAAATTCTTTGTGGGTCAATTTGCTTTTTCTGGCAACAGTGAGCATAGGCATTGCTAATAACCTCTGGCTTTACCGAAGCCTAAGCCTTAACCGGAAAGCTCAGGATTTGCAAAAATCTTTACAGAAGATCGTGAGGCGACTTTGGGTACAGATACAGTTTTCGGTTGTTTTTTCCGTGCTGTTTTTCAGTAGTATGCTTGCTTTCCTAATGCTGAGAGTTTCTTTGACTTCAGAAAAGCTCATTTTTATCCTTTTACTGCTCGGACTAAGTATAATGGTCAGAAGCGGCGTGGAAATCAGAAAGTGGATGCTGAGTATCAGGAAAATTAATCTTTCGCTTGAGTCACTTGCTGCATCAGAGCAGCTATAAAAAAACCACGCCTTTGCGGGCGTGGATTCTTTCATTCTGAAATGTTATTTTTTATTTTGTTAATGTAAGCATGGTTTTAATAGTAAAATTTCCATACACTCCAGTGGGGTCTTCATAAGAAAGCACAGCTTTAGTATCCGATAAAGATTTCACTTTATATTCTACAGTATGATCACCTTCAGTAACTGTAAGTGTCTGCTTTTCTGCCGACCAGGATCCGTTTGTATCACTTCCACTCTCCTGAATCACCAATAATCCTTGCTCCTGAAAGTTGAGTCTGGCTGCAAGCTCGAACCCACTCAAGTTAATTTCTTCCAGGTACTCGCGTTCCTCTTCATTAGCTCCAGTTTCCTCGACATATTCCTGCAGAGTTTTTCCACCAAAGGTAGTTTCAGCAGACTCCAGTGTCCACTCACCAATAATCCCTACCTGTACATCAAAATCCTCTTCATCTTTGCTACAGGAGAAGAGAGACACTACCATCATTGACAACAGCATCAGAGATAAAACATTCTTTTTCATAGATCGAATAAATTTGGTTTATAATGCACCAAAGTTCACTCAAACAGGTCATTAGAAAAATTACATTTCCCCTAGCCTTTGCCATAGGTAATATTCAAAGGTTTTACTTATAAATTCACAAAAAAATAGTCAAAATAAAAGAAAAATAAATAAGTGTATATACTCATAAAAATACATATACAGAGTATTTACCATATATTTTCTTCAATTTTCCACCCATACCTCTACACGGCGATTTTGAGAGCGACCCGATTCTTCAGTATTGGAAGCAACGGGTTCATCTTCACCTTTACTCTGTCGATACAAACTTACTTTTCCCCTTAATCCCAAGCTTGCCAGATAATTTACGACTGCCTGTACTCTCTTTCTGGCCAGCTTTTCGTTGTAATTGCTTGTGCCTAGCGCATCGGTATGACCAATTACCCGGATGGCCCGGGGAGAGTACGTCAATACTTGTTTTGCAAATGTCTGCAATTGTCTTCGTGCCTCTTCTGTGAGCTCACTGCTGTCCCAGTCAAAAAGGATAATACTGTGGGGTATGGCAGAAGTACTATCTTTTAAATCTGCTTCTGCCTGAAGAGGTTGATCAAAGCTGCGGAATGACTTTTCTTTCAGCATGACGCTGGAGTCCAGCATGGCATCATCTACATCAGCTATGGCTAATTTG
Organism: Catalinimonas alkaloidigena; assembly: GCF_029504655.1. Taxonomy (NCBI): domain Bacteria; kingdom Pseudomonadati; phylum Bacteroidota; class Cytophagia; order Cytophagales; family Catalimonadaceae; genus Catalinimonas; species Catalinimonas alkaloidigena. The sequence continues at coordinate 6,345,147 of NZ_JAQFIL010000001.1, forward strand.
ATGCGATAATAGCGGCCGGGCACTACCCTGGCCTGGGCAGTTAATAGTTTTGTCATACCATCATATTCCAGTATGTCATGCCAGGGCGCGGTTCTGCGATCTGTATTGTCAATAAACCACTCAGCATTGCGCCGGGCATTGATATTATCTATATGTACCGGCAATTGGGTGTTGGGAACAATGGCTAAATTTTGTTCCTTCTGTGTACTGATATCGGTAAGGATGAAGGCAAATACATCATTAAAGCCTTTCCCTACATATTCAGGGTATTCATCGGAAGCAAAGATATAGTCAAAGGCGATGGTATTGTGCTCTGGTAGAAATGTAAACTCCAGTACCGTAGCGTCATAGGTTGTTCTGCCGCTAAGCTTATCCAGGTGCTCATCCCCCTCTTTATAAAATGCAGTACTCCGATTTGGAGAGCTATTAGGACCAATAGTATTCTTTGCTTTTCCGGTAGAAAGGATAATCCCTTTTTCCAAAGGAAAGCCCGGATATTCGGTTTCGAGAAGCCCGATGGACTGATAAGAACCACGATAGCTGATCGTGCGCAGCACTGTTTTTCCTCCTACAAATACTTGACGCACCAGGCTTTCTGCTGTATAGGATGTATCAACGCTGATCTGAGCCAGACAGGATAAGGAAGAAAACAGCGACAGCCCTATGATACCGCATCTGAACATAACTTATTAACGAGCCATACATAAGTTTATTCCACAATGCCATAACGCTGATCTGCTTCTGCCCTGGACATAGCATTGAAATGCCACCATTCGCTGGTGATGGTGGAGAAACCGGCCCGGGTCATCACCTCGCGTAGCAGTCGGCGATTAGCTACCTGTGCTTTGCTAAGCTCACCTTTTTCTAACATTTCTTCTTCATGTATAGGGTAGGCTTTCACGCCAAAATAGTCGAAGTCAGTTCCCATATCAATGGGCTGGCCATCAGCATCGGCAATGGTCAGGTCTACTGCTGCTCCGTAATTGTGGATAGAGCCTTCCTGAGGGTTGGCGACATATTTATGTTTATCTTCTATCGGCCTGTCCAATGTATCCCATAAGATTTGCTGTACGGAACGTGGGCGTACCGCATCATAAATGTATAAATTATAGTCAGGGTTAGTTTCTTTAAGGTACTGATTTGCCTGTGCCAACATTTTTGCAGGTTCGGGCTGCATATAGGCTTCGTCAAAATCTCCATACACATCCACGCCCACAAAATTATTGGTAGTGCTATAACGCAGAAATACTACGATGCTGGAATCTACTTCCTTGACCTTAACCAGGCCCTGTGCTATTAAGCTCTCTTCTAAACTGTTTAAAGATGCTTTTTCCATACTCTCTGTAGTATCTGTTTTTATCATCGTTTCTGCCCGGGCCTCCAGACTATCCGGCTTCTGATTACCAGATTCCTCCTTTGTGGATGGCTGGCAGGCGGTGAGTATGCTCATACAAAACCCTATTCCCAAATGATAGTTAAGTATTCTCATTTTGCTACTGCATAAGATTAAAGTCTCAAAGCTACTAAAGTGCACCAAAGCACAAAATAAACATTTCCTCACATCTGAATTTTAAGCATATTTTATTATCTATGCTTCTCATACACTACTCAAGCATTTATGGAAGGAAACGCAATCATCATTACCCAGGGTTACCTGGATACTCCCCGTGCAAAAACAGCTCACGGACTGATCAGAGATACCTCTAAATATAAAATTCTGGCGGTGGTTGACCATCTGCATGCCGGTAAAGACGCCGGAGAAGTAGTAGATGGCAAAGGCCGCGGCATACCCGTTTTTGAAAACCTCCAGACCTTCCTGAATACTTCTGCCGAAGAAGCACAGTTCTGTCTGGGTGGGTGTAGCCGGAAAGGGGGGACTCATTCCTGAAGGAATGCTGGACACGGTCAAAGAAGCGATTCGTGCCGGGATGTCTATCATCAGCGGGCTGCATGAGTTTATGAGCGATATTCCGGAGATGATTACCATGGCAGAAAAGCATAAGGTCACGATCACTGATATTCGCAAACCCAAACCCCGCCATGAGCTGAAGTTCTGGACCGGACGTGTCAAAAATGTCAAATGCCCCAAAATCGCTATACTAGGCACAGACTGCAATCTGGGTAAGCGTACTACCACCCGTATGCTGATGCATGCTTTACAGCAGGCCGGGATTAAGTCAGAAATGATATATACCGGACAAACCGGCTGGATGCAGGGCAGCCAGTTTGGATTTATCTTCGATTCTACTTTTAATGACTTTATCTCTGGCGAGTTGGAAGATGCCATCGTCCGCTGCTGGGAGGCGGTAAAGCCTGATGTAATTTTGCTGGAAGGTCAAAGCTCGCTCTGCAATCCCAGTGGCCCGGGTGGCTCAGAATTTTTATTGTCAGGAGAAGCCAAGCAGGTGATATTACAGCATGCCCCCGGTAGAAAGTATTTTCACCATTTTGATGATGAACAACTGGAGATACCTGCGATAGAAAAAGAAATCCAACTGATAGAAATGTACGGTTCTAAGGTTTTTGCCATTACCATCAACGAACAAAACCTGACGCCGGAACAAGCCAGGCAATACAAACAGCAATACGAGGAACAGTTTGGCATACCTGTGATCATTCCTTTACAGGAAGGATTGGAAGCCACAGTTCCTCTCATCCAGAAAATAACTGAAAGCTATGAAGATTAAAGACATCAAAATAAGCAAAGAGAATCTCGAGCTGACTCGTCCCTACAGCATTTCTTATAAGTCAGTTGATTCGGTAGACAATTGTATTGTAGAGATTGTACTAGAAAATGGCATGAGTGGTCTGGGTGCGGCCAACCCCAGCAAATATGTGGTAGGAGAAGATGTGAATGACACCGTGAATCTGCTGGAAGAACATGACTTCGACTGGCTCGTCGGGCGCGATGTACGCGAAATGCAACAACTCTGCTATGAAGTCAATCAGCATTTTCCGAAATATCCCGGTGTGCAGGCCACCTTGGATATTGCCCTTCATGACTTATTTACCAAATATCTGGATATTCCACTGGTAAAATATTTGGGGCAGAAACATACTTCCCTACCTACCTCCATTACCATTGGCATCAAAGGCGTTGAAGAAACTTTGGCAGAAGCCAAGGAGTATGTAGGCAGAGGCTTTACACATATCAAGGTTAAAACCGGTGTCTCTCTGGAGGAAGACATTGCCCGCCTGCAAAAGCTGAAGGAGCATTTCAAAAAAGATATTGTGCTTCGGGTAGATGCCAACCAGGGTTATACCAAAATGCAGCTGGAAGACTTTTACTACAAAACGCTTTCTATGGACTTGGAATTGATAGAACAGCCGCTGCCCGCTGATGCCATAGAAGAATACAAGAAGCTCCCTTCTGCGGTAAAACAAATGGTTGCCTTGGATGAAACCGTCAAGAACTCACATGATGCGTTGCAACTGGCCTCCAAGCCTACTGCCGGAGGGATTTTCAACATCAAGCTGATGAAATGTGGAGGAATCAGTTGTGCCAAAGAGATCGCTGCCATCGCTGGTGGAGCTGATATAGACCTGATGTGGGGCTGCAATGACGAAAGCATCATCAGTATCTCGGCGGCCCTGCATGCTGCTTTTTCTTCTGCCAATACCAAGTACATTGACCTGGATGGCAGCTTTGACCTGGCCCGTGATGTAGTCAAAGGTGGTTTTGTGCTAAAGGATGGTGTGATGTCGGTTACCGACAAGCCCGGCCTTGGGGTAGAAAGGGTGTAGACATTTTTTTAACAAAGCACTGGTGTAGCAGGTTACTTTTTTCGCATCATTTTTACCAATAGGTAAATCTGATCACATGAAATCTTTCAAGTTCATCCCAAGTCTGGCACTATTTATCTTTTTAGCCTGTAGCTGTAGTAATATTTTTTATGCAGATTTTGAAGAGGATGTAGTCGTAAGCCTCAATAACGCTAGTCCTTTGGTCAGGAACAAGCAGGGGCAGCAATGGTCAAACATTCTTCATCCGGCAGATGGCTTTAATATTATTACTAAGGGGACGCTGATTGCCCAAAGGTATACACTGGACAATGCTGATAAGGCAAATGAGACCGCGTCAGCACAAGAAATCTCATGGCATTTCCTACTTATGAGGGTTACAAAATAGCCCTTTTCACCATGTTTAAGCACCAGCAACCCACGCCGGGAATTACCATTCCGGGAATTACCATTCCGGGAATCGCCATTCCGGGAATCGCCATTCTGGGGGCTATTTTATTCCGAACCTAAAACTCTGCACCTCGCCCTTTTACAGCAAAAAAACACCTTATTGTTTATGCTCAGCTACTTATCAGCTTTGCTTGGCAGGCATGACACGCTGGAATATATGTTGCAAGCCGGGATTGGTCTTCTCTAAAAACTCTTTGAGAGGTGAACTGGAGCACATGTACAAAAGCCAAACAGGAGTAAATAAGCGAGCTTAAGCATGAAGTATATTCTCTGAGTTTTTCCAGATGAACAGTATGGGCTTCTACTAAGCTTTTTTTAATAAAGCCATCTTTTATTCGTTATTTTAGCGGAAAATTTTATTAGCCACAAGAACCCTGATTTTATAGCGCATGAATTTGAAAAGATTTTTACTATTTGGATGTCTAGCTACTCTCGCTGCCATGGCTTCGGTACAGGCACAGAAAGCTCCGCAATCCACACCTCCATTCTTACAATATACCCACAGCCCCTGGGTAGACTCTGTATTTAACTCCCTTTCTCAGGAAGAACGTATCGCCCAGTTAATCGTAGCTGCTGCTTATTCTAATCGCGATGCTGCCCACATGCAGGAGTTACAAACGCTGGTGAGAGAACAGAAGATTGGCGGCTTTATCTTCTTCCAGGGCGGACCGGGAAGACAGGCTCGTATGATTAATAACTTACAGGCCGCTTCTGATGTACCTTTACTCATTGCTATGGATGCAGAGTGGGGCATCGGTATGCGTCTGGACAGCACCATTAACTACCCTTTCCAGATGACATTGGGAGCCATTCAGGATGATAACATGCTCTATCAAATGGGCAAGGACATCGCCCGTCAGTTTAAGCGCAGCGGTATGCATGTGAATTTCGCTCCGGTAGTGGATGTCAACAACAACCCTCAAAATCCGGTCATTAACTTCCGCTCATTCGGGGAAGATAAGTATAATGTGGCTGACAAAGGAATTGCCTATATGAAGGGAATGCAGGATGAACATATTCTGACCACTGCCAAGCACTTTCCCGGCCATGGCGATACCGATACCGACTCTCATTATGCTCTACCCCAGATTAACCACAACCGTGAAAGACTTGATTCGCTGGAACTTTATCCTTTTCGCAAAATCATTGAAAGCGGTGTAGGAGGTATTATGGTCGCTCACCTGAATATTCCTTCGCTTGATCCTACGCCGGGGTTGCCTTCCACACTTTCTAAACCTATCGTCACCAACTTACTCAAAGAGGAACTTGGCTTTGAAGGACTGATCGTGACTGATGCCATGAACATGAAAGGCGTAACTGCCGGAAATGAGCAGGGCGTAGTTGATAAAGACGCTATCCTGGCTGGAAATGATGTGCTAGAGTTCACCGAAAATGTGCCTAAAGCCATTGCTGAGATCAAAAAGGCCATTGATCAGGGACTGATTTCTCAGGAAGAAATTGACCTTCGCTGCCGTAAAATGCTGGCGGTCAAACAGTGGGTAGGTTTGGATAATTATGAGCCGGTAGTAGTTGAGAATATTGCTACCGAAATGAATACACCCACCAGCAAACTGCTCAACCGTAAGTTGATGGAAGCAGCACTCACCGTGCTAAGTAATGAAAATGAGCTCATGCCCATTCGTCGTCTGGATACTTTAAAAATTGCTTCTATATCTCTTGGTACTGGTCGTGTCACTCCTTTTCAGAAGATGCTGAATAACTACACCAAGGTGCGCAGCTTCATACTGGATGATAAAGCCAGCAGCCAGCAGGTAAATGAAGTAAAAGCCAGTTTGAAGAATTACGACCTCATTATTGCCGGAGTCCATGATGATTCTAAATACCCAAGGAACAGCATCAAATTTTCTGCTCCTGTCATGCAGCTGATCAGTGATGTGGCTAAGATGGATAATGCTATTGTCTCTGTATTTAAAAACCCTTATGTGCTATCTAAACTCAATAACATTGAGCAGGCGGATGGCCTCATCATGACTTATCAGGACAATACCAATGCGCAGGAACTGGCTGCCCAGTTGATTTTCGGCGGAGTAAGTGCCAGTGGTCGCCTGCCGGTCAGTGTGAGTGACAAATTTAAGTTAGGAGCAGGAATAGAGGTTAGTGGTAACATTCGTTTTAATTATACGCTGCCCGAAGATGCAGGCTTGAACTCGGAGGTTTTACGTGCCGGTATAGATTCCTTAATGTGGGAAGCGATTGATGCCAAAGCCATCCCCGGAGGACAGGTGCTGGTGGCAAAAGATAAGAAAGTGGTTTTCTACAAAGCTTATGGGTTACACTCCTACTTTGATACCATTAAAGTGGAGAAAACCGACCTGTATGACCTGGCATCCATTTCCAAAATATCTTCTGCCCTGCCCGCCATTATGAAACTGCATGATGAAGGCAAATTTGATATAGATGCTAGCATAGATGACTACTTACCTTACTTTAAAGGTTCTAACAAGGCCGATGTTCCATTCCGGGATATTCTGGCTCATCAGGCTCGCTTCAAGCCCTGGATCCCTTACTGGCAAAATACTCTGCGTAATAATGACAGCTATAAATGGTTCACTTTTAAGGAAGATTCTTCCCGTCGATTTCCAGTCAAGGTGACGGACAACCTATGGTTGCATCGTAACTATAAAAAGAAAATCTTCAAAGCCATTAAAAAATCTCCGCTGGAAGAAAAGAAAGAATACCTGTACTCAGGACTTTTATTTTACCTGCTTCCTACCATGGTAGAAGCGCTAAGCGGTGAAGATTACCTCACTTATATCAACGAAAATTTTTATGAGCCGCTGGGCGCTACTACCTTGACTTATAATCCTATGGAGGAATTTCCAAAGAAAAGCATAGTACCCACTGAGCACGATTTTCTTTTTCGTCATGAAGCCATACACGGCAGTGTGCACGATGAGGGAGCCATAATGATGGGGGGCGTATCTGCGAATGCGGGCCTTTTCTCTAATGCCAATGACCTGGCTAAGCTGATGCAGATGTATATGGATAAAGGGGAGTACGGTGGTAAGCGCTATATCAGCGAAGCAACTCTTGAAGAATTTACCCGCTATCAATTTCCCGAAAATGATAACCGAAGAGGCTTAGGCTTTGACAAGCCCAACCTGGAATACAAAGGAGAAAATAATAATGTAGCAGAAGATGCCAGCCCATCCAGCTTTGGCCACTCAGGCTTTACCGGCACTTTCACCTGGGCTGACCCTGAATCGAACCTGCTATATGTCTTTATGTCTAATCGCGTGCACCCCACCCGCGAAAATACCCGTCTTTATCAGCTGAATACCCGCACTAACATCCAACAAGTGCTGTATGATGCTATGGAAAAGCCTCCTCTGAAATAGTCGTGTAAGTTTTTTCATGTTATGTATACCTTTGGCCTCTTATGAGGCTTTTTATTTTGCGTAACTACCTATTATTTTTTTAAGTATTACTAATTAAATTATTTAGTGATCAATATTTAAATAGTTAAAAAAAATATACAAATATTTATTTAAATTAATTTTTCTATTATATTCGTGTAAGGTTTTTACATAAAACGAACACGAGCTATGATTTACCTATTCAGAAAGTCGAAGAGAAACAATTTTAATTTAGTGACAATTGATGCAATGCCAAAAGGAATTCATCACACCGTTTCTTATGCTACATCTTATAATGATACCTGGAATCACATCCGGACAGAACTAAGAAAAATGACACTTTCTTCCGAAAGATAATTTGCCATTAATAAAGGGAGCTAGGCTTCTATATGATTTCTAGCTTGAGTTTGCATAATGTTGAAGGAGGTAATCCAAAGGAGATATCGGTACTTCTGCTATTTCTTTTGATTACCTTTTCTTCTATGACTTCACTCTCATCATTAGATAAAACAAAGCGATAGTTGCCTTCTTTGAGAAGAAAGATACGGACCTTCATATGACGTTCTGAACTTCCGAAATGATAGAGACTGGCAGTAAGTGAAGATTCATGCCAACCTTCCACCAAAGCAGCCAATGATCTGGGATTTGTAAGCCAGCGGACTACATTCATAGGAAAATAAAGAGCGCCCCCCATGTCGCCGGTGAGCATACTGTACATAAAATCGGCGTCAAAGCGGGGAATGTGCCGGGCTGAAGTGTAATGAAGGTAATTGGTGGAAAAATTAAGTATCCTATCTGTCCAGCGTACTTCTGAAGTATAGGCAGGATAGTTCCAGCGAAATGCCTCGGTATTCTTTTTCAACTCATGAAGCAGCGGATTAGCTTCTCCAGTAACTCTGTATTTTACATAACCATTGCCCTCTTGTTTTAGCAGGGCCTCAAACTGTGGATCATGGGTGAGCTGGCTGTACTTTGCCAGCGTTTCGGGCAAGAACTTATTCATCTGGCTCGTGCACCAAGCCAGTGAACCTGCCGGGCTCTCTGATAATTCAGCATTACCATTCTCCATATACAAGGATGCCATAGCTTTGATAGGCGCAAGATACTTAGCCTCTCTGCTCATATAATAAGTCAGCAGCATGGTATTGCACATCATGCTCATACTGCTGGGCCATACATACAGAGGGTTATCTGTATAATTTTCCGGTTTCCACCAGTTTTTGCCAACACCTCCCACAAAGCCTTCCGGCCAATGAATAGCTGAAGGAATGATGCCTGAAGGTTTACCTCGCTCTTCACGCATACTGGCCTCTACCCAGGTATGCATCCAGGCTGAAAACAGCTTACCTAATTTTTTGTCGCCACTTCTTTGCCAATACAACAAGGCAGGTTGCACCGCCCGAGGATGATAGACTGTATCACAGGCTCGCCTGGCAGAAGAATCTACTTCATTCGCTGAAAAATAAGTACTCTTAAACTGGAGCTGTCCCCTTTCATTAATACCCGTCCACTTCTCCTGCATCAGTTCTGCTAATCTTACTGCTCTTGTTTTCCATACAGGATCATCCGGATTGATGTGCATCATGGCAGTGATGGTATCCGCTGAATCTTCAGCAGTGTGTTCCACATCATCCACACGGTTAGTATAGCCTCCTTCCATCCTGGATAGATCAAATAGTCCGTTGGATAGTTTCTGCTGCGCAGCAATGATCTTTTCATCTTCAAAACCTACCAGAACGGGAGTCCACCATCGCCACATTTCCACATCATCTCCCCATCCTCCTCCATACTGACCGTCGGGGAGCTGGCGATTGTCTATCCACCAATGTATAATATCAGTGAGTTTCTCCAGACATTCCCGTTGCAGACTGGCCCACTCAGGAGCTTTAGGATCAGGAGAAAAGCTAGCGTTCCAGGGCATAGGCTTTCCCAGGTACATCTCAATAATTTTGTTCTGAGGAAAAGCCTGGGATGCTATTTCCAGTAAGCGCTGCGCTTCCTCATAATTGGCTTCTCTTCGCTCCTCCACATGCAAAAGGCTTCCATGCTGTATGGTAACCCAAACCAATAGGCGACCTCTATACAGGCACCAGAACGGAAAAAGAGGCGCTTCTTGTGGGATAGGATCAGGAAACATGCCTTCTCGGATAGGCTTGTTGAAGAAATCAAACAAGTAAGAGCTTTCTTCTCCTGCTTCATGCAGGGCCTGCCCTCTGCCTTCTGCCCAACGTACTGCTATAGGCAGTATTTTTTTCAGGTCATTCCGCAACTCAGCAGTAGCCTGAGGATGATCCTCTAAAGATTGTAATAAGCGGTAACGCTCTTTTTCGTCATCTGTGTTTCCTGCAGCAAGGAGTATAGCATTGATTTCACGATTGAAACGCGGCCATGCCAGTACACTCATACCTGCGGTAGTGGTGACTTTTATGAAAGTTCGTCGGGAGATATGAGCAGAGGAACGCGACATTATCTGGAGATTTAAGGAAACAAACTAAACTACGAATGATATTGAAAAACAACAGGGTTTGTATATCTTAAAATAAAAAAGCTTCGCCATTACTTAAATAGCGAAGCTTGTAAATAAAAGATCAGTTGCCTAGGCTTCCTGCTCTACATTTTTCATACGGAAGTAGTTGATTACGCCTCCGGCCAAAATCACCTTCACCTGCCTGTCACTGAGCTGATAAGTTAGTTCTATTTCTTCCTCTTTAGTCTCATTGATTAACTTGACGTGCTCACCGGATTCCAGAGCATCTCTCAATCCTTTTAATTTCAGTACATCCCCCTGCTCGATTTTATCATAATCTTTCTCATTGACAAACTCTAAGGGTACAATACCAAAATTGACCAGATTTTGCCAGCCGATACGGGCATAGCTTTTAGCAATAGCAGCTACCTGTCCCAGATAACGAGGTGCTAAGGCAGCATGCTCGCGGCTGGAGCCCTGGGCATAGTTTTCTCCTGCCACCACTATATGTCCACCATGTTCTTTTTGTGCTTCCTTAGCCCTGTCATAGAAAGAGTCATCTATGATAGAGAATGACCATTTACTGATCTCAGGAATGTTACTACGGAAGGGTAACACCTCCGCACCTGCTCGTAGGATTTCATCCGTACTAATATTATCCTCCATTTTAAGCAGCACAGGGACTTTATACTCATTTTGCAATTCCTCAAAGTCTGGCAGGGATTTAACGTTAGGCCCTTTTTCCAGCTCTACCACATGGCCATTTTCAGTCGGCTCCACCAGCAAATCAGTGTTGATAATTTCTTTTTCGGCAGGCACATATTTCGGATATTTCATATCGTAGATTTTCTCCAGATCACGAGGGTCAGTGATTTTTCCGGTCAGGGCCGCAGCCGCAGCAGTTTCAGGGCTACAGAGATATACCTGATCATCTAAGGTGCCAGAACGTCCGGGAAAATTACGGGGCATTGTCCGTAAGCTGATTTTTCCGGTAGCCGGAGCCTGCCCCATGCCAATACAACCCATACACCCGGCCTGATGAAAGCGTGCTCCGGCATGTATAAGGTTTTTGAAAGCATCATTGGCAGAAAGATTTTCAATCATCTGACGAGAGGTAGGGTTTACGTCAAAAGAAACATCTGCATGTGTAGTCTTGCCCTTGACCATTTCGCTAACCACCCAGAAATCACGGAAGCCAGGATTGGCCGATGATCCTATCACCACCTGGTGCACCGGTTTCCCCTCTACCTCTCTCACTTCTACCACATTACCAGGACTGCTAGGACAGGCAATCAGCGGAACCAGATCATCCAGTACAATCTCTTCATGCTCATCATATTTCGCTCCCTCATCAGGCTTTAACTCGGTCCATACATCTTCTCGTCCCTGAGATTTCAGGAAGCTCTTCACTTCTTCATCCGAGGGAAAGACAGTGGTGGTGGCTCCTAGTTCCGTACCCATATTGGCAATCACATGCCGATCCATAGCTCTCAAAGAATCCAAGCCTGGACCATAGTATTCTACGATCATTCCTCTGCAACCTTTTACATCATAACGGCGGAGCATCTCTAATACCACGTCTTTAGCACTTACCCAGTCAGGTAGCTTTCCGGTTAATTTAACCCCTAAAACTGTGGGCATCTTAAAATAAAGAGGTTCTCCAGCGATGGAAAAGGCTACATCCAGGCCTCCAGCTCCAAGAGCTAACATACCCAAAGCCCCGCCGGCAGGCGTGTGGCTGTCTGAACCTACCATCGTTTTGCCAGGCACGCCAAAGCGCTCCATATGTACCGGATGGCTCACTCCATTGCCCGGCCTGCTATACCATATACCAAATTTGGAGGCGGCAGATTTTAGGAATACATGATCATCGGCATTCTTAAAATCAGTCTGCAGGAGATTGTGGTCTACATATTGAACGGATACATCAGTCTGGGCACGATCTACACCCATAGATTCCAGTTCCAGCATTACCAATGTACCGGTTGCATCCTGAGTTAAGGTCTGGTCTATTTTAATACCTATCTCTTTTCCCGGCTTCATTTCGCCTTCTACCAGATGAGAATCAATCAGTTTTTGTGCTACATTAAGAGGGGAAGACATAATCTTTAGGTTTAAAAAATTGAAAATCTGACTGTCTAAGTCAAAAAAGAAATACTATTTCTATTAAAACCCCGTCTTAGCCCAAGTGTTTTGATATCAATATGTATGAATAAGATGACACGAGCTAAGATTCATAGCTATACCGTGAGGATTAATGGCATTTTCTTATATTAAGTAAAGATTTCTAGCGCTTAATTTTTTTATCTTTCGCTACATGATGAGATTATTTTCCAGAAGTAAAAGAACGATCAGTGGATATGAGCCTATCCTGCCTACCCGCAAGCACTGGCCGGTAGTACAATTAAGTCGCCAGCAGGATAAGTTTGTTGAAGAGGTTATTCAAAGCAGTATGGAGCGTTTGGCAGAAGAAGCGCCCAAGCTGGAAGAGCTGGTAGATGAACTGGAAACTACACTATACCGAGAACGTTTACGCATACGACAAAACCCCTGGGCAGTTGACCCGCAGGATGAGGAGACTTTTTGGAAAAAAATTAAAAATAAGCTGGTCGGTATTTCGGTACAACACACCAATGGGAACAGCTTACATAAAAAACAGATTGAGCAGGCTAAAGAAATCCTTAGAGATATTGTCTCCCGTTATGCCCATGAGATCTCCAGTACCTTTAAGCCTTCATCTTACCGGCTAGCCCGTAATATTGTTACTTTCGGTTTTGCCCGTTTATTAAATGCCTCCCGCGTGAAGGGCTTTCGTTCATTTTACAGCACCCAATATTCCCTCAGAGATAAAATCAATATTGTAGGAGAAGTAGAGTTGCTCAGAGAACTTGCGCAGAAAGGAACGATCATCATGGTGCCTACTCACTTTAGTAACCTGGATTCTATTCTGATTGGCTGGGTTATTCATGAGTTAGGGCTCCCTCCCTTTATTTATGGCGCAGGTCTCAATTTATTCAATATCAAGATTTTCGCTTACTTTATGAACAGCCTGGGAGCTTATAAAGTAGATCGCAGAAAGAAGAATAAGATTTATGTTGAGACCCTCAAAGCTTACTCTCGTCAAGCCATACGGTGGGGCTGTCACAGCCTTTTTTTTCCGGGAGGCACACGCTCACGTTCTGGTAAGGTAGAAGATAAACTCAAGCTCGGTTTACTGGGTACAGCCATGGAAGCTCAGCGACTCAACTACGAGCAGAGTGAAAAGAAGGGAGAAGAGGCTGAAAAAATATTCATTGTACCGGTAGTCCTTAATTATCATTTCGTGCTGGAAGCTCCCAGTCTTATCCGTGATCATTTAAAGATAGAAGGACAAGAAAGATACTATGTGGAAACAGATGAGTATTCTACTTCTTCCAAAATCATTAAATTCCTTTTCCAATTTTTTACTGAAGGCTCAGATATTTCGGTTAGCTTTGGCAAGCCTATGGACCTAATGGGGAATCTGGTTGATGAAGAAGGTCGGAGCCTGGATAAACATGGCAGAAAAATCAGCATGCGTGAGTATTTTTGCAGTGGTGGAAAGATCACGCGTGACATACAGAGAGAAAATGAATATACACGAATGCTGGGCGAAGCCATTTTAAAATCTTATCATATCAACAATCGAGTATTTTCCAGCCACCTGGTTGCCTTTACGGCTTTTCAAATGATCAAACAAAAATATCCTTACCTGGACCTGTATAACTTATTACGAATTCCTGAAGAAGAGCAGGTAATTGAGTATAAAGAATATAAGCAGACATTTGGTAAGCTCAGAGAGGAAATATTTCGGCTCCATAAAGCAGGCAAAGTGGATATAGCTCCCCATCTAAAGCAGGAAGTTGATCTTGTCATAGCGCATGGCATTGACAATGTAGGTTTGTATCATTCGCGAAGGCCATTGCTCAAAAACAAAGAAGGGAACATCATTACCAATGACCTGAATACACTTTTTTATTATCACAACCGCATGGAAGGCTATGGGCTAGAGCAGTTCTTTACACAGCCACATTCCAGAAAGCAATTTATTGAAGAATGAGTAAGCAATATGTAGGCGTAGTGGGAGCAGGTAGCTTTGGAACAGTAATCGCCAATATTCTGGCAGAAAATGCTCCCGTACTGCTGTATGCCCGGAGAAATGAAGTAGTGGATGAAATGCGTACTATGAAAAGAAGCGGAAGCTATTTGCTTCATCAGAATATACACCCCACAAATGATCTTGAACAGTTAGCAAAAGAATGTCAGGTCATTTTTCCTATTGTGTCTTCCTCAGGATTCAGAGATTCTATCAGCGACTTATCGCCTTTTTTGAAACCTTATCATATACTCATTCATGGTACTAAGGGGCTGGATGTAGACCATAAGGCGCCCAAACCTTTGAGTAGGGAAAGTGTAAGGACAATGAGTGAGGTCATTCAGGAAGAAAGTGTGGTGGTGAGGGTAGGTTGTCTGGCTGGACCGAACTTGGCTAAAGAACTGGCTGAAGGTCAGCCGGGAGCTACTGTCGTGGCCAGTCACTTTGATGAAGTGATACAGATTGGTCAGCAGCTTCTGCGCAACCCCCGCTTTCAGGTATATGGTAACAACGACCTGATCGGTATTGAGCTATGTGGCATCCTGAAAAATGTCATTGCCATTGCCTCCGGAGCATTAAGCGGACTGGGCTTAGGTGAAAACTCAAGAGCATTACTGATCAGCCGGGGTATGGTTGAAATGATTTATCTGGGCAAGGCGTTAGGCGGAAATGTAGAAGCATTTATTGGTTTAGCAGGAGTCGGTGACCTGGTGGCAACCTGTTTTAGCAAACATAGTCGTAACTTCACAGTGGGTTATCGCTTAGCCCAAGGCGAAACCCTAAGTGAGATTATGCAGACCATGGAAGAACTGGCCGAAGGTGTCAATACCACTAAAATTGTGAAACAGCTAGCCGATTATTATGATGTAGGAGCACCAATTACGCGTATGCTATATAAGGTCCTTTTTGAAGACCTGCCCGTGGAAAAGGCCTTGGATAGCCTTATGAAAATCTCTTTTACTGAGGATGTAGGCTTCCTGTAAATAAAAAAATCCGGGTGATCTCACCCGGACTGATGAGTAAGTCAACACTCTATATTCTTCTTACTGCTGGTATTGCTGTATATCTACCAGGCGTACTTCTACCCTCCTGCTTTCTTCAGGACTGGATTTTTCATTAGCAGTAGCGCCATACCCTTTGGCGATAATTCTCCTCCTTACTACTCCTCTCTGATTAAAGAAATTCAACACATCTATGGCTCGTTCGTTAGAAAGCTTGTGATTGGTTTCTTCATCCCCTTCAGGAGAGGCATAGCCAGAAATTTCAACGCCTAATTCAGGATGCTTTTTCAATGCTTCCATCACTGCCACTAGTTGCTGCCTGTCTTTTTCAGCCACTTTACTTTCTCCTACACCGAAATAAATTTTATGCACCTCTGCCAAAAGACTTTTATCATAATTTGAGAAGACCTTCTCTGCATTCTTTTGTTTTACAGCCTCTTCCGTGACATAGAAAGTAGGCAGAGAATAGATTGTCTCATTACCTACCTTTTTGGCAATCAGGTTATCTTCTCCGGTTTCATCGTAATAGTATGCTACTCCGGCAGATTCTATGTTCTCATTTTTCACCACATCAAAGTTTACATCTTCAATAGGGTTTTGTTTATACATGAGATCCAGTAAATAGTTATAAGCAGCAGTATCACTCGCTGCCATGATAGACTCCATCATATCATACAGATCCAGGCTGTCGTTTTGCACCAGCATGGCCTCATTTGCCTGACGTACAGAGGTCTTGCTCTTTCCATTTACATCATAGAAAGCATTCTTTACTGTTACTTCCTGCCCTACTACTACATCAAACTGCTTGATAGGCTTTAGGTGAATTTCCTGATACAATTCATAAAAGTATGTCTGATTAGGAATGTTCACATTGACTGTGTAAGGGAGGTAACCTTCTGACTCAATGATTAAATCATAATTGCGGCCGGGAGGTAAAATAATCAGATAATTACCTGTCTGTTTATCCGGGTTATACACATAATCAATTTTTTGATTAGCCTCTACATCCACTACCTTAATCTGTGTTGGTACTGCTTTTAGCTCTTCCCCTGCCAAAATTCTTCCTTTGATCAGTGTCAGAGGAATATTGGCTTCGCTATCAGGCATCTCAAAGAAATAAATATCCTGCCCCCCTTTACCTCCTTTTCTCTCTGAAGAAAAGTAGCCCATTTTACCATTCGCGGTCAAAGTAAAGTAATTATCATTGGTAGGGGTATTAATTGGATAACCCAGGTTTTCTGGCTTTCTCCATTTACTCCCAATATTATAGCTCTTGAAAATATCCGTACCTCCCATGGTATTATGCCCATCAGAAGTAAAAAACAAAGTCTTGCTGTCCGGATGGATAAAAGGAGCGTCTTCATTATAAATGGTATTAATTTCAGGGCCAAGATTTTCCGCTTTACCCCAGCTTCCATCAGATTGACGTTCGGATTTGTAAATATCCATACCTCCCAAACCATCGGGCCTGTTGCTGGCAAAATACAACACTTTACCATCAGGTGTGATACTAGCAGTAGACTCCAGATACCTTGAGTTTACACGATTACCAATATCTACGGGAGAAGTCCACCCTTTGCCATCTTTAGATATCGTATAGATGCTCCCGGTATTATTTTCGCCTCCTACGAAGATCAGCATTTCCTGCCCATCCACCGAGATTCCGGCAGTACCTACATTATGTTTGGTATTGACATCCAATACTTCTGGTACAGACCATTTTCCTCCATGCTTATACGAAGTGTATATCTTCTCAACTATTTTACCTCTTTCTTCACGTACTCCGGTATATGCCAACATACTTTCATCAGCAGTAACCAGGGGGTTGTACTCCGTATGCATGGAATTAACATCCTCAAAGCTATGAATCACAATCCCTTTGTTTTCACTGATCAGAAATAAAGCATTTTTACATATTTCAAGTTGTCGGTCAACTTCATTAAGTTTACTCTTGTCACTTGCGGCAATTGACTTTTTGTATTTCTCGTAGTGAGAAATGGCTTTGTTGATCTGGATATCCTTATGATACATCTGTCCCAGATAAAAGTGAATCTCTTCCGGAATTTGAGTTCCACTTTTCCTGCTCAATGCATTTTCCAGATAAGGCAGGCCTTTGTACTGCTCATTTAGTTGAGGAGCATAGGCGTAGCAAACCCCTAAACGATAATATACCATAGGTTCATTTATGCCATTATCTACTGCTTGTTGATAGAGAGGAAGGGCTGCCTCATAATTTTTAGCCAGTTCAAAAAACTTATTGGCTCTATCCACCAGTGCACCATCCGAACCCTGGGCAATTACCAATTGTGGAAAGCACGTAATGCTCCAAACAAATAACAATAAAACACCAATGTTAGGGTGATTCCAGACTTTTTTTCTACTTCCAATTTGGTAATATGGCACACCAAACTTAGCCTCATCATTGCGGTAATACACTTCTTTCATGTGTAATGGTTAATGTTTATTATTGTAAATGTGCCCTATCAGGCACAGAAAACACTAACGAAAGCTAGAGATTTTACCTACCCACCTAAAACGGAAATAATACCAAACCTGTAATGTGTAAGTTTTATGGTTTAATCCTGTGCAAGCTGCACTGCATTTTAGCGCATGCTCAATTAAGATTTTACTACTGACAAGCGTGTAATGGCCTTCAAACGGGCTAGTAAAGGAGGATGTGAGTAATAAAAAAATACATACCAGGGATGGGGCAGCAGATTACTCATATTGTGTACGGATAGTTTCTTAAGGGCAGTAGCCAAAGCGCTCCCTTCAAAAGTATTGGTAGCATAAGCGTCTGCTTCATATTCATTTTTCCTGCTCCATATATTCATCAACAGCCCTGTAATAGTACTGATGGGCGAAAAGAGTATGCCAAAAGCAATTAAGTTCAGGTGAATTGCTAACTCGTTACCCCCCAAAGCATAAGAAAGCTGTTCATTAAAAATAAGTAAGGATAATACGAAGAGCGTAAAACCAATCTGCAACACAGAAAGTAGCATACCAGATAAAATGTGCTTTCTCTTATAATGCCCTACTTCATGTGCTATAACAGCCACTAACTCTTTTACGCTGTGATTTTCAATCAAAGTATCATAGAGAACGACCTTCTTCTGCTTACCCATTCCTGAAAAGAAGGCATTGGACTTGGAAGAACGCTTGGAGCCATCTATCACATATACGTTTTTAATGGGAAAGTCTACTTTGCGTCCATAGGCTTCAATCGCTTCTCTCAAATCTCCTTCTTCCAGTGGTTTTAGCTTATTGAACATGGGGACAAAAATGCTGGTATAAAACATATTGAGCAGCGCCATAATGCCAGCGGCTATCACCCAGAAATACCACCAAAAGTCTCTTCCGATATTCATTACCAAATAAAGAAACACTCCTGCCAGTAGACCTCCTAATATTATGGTAAGCAGATAGCCTTTCAGCTTATCCTGCCAGAAAGTTTTGAGATTCATCTTATTGAAGCCAAACTTTTCCTCAATGACAAAAGTCCCGTACAGCTGAAAAGGAAGGTTGATGATGTCAGATGCCAGAAATAAGATACCGAAATATGCCAGGGCTCTCCAGAGAGGATCTGCTATATAGGGCTGTAGCTGGATATCCACCCAGCCAAAAAAGCCAGTAGCTAAAAGAATAACTGAAAGGATAAAACTAAATGAAGTAGTAAGGGTATGAAAACGATCATTTGCCCGCTGATAGGCTAAAGATCGACGATATTTCTCTTCATCATAAATTCCCTTGAGCTCTTCGGGCAGCGTATGTTTTTTGTTTTTGCGATTCAGTGCATCCAGTACTTGCTCCAACACAAAGTTGAGCACAACTATCGCGATAATAAGGATGAGTAAGGTAGAAGCTTGCATATTCTGCTAACAAACATGCAAGCTTAAAAATTTTTATGAGAAAAGGAAAAAACGTTTTCTTAACCGGCTATAGATAATATTGTATCAGAAACGTGGACAAGGTAAGCTCATAATACTTCTGGGTGGCTTGCTGGGATCACGCAGAGAGAAGTGATAAACCAGAGAAATTTCATGAGCACCACCACTTTGTATGCCTAAGCCAGACACTGTGTAATCAAAGCTATAACCTATATTCAGATCACCAACCATCAGCCCCACCAAAGCAATGATAGATTCATTGTTAGGGAAATCCTCCAGTTGTCTGACAGGTAAACCACGGTACCACAATCCAAATACAACCGGTTCGTAAGTCAGGTACATGCCTAAGTCCAACTGGTCAAAGTTACCTTGTCTTTTATACTGAAAAGCTGGTGTCAGACTTCTTTCAAGCCCCTTATCATTGAACCCATATTTACGAAAACCGGCAGGCAGCAAGAACCGGTAACCTCCATGGAAAGTACTTTTCATCTGCAGACGGCTCTCTTCTTCTACCAATGACTGATTGGGAGTGTTTATATGGTGAGCTGCATACCCGAAATAAAAGTTTTCACTAAAAATAAGCCCTCCCAGTGTTAAGTCTACAAAAAACTTACTTGTACCAGTGTTGAACTGTTCGGCGCTCACATCAGAAATAAGTCCGTTTTCATCCAGTTGATCTCCAAAAACCAAGCGGTCAAAATTGACATCACGGTTATAAAATGCGACTTCTACTCCGGGACGAAAGGTAAGTTCACGAGTAATTCTGAGCTGATAGGCATACTGCAAACCCAGATCAATAGACTGCAAACCCGCCAAACCTTCACGGTCAGCGTTTAATATTACTCCAACTCCACTATTATAGTCTTCAAAGAAATGGTCAAAATATAAAGAGGCCGTAGTAAAATTAGCCTGAAGAGAAGGCCACTGACTTCTAAAATTAAGTCCTAGCCTGCTCAACTCAGTAGAGCCGGCAAAAGCAGGGTTTATATATAAAGGGGCCGCATAAAATTGGGAAAATTGCGGATCCTGGGCATATATATTGCTGACGCTTATTAAAATAAAACTAACAGCAATGAGCAGCTTCGTAACAGTCTTTTGCATCCAAACTTATTTGTTTACAGCATGTAGCTTTTTGTAAAAGCGTTGAAAATTAACAATTATTGTGAGAAAAGCCTCAATTAATCTCCTAAACCCTTACGGCCAAAGATAGTTTTTGCCTGTACACACTATTCGGGTGAACGCTTGAATAAATTACAGGTATTGGAATTCAATGTTTTTGACATAAAAAAGAACATACCGCTAGCTCAGCGAGCCGAAGTATTAGAGTGACTATAAAAGAATATATTTTTTAAATGTTATACCATGAGTAATATTTTAATGCATCTAAAATGCTTACATGGCACATGAAAGCCATAGTTTTTTCGTTATCATGCATACACGTATTTTCGCATATATATTAAGATAAGGCTAAATGTTGAACAGAACCTTCCTGATAAGAGTAAGTCTTTGCTGTTTTTTTTGCTGCATAAACTTGCTCTCACATAAAATTTATGCGCAGGGAAGAGCGGATAATAACTGGGTTTTCGGTAGTAACGGAGGTATCCGCTTCAATTTCTCTAATGACTCACTGGCAACTGACCCTCAAGCTTCGGAAGCTCTGGGACAAGGCAGCAGCGCTGTAGCAACGGACCCGCAGAGTGGGGAAATTCTTTTTTATACTGATGGTAGTGTAGCTTATGATGCTCAAGGAAACTCCTTTCCAATGGTGGGAGATGCCAATGGTGATCAGCATGTAGCGATCTCTCCTATTCCCGGCAGCTCCGGTGAATATTATATTTTTGTCAAAAATGCCGGTGGTGATGTAGTATACTACTCTGTTACGGTGAGTACCGCTGGTCCGGGTTATCCTCAGATTACAAACTTTGATGGCCCTACTCCTGCTACCGGCTTTACTGACGCAGAAGCAGTCACACTTATACCTAGTCCTGGCGGAGATAGTTACTGGCTGGTCTCAAAGATTAGCGGAACTTCTACTTACCAGTATGCTGAAGTAACAGCTACGGGAATTGGACCGGTTAATAACTATCAGGCAGGCACGAATGGAGCTCCAAATATTGGGACCAGCACAGGACTAGATTTTAATGCCGCAACCAATCAGCTTGCAGTGGCTGGGCAAAATGGTTTTCATATTCTAAGCTTTGACCCTGCGAGCGGATCATTTGGCTTTGTAAATAGTGGAAATATTCCCGCTTATGATGTAGCCTGGTCTGCTGATGGCAGCAATCTATATATTACTGATGGTGCGGGAGGCAATGTATATCAGTACACAGGCGGTACTCCTCCTATTCAAACCCTCACCAATGCTTTGGGCCTAGGTGGATCGCCGGTTTACGGAATACAGCGGGGGCCGGACGGTAGCGTATATTTTCTGTATGAAGAAGGTGGAGATTCCCTCCTGGGAGGCATCAACTTCGCTGATAGCGCTTTTAACCTATTGACTTACGAAACCGCTCTGCTGGATGGCACTGACTTCGGCGGCAGACGCTTTTCTCAAACTTCCCCTGCTGCCACACCTGATTATAATTTCGGTGTAACCCAGGCAGGTCAATGCGCTAATAATCCGGTACAACTGATACCCCAGTTTCCTGATGGTACTCCCCAACCAGATAGCATCATCTGGAATATAGATGGACAACCTTATAATGGATTTTCACCCACTTTTACACCCGAACAGGCAGCTTCTTATACCGCTACAGCTTATTGGCCAGATACTTCAGTAGCGGTTTCCGGAGGAGCTAATGTACAGCAGTTTGACTTGCAAATCCCCTTAGTGCAGGATACTACTATCTGTCCCGGTGAAACGGCTATTCTGAAAGCTGAACCAGAAAGTGGTGGACAAGGCGGCCAGGGTGGCGGTGGAGGTATTGGTGGCGGTACTGGCGGTGGCACCGGAGGTGGCAACTACCAATATTACTGGAGCACAGGAGAGACTACTTCCGAAATTGAAGTCAATGAAGCAGGCGTATACTGGGTGCTGGTTTCCGATGGTTCAGGCTGTACTGCCTATGCTGAGTCTAATGTCAAAGAATATCAGATTGAAAACCAGACTTATAATGTCTGGTACTTCGGTAATGGTGCGGGTATTGATTTTAATACACTATATGACGATCCTGATAATCCTGACGACAACGGTGATGGACAGGATAATGACGGCCAAATCACTCCCATAGCTGATGGCGCACAAAGCGCTCCCGAAGGGGTCTCTGCCGTATCCGATGGTAATGGCGATATTCTTTTCTATACTGATGGACAAACCGTTTTCTTTAAAGACCGTATTACCGGTGATCATGTAGCTTTAACTGACCTTAATGGGCAGCCCGCCCAAATCAGTCCTAGCAATGAATCTACCATGGTGGGTATGGTACAGGTGCCGGGAGCAGATGGTGTTTACTACGTTTTTACCGCTACTCCGGTGGAAAGTGGAGCCTATGAGCTACGTTACTCAATCGTAGACCTGAAACAAAGGGCAGTAGTTTCTGCCAACAATCTGCTCTTTGCCAAAAGTACAGAACGAGTAGTCATTTATGGCGGTAATGGCAGCAGTGCTATGCTGGTAGCTCACGAGTACGGTAATAATACTTTCCGCTCCTATCCAATCACCGATCAAGGGATTGGTAACCCGGTACTATCTTCAGTAGGTTCTGTACACGATTTGGACGATCCTGAAGAATCGCGTGGCTATATGAAAATAGGAGGTGATTCCAGCGGAACCGTGCTTGCGGTAGCTTTACCTGACCGCGTTGAGCTTTTTAACATTGACTTACAAACAGGTCAAATCACTGATCCGGTGGAAGTAGACTTTAGTGGTCAGAATGCTCAGCCCTACGGCATAGAGTTCTTTACGGACACTTTAGATAACACAGTATTACTAGTCTCTACTGACAATGGATTATTTACTGCTACGATTGACCGTCCGGTGACAGAGGGCTCTATTTCCATTACGCGTGATCCTGACTTCTCGGGTAATTATGGAGCCATTCAGCGAGGGCCTGACGGGCAGCTTTATCTGGCAGAAGAGGGTTCTTC
This sequence comes from Catalinimonas alkaloidigena, assembly GCF_029504655.1. NCBI lineage: Bacteria > Pseudomonadati > Bacteroidota > Cytophagia > Cytophagales > Catalimonadaceae > Catalinimonas > Catalinimonas alkaloidigena. The sequence continues at coordinate 6,368,270 of NZ_JAQFIL010000001.1, forward strand.
CACCCTCATTGCTGTAAGCGTGGACCCTAATACCGGCGATGTAAGTGAAGGCAATACAGTACAGCTCCCCAATGGGGCAACCAGCGGCTTAGGTTTACCTGATAATATACAATCCGGAGGCAACTCCTTCCCTGAACCTAATATTACGGTAGACAATGCCTGCGTAGGAAATGATATCAACTTTAGCGCACAAGGCAGGGATGATGTGATAGAAACTTATTCCTGGCGGATTTTGCTCAGCGATGGTACTGCCTTTGGCCTGCCGGATTCGTTGAGAACCGCACAAAATTTCACTTTTGTGATAGATAGCCTTGGCACCTATACTGCTGAAGTCACGCTTTCCAACCCCTGTGACGCAGATACCGTGATGACCCAGAGTTTTGATGTGGGACAGGCTGCGGAAGTAACCTTGCCCGAAAGTATCAATCTGTGTAATGGAGATGTTGAAGTGAGTGCTATTGACCCCAACACGCCTGATATCGCTAACTATACTTTTAGCTGGGTGCAGGTAGGCGCTGCCGGTGGTGGTAATCTACCTAACCAGAATACAGTGAGCCTTTCGGAAGGAGGCGATTATACCGTCACGGTAACCAATGCCGATGGCTGCGAAAGTGAAGGGACGATCTTTGTGGTAGATAACCGACCGGAAATTAGCTTACCTGAGGACTTTACCCTCTGTCAGAATGAAACCCGCGAGCTGGACGTGGAAATCCCCAGCCCTGGTGATCCCGGTTATGAGTGGGTAATTCTGGATGCCAACGACCAAACTGTAGCTACCAGCAATGAGCCGGTGATAGAAGTCAGCGAGCTTACGCCTGACCCTGGTGTATTCCGCTATACAGTTACGGTTACCGACGATGCTCCCGAAGGCTGCTTTATCCAGGATACTGTAGTAGTGACCATTGAGCAGGCTCCCACCTTAGGAGAACCTACAACTGTTGAGCCTACTTGTGGAAATGCAGACGGATCAATTACTCTAGACTTGGGTGGAACTGACCCTTCTACTCTGTCTTTTAGTTGGGTTGATCCTAACGGAAGTTCATTTGTAGCACAAGAGTCTGCGACCGGTCTTACTTCAGGTAATTATCAAGTTACTGTTACCAATGCGACAGGCTGTAGCTTCACACAAACTATTGGCCTTGATGATAATAATGCACCATTCACAATTACACCGACAGGAGTTCCTGGTTGTGATGATACTGGGTTTATAGACCTAGCCATAGATGTTTCCAGCCTTACTGGTACAGGAAACTTTGAGGTTAATATAAGTGGTATTTCAGGTAACTTTAGTTTTTCATATAATGCCACTAATAGCACCGAAAACTATTTAGTGCCCGCTGTACCTTCACTTTCACCGGGAACATACGATATTCAGGTGACAGAGCTTGCAAGTGGTTGTAGAAGAACATCTGAGGTTGAAATTACCGAACCTGATTCTGTACAGTTTGAGTTTGTGGAAAGTCCGGTAAGTGTTTGCGGAACTCAGGCTCAGATTGAAGTAGATTATAACCCTGCTTCCGGCGAAACATGGCAATTCAGATGGTTCCGTCCGGATGGCACAGAAATTCCAGTATCTAATAATCAGTCTAATATACTGACTCTGAACAGCGGAGTGTTTGAATCCGGTGTATATACTGCCGAAGTGACTAATCTGAATCAACCCAATCTTTGCCCGGGGACTCAGGAAGTACAAGTCAACTTTGGTGAGCCATTTGATTTTGACATCGTAGAGATAGAACCGGACAACAGCTGCCAGACCGGAGAGAAGCAGTTGACCGTTAACTTTATACCTGAGGAAGCTGCCAACCGGGACCTGATTTATAACTGGACGCTCAACGGACAGAGCGTAGGTGCATTGCGCACCATTACGGTTACAGAAAGTGGTAGTTATAACCTTACAGTAAGAGAGCGCAATAACTCAGCATGTTTGTACAACGATGAACTTCCGGTACAGGTCAGCCAACCTATCGCTGTCAATATTCTCTATGGCAATGCCTGTGCGGATGGTTCTGCGATACCAGTTTTTGCCTCTGTACGTACAGATGGTACAGACAGCCTCACGTATCGCTGGTACCGTCCGGATGGTACGCGCATACAAGCCAGTAACCCCAGTCCTACCGGCGCAGGAGACTCATTACTTATTCTTTCGGATATGCCGGAAGGTGAATACAGAGTAGAAGTAGAAACTGCCGGAGGTTGTTTCGCTGAGGCTGCTGCCAGCATCACCCGTAACCCTCTGCCTGAAGCTGAGTTAGGATCTACCCGTACGATTTGTCCACAGGATCCAGATCCTGAAATCAGCAGCGTATTACTTGAAGTAGGCTTCGCCCCTGAGATCTACTGGACTACACCTAAAGGAGACTTCATCAATACTACTAACATCGTAGCTGATGTGGGAGGAACTTATATCGTGGAGATGATCAATGAGTTTGGCTGCTCCATCACTGATTCGGTAGAAGTAGTAGAAGACTGTCGCCCCAGAATTGTGGTTCCTAATGCATTCCGTCCAGATGGTGTGAACAATACTTTCTTCGTGTATCCCAAATATGTTTCTGCCGAAGATTTTGAAGTGAAGATTTACAACCGCTGGGGAGAGCTCGTGTTCCAGTCTGATAATCCTAACTTTGAGTGGGATGGTACTTACAATGGAAAAGAAGCGCCTCTGGGTACTTATCCATATATTATCCACTACAAATCCAGTACAGATGAAACGGGCGGACTTCTGGAAGAACGGGGAGGGGTAACGATTATAAGATAAAGCAATTTTAACCCAAATTGCACAGCCGCCGGCTGGGCCGCTTTAAGGAAAATCCTAAAGCGGCTTTTTCTTTTTAAAGCGCAGTATCAAAACCAGAGATAAGAAATACAGGCCACAGCCTAAGAAGGCTGAAACCAAAGCCCAGGCGCCTAAAGCTCCCAGAACTGAATGCCATATCTGAAGCATATAGCCTATGGTATCCACCTGCAGATCTTCAATAATTTTAGTGGGGGCCAGAGGGAGCTTTTCAATCCTGAATAGCAGCTCTCCCAGTCGGATAAATGGAACAAAGAGAATGATCTGTAAAGGCATAACCGCATAAAGTACCGCCAAGGCTAAAGGAATATTGAGCCGCCACCAGGCCGCGATGGCCGCACATACGGCTGTAATAAAACCAAATACAGGAATGACACCTAACACTACTCCCAGGCTAATGGTAAGCGAAAGCTTTTTTGCTGACATTCCTTGCCGCAGTAAACCCAAAACCATCTTGCCAATACGGCTTTGCCTAAATTTTGTAATCATATTAGTTCCCTGCTTGTCTATTCCCTGCAAATGTAAAGAAGCTTTTGATCTGCTCATAAAGGCTTATCTTTTCCTTAAAGGCAAATAAGTAGTTGTGCAATGGCATTCTTTAGCTGTAAAAGTCTATTTATTAGCATTTTAGGCCTGGAAAATAAAGAAGCTGGTGCTCAATGGGTTTGTGCATTAAAACTTTGCCGCTTAGATTTGTTATTCATGTAAAATGTGAACATTGTTCAGGATACACCTGAGCTTGCTAACACATGCTGTAACTTCATATTTGTTAACCATTATTTATTCATGATAAGTATACTTTCACCCTCCAAAACACAGGACTTTGCTGATGATAGTGTAGATGTTTCAAAAATTGGGCATACTGAACCCTCACTTCTCAAAGATTCCAGTGTATTGGTAAGGGAGCTTCGCAAAAAATCTGTGAAAGACCTTGAAAAACTAATGTCGGTTAGTGAGAATATCGCTACGCTTAACCAAGAACGTTTCCAGCATTTTTCTACCCCCTTTTCTCCGGAAAACGCTCGCCAAGCATTACTGGCCTTTAAAGGAGACGTTTACACCGGCATAGATATCCATGAATACAAAAAAGCTGACTTTAAATTTGCGCAGGAACATGTGTGCATAATTTCCGGACTGTACGGCCTGCTAAGACCTCTGGACCTGATTCAGCCTTATCGCCTGGAAATGAAAACCAAACTTAGCAACCCTAAGGGTAAAGACCTGTACCAGTTCTGGGGACATAAAATAACAGAACAACTCAATGAACGCTTTAAAGCTCAGAAAAAGAAGGTACTGGTTAACCTGGCTTCTAATGAATACTTTAAAGCAATTAAGCCTGCCGACCTAGATGCCGAAATCATTACGCCAGTATTCAAAGAGCACAAAGACGGTAAGTATAAAACCGTTGCCATCTATGCAAAAAAGGCACGAGGCATGATGACCAATTTTATCATACAGCAGCGTATAGATTCTCCTAAAAAACTTAAGACTTTTGCAGAAGACAACTATGAATACAGCGAAAACCTTTCTTCAGATAAGGAATGGATATTTGTTCGGTAAATTTTAATACAGCAAGTAGAATGGCTTTTATTCGCCGGACCATTCTGCTTGTTATTTTTTTTCAATACTTTTCCTTACTTTTTCGTTATTAATAATATCATCCAAATTTTAACCTATGTCCTACTTTGACAAACTGTTTAGCAAGTTGTTTCCGGCCAAAGACTCGGACAAGGTGACTGCCGTCCATGAGGTGCTAAAGCGCAACCAACCTACGCAGCAGGCTTACGGGGACTGGAAAGACAGTGATGACCGTAGTGAGCTTATCAAGGAGATTGCCCAGGCCTACTACTATAAAAAGACAAATATCACTTCAGAAATTGATGTACATCTATTCAATACTGCCTACGCCAATGGCTTTGCCATTAGCTATCACGAAAAAATTGGCAGCAAAGTCTTTCAACATCTGACTGATTATTTCAGAGATAAAGTATTGGAGATGGGCTATCGCCTGGTGAATGCTGACCGGCGTATTCTTGATCGGGAAAACTATGTAGAAACTATTGAGAAATACTACCTTAAGCCTCCCCTCAGTGCCGAGGATTTAACACAGGATACCATACAAGTCAACCAGATGTTTGGAAATATTGCTATTGAGCATGTACAGATAAACAGCCAGCCCAGCTACCTGAAAGTGCTGGCCAGCATTTACTCCGATCGACAGTTTCAGGAGGCTGACAGCTATGATGATTTTATCTCTGCTCTTTTTCATCAATAAATCAGCAGCTTACGCTTTTGCTCAAAGTTGCTCCCGTTGATTTGCAGCACATAAATTCCTGCTGCCAGTAGCCTGGTATCTACCACCCAGCTTTCTCCCTCCTGATCCAGATACGCACTTACCGAAAACTTTTTCCCGCCAGCGTCTATCATCCATATCTCTTCCGGTACTTGCTCCGAAGGCAAAGTAAAGTTGACTTTCTCTTCTGCCGGGACCGGATAAACATTAAAGGCCAGCGCCTCCGCTTCTTCTTCACACCCAGCTTTCAGATAAGCCTCTACCTCCAGGCGGATATCGTTCAGCATAGCGTATAGATTATCTCCCGGACATTCGGTAGCACAGCCATTCCGATGACCGGCAATCACGCTTAGATTATTGTTCGCCGGATGGCTACTGCCTGCCAGAGGGTCGAGCGATTCTTTATGCAGCTTCCAGCCCGTCAACCGAACGAGCGCGCTCACAGAAGTATCGGTAGGTAGGACGGTATTGTAGTTTCCTAACATACATATCCCCATGGTTCCGGAATTTTGCCCACAGAAATGCGCCCCGCGGATATCGTCATTTTCTACTTCATCATTGCTAAAGCTTCTTCCCTGAAAGATGGTACCGTCCTGTGCGATCAGATAGTTATAGCCGATATCTGACCACCCTCTTACTTGCGTATGGAATAAGTATATGTTACGTACAGTATTAACGTAATCGGTACTGGTATTTGAACCGGCAGAATGATGAACAATCACATGCCCTACATCGGTCTCTACCCTGTTATATGAAGGTTCAGGTAAGCCCTCCCGCCAGATAGAAGTACGGATCAAAGAAGGCAAATGGCAAGTTCCATCCTGATTGGTATCCAGCTGTTTTTTTTGCTTCTGTGTTCGTGTATTAGCTTTTTTCCTGCCTTCTTCCGCATTCAGCAGAGAAAAAGAAACATTACCTCTGATGTCTGCCGGGTAAAAGATAAAACTATGCTGAGCTTTATCAATTATTAGTAAAACCGACTGTCTGAGATTATCATCTTCAGGCTGGTGCTCATCCTCTTGCAGGAATAATGTATCTTGGCTTACAATTACATAAGCTCCTTTAAAATCAAATTTTTGCTCTATACTAATGGCCAAGGCAGTAAAACTGAAGTCGGGCTTAATCGTATATTGCCGGGCAGCATCTATATAAGCTTCATGACGGCTATAGTAAGGTGCATTCGCTGAGGTTTGTCTGGTGTGAAGACTCTTAGTATTTTGGGCAAAGACTGATAAAGAAATGCTACAAAAGCATAATATTTGTACCGTAGCGAACCGTAAGTAGCCTGAAGCAGTTGATGCCATGCAGTAAGGTGATTATGTTGAAAAAAGTTACAGCTAAATTAAACCAACGTTATATTTAAAATATTATTCCAATACTAATTAAATTAAACACTTTTACAATGATGATCTCCAAGACATATTTATTGGTAGTTTTCTTCTTAATGAGTTGCCAGACAGTTCCCTCCGCAGGAGTCCCCGCAGCCGATGACAAACCTATCCAGATTTTTAAGACTTCTTTACAAATCACGGTAAGAGATAACCTTGGCAATAGTGTAGAGGGGGCGGAAGTGCAGATTTTTACCAACAAAGAAGATTATCAGAAAGAAGAGAACCCGGTACAGGGCATCAAATATACCGATGATAAGGGGCGCGTAAAATTTTCTGAGCTGGATACCCAGGAATATTATATCAATGTAGAAAAGGGCGACATGAACAATTATGGGGCAGGGATTAAGACTGACCAGCTAACCGAAAAAAGAAATAACAAAGTAACTATCATCATTGAGTAATGATTTCGTTATCAGATTTAGACAAATATAGGTTCCAGTTTGAAATACAGGTACGATACTCTGATATGGACATGCTTGGACATGCCAACAATGCGGTGTATCTAACTTATCTGGAGCTCGCTCGCTTAGGATATTTTAAAGAAGTAATCCGACAAGAATGGAAAGAGGTAGCCTTGGTACTGGCTCATGCCAGCATGGACTACAAAATTCCTGTGACGCCCAAAGTGACGCCTGTAGCACATATTAGAACGACCAAGCTGGGTAACTCCAGCATGCATGTGGAAAATATGATTACCAATAAAGAGGGGAACATATTGTTTTTCTCTTCTACTATGATACTGGTAGCCATCGACACTAAAACCGGAAAGTCTACGCCTATTCCCGAATCGGAAAAACAAAAAGTAATTGCCTATGAACCAGCTTTGGAAGCAGTATAGTAATAAGGTTACCCTATGGATGATGGTATTAGTGATTGGTACTGCCGCCTGCTCCACACCAGAAGCTCCCGATTTTAATGGGGTGAAAAACTTTAAAATTGATGTACAAGGCCTTAGCAAGGCCCAGATCAATGGAGATGCTGTATTTTTTAATCCCAACAAACAAAAAATTAAAATCCGGCAGGTAGATGTCAGTGTATTTGTGGAAGGTGAGAAAGTGAAGGATATTAGTCAGGAATTTGATATTACTGCTATGCCCAATAGCGAGTTTGTAGTACCCATTGATGTTACGCTTTCCCTGGGGGACCTGAATATGAATTTACTCAATACCGCCCTAAGCATGCTCAACGGTGCTACAAAAAAGGTACGTTATGAGGGAAGGGCTCGAGTGACAGTCAATGGGCTTCCCTTCAGAGTCCCTTTTGAACATGAGGATGATGTCAAAATAGACCTCTAACTGTTCCAGTAGGCGTCCATGTAAGTTTCCTTCAAGGCTAACTTTCGGCCATCCCAGCTTTCCTGCTTGAGCAGAATGTTGGGATAGCTTCCGCTAAACCAGTAGGTATTTGTCTTTTCTTCATCCAATTGGACCTCTACTTTCCAAACATCAGCAACCTGGCTCATATCATAGGCAGTATTCAGTTGTAGCCCCTCCGCTTTACTTACGTCAAAAGTCGCTTCATAAATCTTAGGCTCAGTAGCTTTGCTATTGACTTGTGACTCTGCTACAGCCTGCTGAAAGCTAAGCCCGTCTTGGAAGTTCAGTGCCCGCAGTGAATGTGAGAGCTGATCTTCAAACATAATATTACCATCCACAGTCATTTGGCCAATGCCTTGTCCGTCCCAGTAGCTGTTATAGCCATACTCGTAATTTCTGCCCTGATCCAGAAAATATTTTGCAGTATTGCCACACCACTCCTGAGAAGTATTGGTGAGCTTATAAACGGTAGAAGGCTGTTCTCTCTTATAAAAAATACTGGTAAGGTAATGATAAGGGTAATTGTCCGTGGGGATACGACAAAACTTGTTGATTTTCATCACATCAAATAAATCGTTACGGTCATAATCATCAGTTTTGACCTTAAATTCTTCATTAAAAGTTTCTTTAACAAGGATATAGACATACTCAAAATTCCGTGGCTCGCCATATACCACTCTTTGTGCTTCATATTTAGCCACTTCAGCTACCCCCTTATCCCATTTGGCATCCATAGCCCACTCCTGATTGAAGTATTCGGCTGCATCTACTGTATTCTTGGCGTTGCTTCCGGTACAGGCGTACAGACCGGTCATGGCAGCCAAAAAAAGCAGCAGCATGCCTATGTTTTCATCTAATACTCTTTTCATGATAGCATTTGTTTTAGCGTTTGCTCTACTTGCTGGCGGTCACTGTCCCCATACAAGACAATACGGATATGCCGCACTGAGGATAGATGCTCGGTTCTTTTTTGAATGGTCTGCAACATCACCTGAGCAGCCTCTTTCAGCGGGTAGCCGAATATTCCGGTAGAAATAGCAGGAAAAGCAATAGACTTCAATTGATAATCGTCTGCTAGCTGAAGAGCCTTTTCATAGCAACTGCCCAACAATTGATCTTCGGGTTTGTCCCTCCCATATACCGGCCCGAGACAATGAACAACTTTCCTGTTAGGTAATTGAAAGGCATCAGTGATTACTGCTTCTCCGGGAGCAATAGGAGCTAGCGGTCTGCAGGCGTCTGCCAGTTCCGGCCCAGCGGCACGATGGATAGCTCCGGCTACTCCACCGCCGCTCATGAGTTGAGCATTGGCAGCATTCACTACTGCATCCATATCTGACTGTTTACTGATATCACCTTGTACAACTTCTAGCTTTATTTCTGAAAATTGCGCTTCCATGACCCTCAAAATTTTACAGTTCTGCTAAACGCATGTTTTCCAAATCCTTTTCCTCGTCCACATCGGTTAAGGTTGGCAGGATATAGCAACTCAATCCTCTTTTTTTAATTGTCTCTACGGTTTGTTCCAGCACCTGAGAGGTGCTCCAGTTTTTATCGTGAAAAAGACTGGAGTGTAGCTTTTTCATACCTAATAAATAATAGCCTCCATCAGTAGAGGGTCCTATGACTACATCGTGCTGATCCAACTCCGCAAAAGCCTGTTCAATAATTTCGGTAGTGAGCTCGTAGCAATCACTGCCGATGATGCAAGCTTTTTTGTAGCTGGCGTCAAATCTTTCTTCAAAAGCATTAAGCATACGCTTACCTAAATCTCCTTCAGACTGCAAGGCTTTAAAGTAGCGTTCTTCATCCCAAATATCATGATAGACAACCTCAGGGGTATAGTACACTATTTTATCATAGCCTAAAACCTGGGTGATCGCATAAGTACGCTCAAGTAGTTTGTGGTACACTTCCAGCGCTTTTTTAGCCCCGATACCCTTGGCCAGCCGTGTTTTAACTTTGCCTAATTCAGGTTTCTTAACAAAAATGATTAATGATTCTTCAGTCATAAAAAACAGGAAAGCCTTTCTCTTTCCAGCTACGCATACCACCCTCGAGGTTATGCACATTTGTAAAGCCTGCCTCTAAAAGCTGTATGCCTACCTGGTTGCTTCGCCCACCGGAAAGGCAGTAAACTATAATTTCTTTGTCTTTAGAAATATCTTCAACATCTTTTAGTTGAAAAGTCTCAAAGTTGACAAAACGCGCACCTTTAAGGTGTCCCGTATTATATTCATCTACTGATCGGGTATCCAGAAGAACAAATTCATCTTCCTTCTGCAAGCGTTGCTTTAAATTTTCAGCTTTGATTGTTGGTGCTTTGTTAACCTGCTGTTCAAGAATTTGTTTCTTAGGCGTTGCCAAAACAAAGAGCACTGCCACAATCAATCCCAGTCCTGTGCTAAGACTGAAAAGCAAATTTTTTTTACTCATGGTATGTTTGTTATTATTATTCAGATAGTTTTACAAGTATTACCCAATCTTCATCGGGGGCAGAGGGAGGAGTACCTAAAGAAACCTTTCCGGGGCCACTTACCTCAGGTACTGATCCATCCAATAATCCATCTCCGGTTTTCGGATTGTACCATTGTACACTGTAGTCAGCCTCATGATCCTTCAGATCAAGCTGAACTTCCGCACCATATCGGGTATATACCGCATACACATCTCCGGCTTTAGCAAAGCAGTATGCGCCTTCGGCATCTACCAGTGTATCAGCAGACTGCATTTCCCAGAAAGGCAAGTGCTCATGAAAAAAGTCCAGCGCGTAGCGTGTCTGGTCCCAGATATTACTTCTCGTACGAAAGGTTTCGGTATTCAGGTCATCGTTAGGAAACTTATAGCCAAAATACCACTCCGCACCGCCGCCGCCGGCCATTAGATTTCCCCACAAAGATTCGTAGCGAACCGTATCATGCTCAGGGTCAATGTCATCGGGCAGCACTCCATGGTAGTGAGGGCCGATTTCATCCAGGTTAACCACCCACTGCTTCCCGGCTTCGCCTGAGGCTTTTATCCAATGCCTGGTTTCTTCGTGCACATCACTGGTAGGGCTAATTTGCAAAGAAGGCCCATCCAGATACGCAAAACCAAGTAATGGGTTTAGCACATCATAGCGAGGGCTACGAGCGGCATGGGTGTGTAACACCACAAAGTTTTTGTATGGATCAGTTTGCTTGATATAGGAAATCATAGATTTCCGCTGCGCATCATTCTGAGCCTCAGGGGTAAAGTTCGCATAACCGTTCTCTTCACCCATATTCCAGGTGACTGCCAGATGATGGGCAAAGCGGGCAATGAGTTCACGGTAATAAAGTTTGCGTTGCGTACCGGTATCGCCACCGTCCAGCAACAATTCATTCTCTGTTTCCTGTGTCACAATATGTAGCATGATACCCAGACTGTCAGCGTGAGCAAACACTTTATCCCATTGTGCCAGCTTACTACAGTCAAAGCGATAGCGTTCTTCATAAGCGGTATAAGGCCAAACATCTTTACCATCCCCTCCAATATTAAGGGTAAGAAAGTAAGAAGAGTTCATCCCTTTTTCTGCCAGATAATTATATGCTCCTATAATTCCTTTGCCCTTCCCCCCCTGCCAGTTGGGGTCACCTTCATTCCAGTCCTGTATATGATCTTCATAACGATGCAGATCTTTATCAGCGGCAGCTTCTCCTTCCCGCTGTTCTTCCTCATCGCCGAAGTAGGTGCCATCAAAATCTTCGTAGCCCAGCAGGTTTTCCGGACTGTCGGTGCCGCCTTTGAGATAATATTCTCCGTTTTCGGCAAACTGAAGGTAGCGTTCTCCGATATATCGCAACCTGCCTTTAGCACGGAAGTCTCTTCCGCTTTTATCGGATGGAACGACCTCAAAGCTGCCGTTATTTCCATCAAAAGCCACTGCCTCTCCTGCCTGAGGATCATCACTTACTGCGATGCTATCACCTTTACGAAAAGATACTTCATACTCCCACGCACCTTCGGCATCAGGTGTAAAATGTACCAGCCAGACATTACCACTGTCGGCACTGCTCTCGGCAGCATTTCCATCGGCAGCGTAGTAGCCGGGAACTTCATAGGTTTTATCCTCATGACTGAAAGTTACCATCAGCCGATAGTTGAGAAATGGGTTATCCTCTGCCTGTTCGCTGGTTTGCGGACCTTCAAAACTGAGGGTTAGAGGGTGCCATTTTTGGTACGTAGGAATGCCCTTTGCTGTATCCGTCTGGCTTTGACATGAAAGCAGTATCGAGCTACAAATCAGAAAAAGAATATTCAGAGGTGTAAGTAGGTTGTGTTTCATCAATAATAAAAATCATTCAAGTATTGGCGAAAAAATAAGCATTTTTCTCTGTTTCTGACTGGTATTTCTGCAAAAATACCATTTACTCCCATGTATCGCAGTTGGGAATTCTCTATATTGCCAACTCATAAATCAATTAAAAGAACTATAAAATAAACGGAGGAAATTGCTTAACGCAAAGCACTTTTTTTCATAAGTTCCAATATGCGTGTTAAAGCTATTTAATCAAAGATAAGCATATGGCACGTCCACGTTAAACAAACACTAAACACATGAAAGAAACTTTTAAACCTGGTGTATTATACGGTGACGATCTGAAACGTTTTTACAGATATGCAAATGAGAAGGGCTTCGCACTTCCTGCTGTCAACGTAACTGGTACCAACACGATCAATGCCGTACTGGAAACCGCTCGTGAGGTCAATTCAGCAGTAATCATACAGTTTTCTAATTCCGGAGCTGCTTTTGTCTCTGGGAAAGGACTAAGTAACGAAGGGCAGCAGTCTTCTATCGCCGGAGCCATTTCCGGTGCCATGCACGTGCACAATATGGCCGAAAAATACGGTGTCACTGTGATCCTGCATACCGACCATGCTGCCAAGAAATTGTTACCCTGGATTGATGGCTTACTGGATGCCGGAGAGCAGTATTATAAAGAAAATGGCAAGCCACTTTTCAGCTCTCATATGCTGGATCTTTCGGAGGAGCCGTTGGATGATAATGTGGCCATTAGCAAACAGTATTACCACCGCATGAATGAGATCGGTATGTCTATTGAGATTGAGCTAGGCGTAACCGGTGGCGAGGAAGATGGGGTAGACAATACCGATGTGGACGCCTCCAAACTGTACACTCAGCCTGAAGAAGTGGCTTATTCCTACAAAGAGTTATCTACCGTGGGCGATAATTTTACCATTGCGGCTGCTTTTGGTAATGTACATGGCGTGTACAAGCCCGGAAATGTGAAGCTAACGCCAAAAATTCTTCATAACTCTCAGGAGTACATCCAGAAAGAATTCTCTACCGGAGCTAAGCCAGTAAACTTTGTATTCCACGGAGGCTCAGGTTCTACCCAGGCGGAGATTCGTGAGGCCATTACTTATGGGGTCATCAAGATGAACATTGACACTGATGTACAGTGGGCTTTCTGGGAAGGGATCAAAGATTACTATCAGAGCAAAGAAGCTTATCTGCAAGCACAGATCGGTAATCCTGAAGGAGAAGATTCTCCCAACAAAAAATTCTACGATCCCCGCGTGTGGTTACGCAAGGGAGAAGAATCCATTGTAAAAAGGCTAAAGCAGGCTTTTGACGACCTGAACGCGGTCAATTCTATGGAATAGGCTTTTTTTAGGCATTTTAGAGAAGCGCATGTGGATCACCAGCATGCGCTTTTTCTATGCTTATTTCTTTTCTTTCTCAATCAGTCTGGGGAGGATATATTATAAGTTAATAGTAATTGTGGTTACGAGGGCTCTCCATCGTTTCAGTCAAAATGCTCACCCTACCCTTATACTCATAAGGAAAGCGCAAGTGCCGTAACTCATAGAAATACACTCCCGGAGCCAGATCACCACCATCCCAATCATTTTCGTAAGTCCAAGAGAAATATACCTGCTTTCCCCAACGATTGTACACCTTCAGGCTCCAGCTATCCTTTCCAAGATTAGGAATGACAAAAGTATCGTTCACTCCATCATTGTTGGGAGTGAATACGTTTGGAATAAAAAAGTCGTCGGGCAGAGGTTCAACAAATACGTCAAACGAAAAGTACCTACAGTATCTCTTACTCGCTGTACAGTAGTGTTTTCATTTTCAAAAAAGTTTCCAATCAATAGGTGAGTTGCATCATAATCAAGGCGAAATGTATCACTGACTAGCACCCAGCCATTTCGTTCAGTGATGACCGTATTGTTATTGATAGAAGGAATAGCTTGAATAACTCTGGTGGTATCAAGATCAATGGCCGTTTGGCTAAAGAACATACCGAGATTGTTAGAAGCTAGCTGTACGCTATCAGCCAGGGAAACGTACATTCCGGCAATATAGCGTTGACCTTGTTCAATAGGTTGGTCTAGCTTTACCTGAAGGTACTCCCGGTAAGAAATGTCGTTATAAGTAAAGATTCCTGCCATTAAATCACCACTACGGGGCGACTGCGTGCCAAGAGCAAAACGGTCATCGGGAGTAGGATGCATGCGACAAGTAATCCTGTAATTGTTGTTCAAAATATCAGCAGTGCCATCAGTTGGCATCGTCCAGTTTTCCATGATGCTAATAAACTCTTTCTTACTGGATACAATCAGGCAGTTGGTATCACTTTTATACTCTTCAAAGCTTGGGTTAGGTACCAGATTCTGGGCTCCCAGTAGAGTGGGCATCATCCATATCAGCAGACCTATGTAAATTAATTTAATATTGTTCATAGGTAGAACTGTAGAAGATTTTGTTCATAAAGTATTAAATATATGTTTACAGCATCTTAAAGTAAGTGAATATCACAAAAAAATTACAAGAATACACTTAAAGAATTGTTTTTAATTGGCGCAAAGAAGAAAAACCAATTTCTTTAACATAAAAGAATAAAAATCATTTTCTTTAAATACACAGTGTAAATACTTAACCCGCTTTCTATATGAAAGCAGGGCATTGAAAAGCATGTGCCGGCATTTGATAAAAACTAAAGTCCATTAAATTAATAGACAACAAGGGGGTTGTAATCCTTTGCCCTTAAAGGAAAGTCAGCAGAGTCTCAAATATTTAAGCATAGTGCATCAGAGAGTATATTTTCATCCTCATCACATCTGCTCATTTTTCATAGTATATACCTCCTGAGCGTACTTTTATCAACTCCTAGCATCCTGCTTATCAGAAGGTTATAGCAATATTTATCGCTCCTACTATTTCCTTATACAAAAAATAATCCCTAAATTATTAGAAGGAAAAATCTTGTTATACCTAATTTTTTGCGCTATGAACCTTCAAGATGAATTGATCTACGCTGATCGCAAACGCCAGCAGCATTATTTGAATGACAACTCCATTGCTGAATTACAAGAGATACTTCGTCAGGAACACAAGCAGGAAAAGCAGGCACTGCAACACCTGGGGCTTTCCAACAATACGATTGAAACCGAGAAGCAGCACTGGCTACAGCAAGCGCTGCTCAAGCAGGAATACCAGGGTGAAGTATTTCATGTAGATGATGTACGCCAGGTCTGTATGGCATATAATATGCGTATGCTACCCAGTCATTTGTATCGTGGACCTGTAGACACGCAATTTGCCCCCAAGCTTAAGAACTTTCAGCGGACTTATCATCTCACTGATGAAGAGGTATCAAGGGACTTTTTTATCGTAGCTCCCGGCGAGACTTTTGAGTTGGAAGAGCGCCAGCGCCCCCTTGCTGACCTTGACCCTCTCCTGCTCTATCGTATAGATGACCATTTCTATAAGCTGGTACACCAGTGGGGTGGTGAGTTGAATGTGTTCCGCTACATTTCTTCCTGGAAGAAACGTGACCTCTGCCATATGACCTGTCACTGGTTTGTCATGAGCTTTATGGTTACCATGCTTTTACTAGGTTTTTTGGTAGATGGTCTTAGCAATGCAGTAACCCTTTCACTGCTCATCTCCGGCCTCATTGCCTGGATGTACTATTCTTCTTTCAGAGACAGCCCTGATGAGCTGAGACATCGCTTCTCGCGTTACAACTGGAACCAAAAATGGACATATTGAGAAAAGTACTGCTAATCGCTTTTTATGTATGTATTATTGCCGCAGGGGTTGTGGGTTTTCTTACTTTAAGATCCATGCGGCAAATTCCTGCTCCAGTGCAGGACTCACTTCAACAACAAAATATAGCCCCTTCCTCAGATTCCACCATTTCTACAATTTATCCAGTGGTGGAGGAAGATACGGCCTTAGTAGAATAGTGCTTCCACAGTTCATAGGCCAGCATTAGCAATACCAAGCTGTATTCTAAAACAGTGATCGGTAAGATCTCTTTAAAGCCTTCAACTGAATAACCCGCATAGGAAAAAAAGATCAGCCAGGACCAGACGATCATAAAACGGTAGTGCGTAAACAGGCTGAAAGCTATCAGGGGAGCAATGTACCAGGGGTGTACAGTGGTAGCCAGTGCCAGATAAATTACCCACACCCATAGCCAGGCCGCAGGTAATTTTTCTTTGCGTTCCAGTATAGAAAAAAGAACAATGCCCAGAAAAGTGCTGACTGCCAGCCATTTTCCTGCCATGCCAATGATGTTATAACCCTTTAGCACATAGCCAATCTCACGCACGATATAGTAGATACTGGCGTTAAACTCAAATTTCTGAAAGTATAGCCCTACACTTTCCCCTATTCCTCTGAGCAACTCCATATTGAGCAGAGGTATAAACAAAAGCAGTGTAAAAACTCCGGTCGCTATATAAAACCAAAGAGATTTTTTAATTCCTAGCCTACGTATATAAAGGGGTAATAAAACCAGCGGTAGCAGTTTGGTCGCTATGGCCAAAGCAAAGCTAAACGCACTGGGTAGCCAGTGTACTCTTCTCAGAAAGAAATAGCTCAGCAGCAGGAAAAAAATCATCAGGGCTTCAAAGTGCAAGTTGCCACTCAGTTCAAGAATGATGAGAGGGTTAAGGGCATACAGCAAAGTTCTTTTGATGGGAAAACCCTGCCTACGGGCAAACTGAAAGAGTAAGCTAATACTTCCTGCTTCGGCCAGCAGTATGCATATCCTGATCAAAACGATGCTTCCCAAAATAGAATCCGGGTAAACCCAGGCTGCCAGGGCAAAGACTGCCTGATTTACGGGGGGATAAATAGAAAAATAGTTTGGCGAATTGAGCCGTTGAAAGAGGCTTTCATCAATACCCTGTAATTGTTTATGCAAGCCCTGCTCTATAATTTCAGAAGGCAGATAAGCAAAAGGATGTATGCCCTGTACCAACAATCTGCCATCCCAGATGAAACGGTAAATATCATCCGACAGATTAGGAATAGCCGGAAGTAAAACAATACGTACCAGGCCGCTCAGTCCCAGCAATACCCAAAGCTGTTTATCATGCACTGTCAGTTTGTATATGCCCGCATAGGCAGCAAAAGCCAGGGTATATGTCAACAGCAATGGATAGGTTTGAAAGCGCTCTATACCGTAAGTGATGTAAAGAACGCAGGTAAGTAGCACCACTGCCAGCAATGCAAGAAAAAGACTGCGATTCTTAGGCATGTCTAGGTGCTGTAAATGAGTAGAGAGCTACTGCGGCAAAACCAATAGCCAGCATAGCATGAAACAGTAGCATGCCATAATCCGCTACAAAAAAAGCTGAGACAATCCCAAAAACAAAATACAATGCCAGTAGTACTTCCAGCCAGGTAAGCGGACTTACCTTGTAATGCAGGTAAATGTTTTTCTTCCACTGCTCTTTCACATTGGTTACATTGAATTTAGGTGTTCTCAGAAAAGGAGATTTAAAGCCCAGTAAACCTTCGGCTACTGCCAACGCATTATGCAGAGAAAGGCCCATGGTAATGGTCAGGAAAAGTGGATAGTGCTTTAGAAAGTACCATAGCTTACGTTCTTTGATAACTCGGCTGGTAGCGATCCAATAGAAAAGTCCGATAGAAAAAAAGCCCAACACAAACACTGCTCCCAGTTTAAAAAAAGTATTCATATAAGGGTGCTGCTGTTTAATAAACAGCATAGGCACACTTAATACGGCTCCTATTAACAAAAACAAAAATACTGATGAGTTAAAAAGGTGCATGATGGCATGAATACGGTTAACCCACCCTATTTTTCGCTTTGGATGCTCTTCAAAAATATGGATTAAATGCTTACGAGCACATTCTGCGGCCCCTTTATTCCAGCGAAACTGTTGCGATTTGATAGCAGGCATAAGGATAGGGAGCTCAGCCGGAGCCTCTACTTCTTCCAGATAAGTAAACTCCCAGCCTTTCATCTGTGCTCTATAGCTTAGGTCAAGGTCCTCTGTCAAGGTATCATCTGACCAGCCCCCGGCGTCTTCAATACAGGCCTTTCTCCACACACCTCCGGTACCATTGAAATTGATAAAGCTACCGGCGTGGCTTCTGCCCCCCTGCTCTATGGTAAAATGGCCATCCAGGCCAAAAGCCTGCAGGCGGGTGAGCAAAGAATAATCTTTGTTAACATGTCCCCAACGGGTCTGCACTACGCCTACCTTTTCATTGATGAAGTGAGGGATGGTTTTCTTGAGAAAATCCGGAGAAGGCAAGAAATCAGCGTCAAAGATGGCAATAAATGCTCCTTTTGCTTTTTCCAGACCGTAGGCCAGGGCTCCTGCTTTAAAGCCTTTACGCTCAGGCCGCCTGATATGCTTAACATCGATATTCTGCTCTTGATAGGCTCTCACTTTATTTGCGATGAGATCAACAGTTTCATCCGTTGAGTCATCCAAAACCTGTATTTCTAACTTATCTCTGGGGTAGCTGATTTTTACGACCGCATCAATCAATCGTTCTATTACATAAAGTTCGTTATAGACAGGCAGCTGAATAGTGACCATGGGCCACTCTTCCATTGCCATATCAGGAGCAGTCTTTTTCTCTTTCAGGCGGCGCAGATAATGCCATGTCAGATGCAACTGTCCTATGCTGAATAGAAAAATAAATAGTAAGCAGAGTAAATATCCTACCGCAATTAGGATTTCCATATAAAAAATAAATTATGCTATGCTGATCAGGCAACCTTTTCTATACAACCGCAAGAAGGCTGTCTTAGTTACATTTACCTATATTTGAAGATTGTCCAGATGATTTTATAACCAGCTCCCAGCGTACCTTTGAGTGTGCCGGATACCTTGGAGACACCTTCCCTTCTCTTCCTGTATTTTACCGGCACTTCCGTACTGCGCAAGCCCAGCTTAGCCGCTTTCAATTGCATTTCAACCGTCCAGCCATAGGTTTGGTCCTGCATATCGATACGCTGCAAGGCTTCCCATGTGACAGCCCGAAAAGGCCCCAAGTCGGTAAAATTAGCGCCATACAACAATCTTAGCAAGCGAGTGGCCAGCCAATTACCAAAGACCTGCTGGGGTGTCATCGCTCCTTTCTCCTTTTTGCCCAAAGCTCTTGAGCCAATCACCAGATCCATCCCCTCTTCCAGTATGGGCTTTACCACTTCCGGTAGTTGCTCAGGATAGTCAGCATAGTCAGCATCCATAAAAACTATGATATCGGGTTGAGAATCCTGAGCCTTTGTATATGCTATTCCCCTCAAACAGGCGTACCCATAGCCCTGACGTTCTTCCTTAAGCACCGTAACGCCTGTCTCACGCGCCACATCCTCTGTACTATCTTTTGAATTATTATTTACTACAATGATTTCACTTACCCAATCTTTGGGAATATCCCCGATCACTTTACCGATGGAGTTTTGCTCATTAAAAGCCGGGATAATCACTTTAATATCTTTATTCATATTGAAGTATGTACAATAAACTTATTAGGCTCCTGAATAATTGTCATCAGCCCGACGATTGCAAATTTGTCAAGGTAAAGATTACGATTGTCAACCTTTACTACCTCTGCCAGAAACGCTGAATTGTTATAAATGAAAAAATCCTCAGGGTAAAAGTAAAAGAGCCTGTCCGGACTTACTATCGGGCAGGCTTTTTTTATGCATAAAGGTAAAAAACGGTGCTTACCTTTTGAAAATTATCCCTTTCCATCTAAAATACTCAGTGCTATTTTGAAAACGCCTCTTAATATTCGTAAAAATGCTTAGCAAGGCTGGTTTAAAAGTACAGCAGGATGTCGGATATCATACTTCATTATTTTTTCTTGTCTCAGGTAATTTTCAGTCTTAAACCCCTGAAAGCATTTTTTAAGGACATTGCGCTCTCCCCTCTCTACCTCATCATTTCGCTGAAAAAAGCTTTATCTTTGTGGGGGTTGAAGATTTTAGCCAGCAGCCTTCCCTAAGACGAACTAAAACTTCTACCTTAGGTTTATTTAATAATTGATCCACACTAAGAAGAAATAAAGAAAAGAAGCATTTGTTATATCCCAAGAATCTTGAAGATAAAATAGGCTTTGACAGCGTACGTGAGTTGGTAAAAGGCCATTGTAGCAGCAGTCTGGGTACTGCTTATGTAGACAAAATGAATTTCTCTGATGACTTTGTCATGATCACCAAATTACTGGCACAGACTGAGGAGTTTAGAAAAATACTAGTACAGGAAGAACCTTTTCCTGCTTCCAATTATATAGATGTAAACGCTCATCTGGATAAAGCTAAAACGCCGGGTACCTTTTTAATTGAAGAAGAGTTTCATGACCTGCAACTCTCGCTGGATACCATATTCCGTTGCCTGAAGTTTTTTGAAGAAGACGAAGAAAACGAGTTTCCCGAGCTGAAGAAGCTGGGCGGCTTCATCTCACTGGACAGTAGTATGCTCAACAGTATTCGCCGTATCATAGATGAGAAGGGACAGATGCGGAACAATGCCAGCAAAGAGCTACAGGACATTCGCCGTATGTTACAGAGCGAGCAGGTGCGCCTGCGTAAGGTGCTTGACCAAATACTGAGGCAGGCTAGGCAGCAGGGCTTTACCCCTGACGATGCTACACTTACCGTTCGTGGAGGCAGGATGGTGATTCCTGTATTGGCTGAATATAAACGTCGCATCAAAGGGTTTGTGCATGACGAATCAGCGACCGGGCAAACTGTCTTTCTGGAACCGGCAGAAGTACTGGAAATCAATAATGAAATTCGTGACCTGGAATACAGGGAGCGACGCGAGATTGTAAGAATACTGATCAGCCTTACCGATGAGCTGCGCCCACATATTCGGGCGCTAAAAAGTGCCTACAATTTCCTGGGCATGATAGATTTTATCCGTGCCAAAGCTCGTTTCGGACTTCGTTTTGACTCTAGCTGCCCGGTAGTAGAAAAAAAGAACAAGCTGGATTGGTACAATGCCCGCCATCCCCTTCTGCAAATCACGCTGGAGCAGCAAGGGAGGAATATCGTTCCGTTAAATATTCGCTTAGATCAAGATCAGCGTATCCTGATTATCTCCGGACCCAATGCGGGAGGTAAGTCTGTTTGCCTTAAGACAGTAGCGCTGCTCCAATATATGCTACAATGTGGTATGCTGGTCCCTATGGATGATCATTCAAAAGTCGGTATTTTCAACAATATCTTCATTGACATCGGTGACGAGCAATCTCTGGAAAATGATTTGAGTACCTACAGCTCTCATCTGACCAATATGGAGCACTTCCTGAAATTTACTGACAAGCGCACGCTAATATTAATTGATGAGTTTGGTACAGGTACTGAGCCACAATTTGGCGGCGCTATCGCTGAAGCCATCCTTGAGCAGCTAAATGCTTTACAAACCTTCGGCATTATTACTACGCACTACACCAACCTGAAGCAGTTTGCCGATGAAGCCCAAGGTATAGTCAACGGCGCCATGCGTTTCGACTCAGAAAAGCTGGAACCACTCTTTAAATTAGAGATCGGTAAACCGGGGAGCTCTTTCGCATTAGAAATTGCTCAGAAAATAGGTTTGCCCCAGAGCGTACTCAAGCGGGCTAAAGAACATATAGGGGTGGAGAAAGTAGAGTTTGACAAGATGCTTAGTGAGCTGGAAAGTGAGAAGAACAAGTTTAACACCCTCAATCAGGAACTCAACGCTAAAGAAAAACGGCTTAATATTCTATCTAAGGAATACGAAGAGTTGAAATCTTATATTGATACGCAGAAAAAACAAATTATCAATGAAGCCAAACGGGAAGCGCAAACCCTCCTCCGTGACACCAACCAACGCATAGAGGCAACGATACGTTCTATCAAAGAGAATAAAGCGGAGAAAGAGGCTACCAAACAGGCACGTAAGGAGCTGGAAGAATTGAAAGAGCAGGTACAGCCCACTAAATCCTCCCCTAAAAGAGCAGAACCTCTGGAACGGGAAGAAGGAGAAATCAGGCAAGGTGATGCTATCCGCGTCAAAGATAATGGTGCGTTAGGTGAAGTACTTCAGATCAAGGGTAAGCAAGCTGAAATACTGATTGGCTCTCTTAAATCTAATATTAAGCTGAAGCGATTAGAAAAAGTATCAAAAAAATCTTTAAAGAAAGTACTTCCTGATCATAAGAGCTTCACTACATCCAGCCTGGATATCAATAAAAAACAAGTTGAATTCAGCACTAATCTGGATATCCGGGGAAAACGTGCTGAAGAGGCTTTACCCTCTTTGGAGAACTTTGTCGACGATGCCAGTATGTTTGGTATGCAGGAGTTGCGTATCATTCATGGTAAAGGCAATGGTATTCTCAGGGAAGTAGTGAGAGACTATCTGCACAGACATGAGCGTGTAACTCAGGTACATGATGAGCATGTAGAAAGAGGTGGCGCAGGCGTAACTATTGTGAAGCTGAGATGATAAAACGTTCATGATTTAAAAATCCTTAACAGTCATGAAAGTGAGGCTTTTGTCCAAAAGTCTGCGATAAAAAAAAGCCGCTCTTGCAGAGTGGCTTTCTTATACTGTACTGTAGTACAAATACACTATTGTTGTTTCTGGAGCACAAAGGTATAATCTCCATTGATACTTGCTACTCGTCCATTGACAGCATTGATGTTTATATCGATTGTAAAGTCCATTGTAAGAACATTACCTTCTTCAGTGAGTATAATGCGGGTATCAACATTATCCGGCCCACGAACTACGGTGGCACCATTTTCAAAATCATCACTTTCCTCTACTGCAAATGTACCCTGATCAGGAAAAACCAATGCATCACCATTACCATTGGTAGTATAGCTCACCTGTGACGAGGTGGCTGTGATATTTATAGAGAAATCAGAAAACTGATCAGCGGCTGGTCCACTTACATCGCCTGGCTCAGCTACTACCCAGGTTCCACTTATTTCTTCGCCGGGAACAGGGTCAGCAGTAGGATCAGGCGTATCTTCGCCACAGGCGCTGTTCAAGAGAAGACCGAGTATAGCAGCAAATACGAAAAGTTTATGTGTGTATTTCATAATTATTGTTTTTCCTGAAGTATGCACGTTTAAATACTTAACTTATTGCAATATGCACAAACTAGCTAATGATTATCATAAATAATGCATATGAAACTTACAAACTAAGCACATCACTTATACTGCTCAATATTAATTTGCTGATCAACAAATTCATACTCATAAGGCTGGTTAGAGCAGATCACTACGAGGCGTTCCTGTAGCACCTTTTTCACTTCTCGCTGATACCAATCAATCCCTCGTGCATCCAGGTTTGAGCAGGGCTCATCTAAAAACAACACTTTACTTTTTGAGTAAAAGGCTAATCCCAGTTTCAACCTTTGCTTCATTCCTGAAGAAAATTGTTTGATATATTTATCCCGTGCTTGTGTCAGGTACAAGGCTTCCATGATTTCCATATTGGACATATTATTCAGCGGAGGCTTGAAGGCAAAATGAAACTCCAGTAATTCGGTAAGTGTAAATTCCTCTACCACTTCTTCATAGGGAGCGACAATGCTTTGGTGATGATAAAATTCTTCTTCAGGAATATTCTTTTTATTCCCTTTCTCATACTTTACTGTTCCTTCAGAAGCAGACAAGAGGCCACTCAGGATTAACATAAGGGTAGACTTACCACTCCCGTTAGGACCAATCAACACATAAGACTGACCTTGCTTTAAGGTGAGATCAACATTTCTAAATATCCATTCTCGCTGAAACTTTTTTCCCACTTTGCTAAGCTTGATCTGCATCAGAAATGTTTTGGCATCGTCAAAATAGTGGCTTACAGCTTAAGCAGATGATTGTTATCTTTTTTACTCGGTAGGTCCTTTCATAATGCCCCGGGTGGACGTCTGGATGAACTGGATAATCTCATCCCGTTCTTTGGAGGGAGCCATTTGCATCTCTATTTCCGAAAGGGCAGAAGAGTTATTTAAGCCGCTCAAATAAATAATACGGTAAATATTTTGAATTTCACTGATTGCATCGGTAGTAAAACCTCTTCTACGTAATCCTATGGAGTTGATCCCCACATAACTAACCGGCTCGCGAGCGGCTTTGGTAAATGGAGGGATGTCTTTCCTTACCAGTGATCCTCCTCCAATATAGGTGTGTGCTCCAATTTTAGTGAACTGTTGCACGGCACATGCGCCTCCAAAAATAGCATAATCATCTATCTGTACATGCCCGGCAAGTTGGGTAGTGTTGCCTAAAATACAGTAGTCTCCAATGGTACAATCATGCCCCAAATGTACATAAGCCATGATCAGGCAGTTTTTACCTACCTCTGTCTTATATTTATCTACGGTACCTCTGTTGATAGTAGCACACTCACGTACGGTTGTATTATCACCAATAATGGCCACCGTCTTCTCCCCCGCAAACTTTAAGTCCTGAGGAACGGCTGCGATTACTGCTCCGGGAAAAATCTTGCAGTTCTTGCCAATTCTGGCACCTTCCATAATGGTAACATTGGAGCCAATCCAGGTCCCTTCCTCTATCTCAACGTCTTTATGGATAGTGCTAAATGGCTCTATCACGACATTATTAGCTATTTTAGCTTCAGGGTGAATATATGCTAAAGGCTGATTCATGAGTCTTTTCTTACTATACTTGCTGACATTGTTGCTTCACATACAAGGGTGCTACCCACATAGGCTTCCCCACGCATTTTAGCAATCCCTCTTTTAATAGGTGCCAGTAATTCACACTTAATTGTAAGTACATCACCGGGCAATACCATCTTCCTAAACCTACAGCTTTCAATAGCCAGGAAGTATGTCCAATAATTTTCGGGATCTGGAACAGTACTCAACACCAATATACCACCTGTCTGTACCATAGCCTCTACCTGAAGTACACCCGGCATTACGGGGTTACCGGGAAAATGTCCCTCAAAGAAGGGCTCATTCATAGTCACATTCTTGATACCACATACGACCGTATCATCGAGATAATAGATTTTATCTATCATCAGGAAGGGATACCGGTGAGGTAACATTTGGCTTACCTGGTTAATATTCAACACAGGAGGTAGCTTGGGATCGTACTGAGGAACCGCATTATTACTGCTTTCCTTCATAGCTTTTTTCAACTTCTTGGCAAAAGCTACATTAGCAGCATGTCCGGGACGAGCTGCCAGGATTTGCGCTTTGATAGGTCTTCCCACAAGCGCAAGATCACCTACCATATCCAATAGTTTGTGCCTGGCAGGCTCATTCTTATAGCGAAGCTCTACATTATTGAGTATTCCCTCACTCTTCACTTCCACTCTGGGCTTATTAAAGAGACCGGCCAAGTGATCCAGCTCTCCTTCCTCAACTTTACGGTCTACCACCACTATAGCGTTGTTGAGGTCTCCACCTTTGATCAGATTATTCTGATAGAGCATCTCCAGTTCATGCAGGAAGCAAAAAGTACGGCAAGCTGATATTTCTTTTGCAAACTGACTAATGTCATTTAACGAAGCATGCTGACTCCCTAATACTGGTGAATTATAATCTATCATTACCGTTAGGCGGTAGTCATCCAGAGGAAGGGCAGCAATTTCTACATTTCGGGCGGGCTCGCGATGAAAAATTCCCTCCTTAACTTCAAAGAAGTTTCGCAAAGCACTTTGCTCCTCGGTACCTGCTTCCATTAATGCATCTACAAACATTTTGGAGCTACCATCCATGATAGGAGGCTCTGGTCCATCAAGTTGGATAAGCACATTATCTATCTCCATCCCTACCAGTGCGGCCAGGGTATGTTCTACAGTATTGATACGGGCTCCACTCTGCTCTATCGTAGTACCTCGGGAAAGATCTACTACATTGTCGACATCCGCATCTACAATAGGATGCCCTTCAATGTCAATTCGTTGAAACTTGATACCATGGTTAGGCTTGGCAGGTAGAAAAGTCATATTGGCTCTTACGCCGGTATGTAAACCTACGCCAGATACTGTAATAGACTTCTTAATTGTGTGTTGTCTGATATTCATTATTAATTATTCCTCGCTTCCGGACAAAGTTAATACTTTTTTCTCTAGTTGTTGAATACGGGCGGCTAAATCCGGGAGGTTCTTGAAGGAAGCATATACCCTTA
The DNA here is from genome assembly GCF_029504655.1 of Catalinimonas alkaloidigena. NCBI lineage: Bacteria > Pseudomonadati > Bacteroidota > Cytophagia > Cytophagales > Catalimonadaceae > Catalinimonas > Catalinimonas alkaloidigena. Next base: position 6,394,486 of record NZ_JAQFIL010000001.1, read on the forward strand.
AGTATTTATTACGGTCAAAGCTGGGACTCCCTAGCTCTATACTACCGGGAGTCATAGACTTTCCTACTCCTGCCTGTGCCCCTACTTTACTGTTGTCACCAATTTTGAGATGTCCTACCACCCCAACCTGTCCTGCCAGCACGCAGTTTTTGCCAATTTTGGTAGAGCCGGAAACTCCTGTCTGGGCGGCGATCACCGTATTTTCTCCTATTTCAACATTATGAGCAATCTGGATTAAATTATCAAGCTTCACTCCATTGCCTATCTTTGTAGACTCCAAAGTAGCGCAATCTATTGTGGTGTTAGCGCCAATATCTACATGATGCCCTACAATAACATTACCTACCTGAGGAATTGTTTTATAAGTACCGTCAGCCTGAGGAGCGAAACCAAAGCCGTCACTTCCTATTACCGCTCCTGCATGCACCACACAATGAGAGCCTATTACGCAACCAGGATAGATCTTAACTCCGCTATGGATGATAGTATGATCGCCTATCTGCACATTATCACCAATATAAGCATGAGGATAAATTTTGACGTGATCACCAATCTTACAATTGGCTCCTATATACGAAAAAGCCCCTCGGTAAATATCCTGACCAACTTCTGCGGTACTATTAATATAGGCAGGTTGCTCTACCCCTTTTTTTTGAAAATTGACCAGTTTATGATACTCTTCAAGAAGAGCAGTAAAGGCCAGGTACGGATCTTCTACACGTATCAGGGTGGTATGCAGTTCTTTCTTGGGGTGAAAATCTTTTTTAACTATTACAGCGCTCGCATTCGTAGAGTAGATAGAGGCTTCGTATTTAGGGTTGGAGAGAAAGGAAATCGCTCCTTTACCAGCATCTTCTATTTTTCCCAGCTGACTGATCTTGATAGAACCATCTCCCTCCAATTCACCATCGAGTAGGTTAGCAATGTATTCAATACTAAATTCTATCATTTATGTAGGTTTTATTAGGAATATGCTATGCTGTTGTGGCGCAAATTTACATCTTTGGGCCAGCATAGGTAATATTTTTTGACAATTCTGCTCATAGCCTTAATATTAGGCAAGTCCGATGCCTGTGCTATGTCAAAAATCTTGCCCTCTTTGGTGATTATGTTGATTTTTTGACCGCTCGAGACATAAGCAGCATTACTGATACTACCATGTACCATAAAATACTTTAGTTCCTGTTCTGTGATCTTTAATTTGCTTAATATTTTTTTTTCTAACGCTTCTAATTTTTCCTCAGGGGTCACTTCATTGCTCAGCTTTATTCTAAATAGTCTTCGCTCCAGCAAGCGGCTGCTAAGATCAGACAAAACCCGGTCAGGATGGTATACCCACTGTTTGATAGCTGCCCAGATATCAATATCATCCAGCGACACAAAATGCTTAAGACAATTCTGATCCTGCTCAAGCTCATCTAGTGTTACTTTCTGATTAAGGAAAAATGCCAAACTGGGACTGGCTTGAACATCTACCCCCTGCGCTGCCAAATCAATGCTTCTGTTCATAGTAGAGATCATCATTTTCTCAGCACTTACACTGGTCTTATGCAGATATACCTGCCAGTACATAAGCCGACGTGCATTTAGAAAATTTTCTATGCTATAGATTCCCTTTTCTTCTACAACGATCTTATCATTTCGCACATCCAACATTTTGATAATACGGTCAGCACCAATCTCTCCTTCAGAAACCCCGGTATAGAAACAGTCTCGTTTGAGATAATCCAGCCGGTCGATGTCTAACTGGCTGGAGACAAGCTGATGAAAAAATTTACGCGCATATTGATCCGTAAATATCTGATAAGCCAGATGCATATTTCCTCCAAATGTATCGCATAATCGCCTGATGATCAGCTCCGACATTTGTTCATGTCCTACTCCGGGGATGAGCACATACTCCAAAGCGTGAGAGAAAGGCCCGTGTCCGATATCATGCAATAAAATGGCTATTAGCGTAGCTTCAAATTCGTCTTCAGAGATCTCCTGCCCTTTGTTACGCAGGCTGCTTAAAGTGCTTTGCATCAGGTGCATGGCTCCCAGTGCATGATGAAAGCGCGTATGCAACGCCCCCGGATAAACAAAATCAGCTAAACCCATTTGTCTGATCCTTCGTAATCTTTGAAGGTACGGATGTTCTATAACATCAAAAATCAAATCAGAGGGAATATTGATGAAGCCGTATACCGGGTCGTTAAATACTTTTCTCTTGTTCAATTTTTATATGTTTTTTTTAAATATTCTCAACATGATTTTTTGCTACTTTATCGTTCCTTCACTTAAGTAAGTAGCTAATATTATTTTATCTCAAAACTTCACTACCTTAGATTAAGTTTAAAAAGCTAAGTAAACAGGATATTTTTATGCAAAGATATAGCATTTTGTGGGCGGATGACGAAATTGACCTGCTTAAACCTCATACTCTTTTTCTGGAGAATAAAGGATACGAAGTCGTCACAGTAAATAGTGGTGCAGATGCCATTGACGCATTTGAGAAGCGTCATTTTGATATTGTTTTTCTGGATGAGAACATGCCCGGGATGACCGGATTGGAAGTACTGGATTACATCAAATCCTCTAAGCCCAGCATTCCGGTGGTGATGATCACCAAGAGCGAAGAAGAAATGATTATGGAGCAGGCCATAGGAGCTAAGATCAGTGATTATCTTATCAAGCCGCTTAACCCCAACCAGATTTTACTCTCTGTCAAGAAAATTCTGGATAATAAGCGTCTGGTTACTGAAAAAACCAACCTGAGCTATCAGCAGGAATTTCGTAACCTCAGCATGGCCTTTGGCGAGGATATGAATCATGAGGAATGGGTAGAGGTTTATAAAAAGCTGGTGTACTGGGAACTGGAAATTGACAATACAGAAGAAAAAAGTATGTCAGAAGTTTTAGACATGCAGAAGGAAGAAGCCAATAACAACTTCGCCCGCTTCGTAATTGACAATTATGAGTCATGGCTTAATGACGTGAATGCAGAAAAGCCAATGCTCTCCCATCAGTTAATGCAGAAAAAGGTTTTTCCCCATATTAACGATGAAAGGCCCGTATTTTTCATTGTTATTGACAACCTCCGTTATGATCAGTGGAAAGTCATAGAGTCAACGGTGCTTAATCATTTCACTATGGAAGAGGAGGATACTTTCTACTCTATACTTCCTACTACTACTGCTTACTCACGGAATGCTATTTTTTCGGGCATGTTACCGTCAGATATGGAAAAGTACCATGGCGATATCTGGGTGGGAGATGATAAGGAGGAAGGAAAAAACAACCATGAGCATGAATTTCTAAAGCGTCATCTGAAAAAACGGCATCTAAATGTCAAAAGCAGTTATCATAAGATTACCCAAACACAGCAGGGAA